>JBGOUY010000110.1:0-12985 GCA_041477795.1 bacterium
CCTCATCCGGCAGCGCCTCCCCCCGCGCCAGGGCTTCCAGCAGCCGCGGCAGGGCCGCTGCCAGCCGCCCGCGCGCGGCGGCCTGCGCGGCCTGCCCCGCGGCCAGCAGCGCCTCCGGCTGCGGCGGCGGGGCCTCCCCCAGCCGCTGTTGCGCCCGCCGCAGCAGGAGCGGCGTCGCCGCCTCGAGCACGTCGGAGATCAGCATCAGGGCGAGTCCGGCGGCGTCCTCCCCGGCCGCCACGCGCTGGCGGAAGGCCGCCGGCAGCAGCGCGTGCAGGCGCAGCCCAGGGCCCTGCAGGGCGGCGATGCGCAGCGCCAGGGGCGCCCACTGCAGCGGCAGCGCCCGCGCCTGGCCCTCCAGCCGGGCCTCCAGCTCGGCCGCCACCTCGGCCGCCAGCCCGGCATGGGCGCGCAGCGTGGCCCACGCCCGCAACACCTCGCGCCAACGCGCGTCCAGCGGCGGCAGGTCGGCGGCCGGGGGCGGGTCTGCCTGCAGCGCGGCGGCTTGGCGCACGGTGCCGTCGGGCGCCAGCCGGTAAAAACGCAGCGCCGGCCGTCCCAACAGCACGAGGCCCACGGCGAAGCCAGCGGCCGCTGCGCCCTGTCCAGGCAGGCCCGCCTCCGCCCAGACGCGCTGCCCGGCCGGCAGGGCCGGCCTCCCGCCGCCGATGGACCGTTCGCCGCCGGCCGACTGCGGCGGCCCGCGCTCGAAGGGCACGTCGCGCACCCAGGCCCGCTCCACGCCGTCGCGCACTTCCAGCAGCAGCTCCGGCCGCGGCCGCAGGGGAGCGAAGGGCGCCGGCCGCCACGGCAGCGGATTCGTCACCAGCGCCCCGCGGAAGGCCAGCGCGGTGACGTCCTGCGTGAAGCGCTGCCGCGCGGCCGGCAGGGACCCCTCCGGCGCGAAGCTGCGGCACAGGCTGGCGAAGAGGGCGTCGCTGGGGTACGGCCCGCGGTAAGTGACACGGTCGGTGCCTTGCAGGCGCAGCAGCAGGGCCAGGAAGTTCAGCAGGGCGCCCCCGGCCCCGGGGGGCAGCGCGCCGGGCCGGTCCAGCGGCGGCAGGTGGCGCAGCGCTCCGTAGTCCAGCGCGGGCAGCATGGCCACGGGCGCGCCCGTGGCCGGCTGCGGCGGGCCCGCGTGGTGCCACAGCCCGTCCGCCTCGCCCCAGAGCGGGTGCCGCTCCGTGCGCGTCCGCAGCGCCAGCCAGCCCGCCCCCGGCAGGCGCAGCCACGCCTCCCGCAGGGCCGTGCCGTGCCAGGCCGCCGCCAGGTGCAGCGTGCCCAGGCGATCCAGCAGCGCCCAGGGCTGGGCAGGGTCGCCGCTCGCGTGCGGGTTACGCAACAACAGCCGGCCGCCGCCCGGCTGCGGAGCCACCCGCCACTCCGGAGCGAAGGCCGGCGTGCCCTGCGCCGGGCCCGGCTCGCCCAGCGCGGTATGCACGGCCGCCGGCAATCCCAGCGCCGGCAGCCCCAGCGCGGCCAGCAGCGCCCAGCCCTCCGGATCGCCGGAGGGCAGCGCGGCGGTGGTTCGCGCGGACGGTGCGGTCGGTGCCGTCGGCGCCTCCGGTGCGGTCGGCACGGTCGGCAGAGGGGGAGCGGCAGGGTCGGCCATGGCGTCCTCGGTGGCGGAGCGGCAGCGCAATGCTTGTGACTCTTTCGCTCTCCGGCGGGTCAGGGGCTCTGCCCCCGACAATCCCGGCAGGGAGCAGGCCCCCTGCACTCCAAGTACGTACCCATCAATTCAACAGGCTATCCAGTCAAGCCCGCACTTGAGGTGAAGGGGCCGGTGCCGTTGGCGCTTCGGGCAAGCCCTCAGCGCTGCTCCCTTCCGGGGGTCTGGGGGCGGCGCCCCAGATTGCTTCACAGGCTTTCAGTCTGCCCCGCCTCAGCCTACCCCGCCGGCCGGCGCGGTCCAATCGCGGCTGCGCGCCGGGGAGCGCCGGCCGCGGGGCAGCGGAATTTGACATTGCGCATGGACGGCGCGGCCGCCTCCGGCTGATATGGCGCCATTAGACCGCGCGGCGCCCGCCATGCTAAAAGCCAAGCCTGCGGCCCGCACAGGGCAGCGGCAGGCCGTGCCGGGGGAGTGCGCGCCCAACGGCAACGCCATTACCAGAGGAATGCCATGCGAGGACTAGCGGGTCAGGCGGCCATCGTCACGGGCGGCGCCAGCGGGATCGGCCGGGCGATCTGCCTGCGCCTGGGCGAGGAGGGCTGCAAGGTGGGCGTTTTCGACATCAACGGCGCGGGGGCCGCGGCCACCGCCGAGGCCATCCGCAAGGCAGGCGGCACCGCCTTCGCGCAGACGGTGGACATCACCGACTATGGCGCGGTGGCCGGGGCCGTGGCCGCCTTCGAGAAGGCCGCGGGGCCGACGGGGATCCTCGTCAACAACGCCGGCTGGGACCGCGTCGTCAACTTTGTCGATTCGGACACGGCCCTGTGGGACCAGGTGATCGCCATCAACCTGCGCGGGCCGCTGAACTTGCATCACCTGGTGCTGCCGGGCATGAAGGAGCGCCGCCGCGGCAAGGTGGTGAACATCGCCTCGGACGCGGCGCGGGTGGGCTCCTCGGGCGAGGCGGTCTATTCCGCCTGCAAGGGCGGCATCGTGGCGTTCACCAAGACGCTGGCGCGGGAAATGGCGCGCTCGGGCGTGAACCTGAACGTGATCTGTCCGGGCCCCACGGACACGCCGCTCTTCGCCGCCACCGCCGGGGCGGGCGAGGCCGGCGCCAAGATCGCGGAGGGCCTCAAGCGGGCCATCCCCTTCAAGCGCCTGGGCACGCCGGAGGACATCCCGGGGGCGGTCGCCTTCCTGGCCAGCGACGATGCGAACTTCATCACGGGCCAGGTGCTGAGCGTCTCGGGCGGCCTGACCATGGCGGGGTAACCGCCAGGCCGGAGCCGGGCCGCGCGGGAGCCGGTCGCGCCGGGTCGGGCAGCCGGCCCCGCAGGACGCGGCCGTGCGGCCGCCCGCAGGCGGGGGCCATTGCCCGCGCGCTGGGCCGCCGCGGGCGGTGCTTCACTCGGCTTCCGCCTCCTCGCCGGACTCCTCTTCCTCCTCGGCCGCCGCCGGCTCCTCCTCGTCCCGGCCCACGACCGGCACCGTGTCTGGCTCGACGACCTCCTCCTCCGGCTCCTCGTCCAGATCGTTCAGCTCCGCGTGGCGGAAGAGGAACCCGGAGCGGTTGTCCACGATCTCCTCGAAGATGTCCCGGTCCGGCGGTTCGACCTCGCTCCCGCAGCGGCGGCAGTAGAGCCGGCCGTCGTCCCAGTACACCTCGCTGGCCGGGATTTCTTCCACGCACTCCTCGCAATAGACGGTTCGGTCAGCCATGCAATGCGGTCTCGCCTCTGCAAGATGGGGGGTTGCCGGGCCGGCGCTGCTCCGGATGCGGGCTCAGGCGGCCCGCAGCAGCACCAGGACGCCGGTGTAGGTGTAGACGTGGGCCGCGCCGTGGGTCGTGGCCAGCTCGAAGCCCCCGAACATTCCCAGCAGCGGGAAGGGGCCGAAGTGCCCGTGGATGGCGTCCAGGTCCACGCCTCCGCGACCGTAGAGTCCCGTGCCTCGTGCGGCACAATCGAAATAGAATCCGAAATCGGGCGGTCCGTCCAGTTGCTCTTCCAGGAAGCCCACCATGCGCCGCACGTCCAGCTCCGCATTGGCCGGATTGCGGTGCATGAAGCCCACCGTGGTGTTCGTTTCCATCGAGTAGGGGATGACGAGCCCGTGGCTCTGCTGGTCGAACCCCGCGAGGGGCCGCACCAGGCACGATTCCCCCACGAAGCGCGGGCGCTCGCTGTCCAGCGGGAAGCCGAAGAGCAGCTCCTGCGCGGCGCGCTGCATGTCGTCCAGGCCCAGGGCGCGCCCCTGGTCGATGAACGTGTGCAGGGCCGGCCGCCCGTCCAGCTCCATCAGCACGAATTCGCGGGCCTGCGTGATGAAGTGCGGCTCGCCCACGGCCGTGCAGGACTGCGTGATGCCCACCGCGCACTGCAGGTCGCCGTAGAAGCCCAGCGTGGAGATGGAGGCGGAGCGCACGCCCTCCATGCCGAGCTGCAGGCTGATGCCCAGCGTCCCGTCGTCCGTGGCCCCGGCCCCGAAGACGGGCACGGCGGGGAGCTCCTGCGCCAGCTTGCGCTGCAGGCGCGCGTTGTCCACGCGGAAGGAATCGGGCAGGGCGATCACGGTGGCCTGCTGCCCCGCGCCGTCATCGCCCAGGGCGGCGAAGCGCCCCAGGCCCTCGCCATTCTCCGGCAGCAGGGCGCTCTTGCTGGCGAAGCCGCGCCCGCCGCCCACCATCACGGCCACGCCCGGCTTGCGCTCCACCTCCCGCCCCCCGCCGATGACGCCCATGGCGCTGCAGCCGCACAGGGCCAGGCAGCCCGACCGCTCGAGCACGGTGCGCTGCAGCGCATCCGCATGCGCGAGGTGCGAGGACGTGAAGAAGCACACGGCCCAGTCCGCCCGCTCCAGGCCGGCCTGAGCCATGGCGTCCAGGGTGGCCTTGCGGGTCGCCGCGGCGGTGTCGGAGTCCACCGAGAGGCCCACGCCTACGTTGACCTTGCGTTCCCTCATACCGTCGCTTCGAGAGCGTCGACTGTAGACCGGTGGTGGCGCGCGCCGGGGCAACGCCCGCGGGCCGCCGCGCTCATGTGCTGCGCAGCGCGCGCACCGCCGTGCCGTTCACCTCGCGCAGGCGCCGCGCGTTGGTCATGGGGTCCAGCAGCCCGGTCGTGACGACGACGCAGGCCAGCCCCGTTTGCGGATCGGCCAACCCCACTGTGGATACCATACCCGAATGCCCGAAGACGCGCCGCGAATAGTCGCGGTGGTAATCCGCGTTGCCGTGCAGGCCGAAGCCCAGGCCCCAGGCCAGCGGGGCGCCCAGCAGCGTCTGGTCCGGCACGCCCCAGCGGTGGCAGGCCGTGAACAGCGCCACCGTGCGCCGGTCCAGCAGCGGGCGCTCCGGGCCGCGGCCCTCGGCCAGCAGGCACTCATAGAGCCGCCCCAGGTCGCGCGCCGGCCCCCGGATGCCCCCGCTGGGATTGACGCGGGCGATCTCGCGCGGCCCGTTGAACTGGTCGATGAACGCCGGTTCCACGAACGGCGGGCGCTCCGTGCGGCCCAGTTGCACCCGGGCCAGCCGGTGCTCCAGCGTGCGCTGCTGCGGCGCCGGGATGCCCATGCGGCTGGCGGACATGCCCAGCGGCGCGAACACCTCCTCGGCCACGAAGCGGTCGATGGGGCGGCCGTCGCTGCGCCGCACGATCTCCCCCAGCACGAACCAGCCCGTGCTGGAATGATACCCCGCCTTGCTGCCGGGCGGGTACTCGGCCGGATAGGCGCCGATGCGCGCGATGGCCTCGTCCCACTCCAGCGGCTCGCGGACGTCCAGGGCGCCCGCGAAGCCGCCCTGGTGGGTGAGCACCTGGCGGATCGTGCAGCGTTCCTTGCCCGCGCCGAACTCCGGCAGGTAGCGCCGCACCGGATCGTCCAGCGCCAGCGCGCCGCGGTCGTAGAGCAGGGCGATGGCCAGGGCCGTGACCGGCTTGCACGCGGAGAACCACGCGGTCAGGTGCTCGGCCGTCATGGGCTGGCCCGGGGCCGCCTCGCCCACGGCGGCCTCCAGCACGGGCCGGCCATGGCGCGAGACGTAGAGCTGCGCCCCGGCGTGGAGGCCCGCGGCCACGCCCTGCGCCAGCAGCGCGGGCCCTTCCGCCAGCACAGCACGCTCCAGCCCCAGCTCGGCCGGGTCCAGGTGCCAGCGCACGTCGGCCGGCGCGGGGAGAGCGGTGGGCAAGGACGGGCTCCGGATCGGGTGCGCAGGCCCGTGCGGCGCCGGTTGGCGCGGGACGGCACGGGAGTGCTGTGAGTTGACTTCGCGCGGAGGCGCGGGCTAGGCTGGCAGCGAATCGGCCGGCCCCTGCGGCAACGCCGGCCCATGCGGCTCCGCGGCCGCACGGCGGGCGGCAGCCCACAGTATATCCCAAGCTTTCCGGCGTCCCAAGCTCCCCCAACCCCGCTCCCTCACGCCGCGAGGCGACCGCGATGCCCGCATCGGTGCAGCTCATCCAGTCGGCCAGCGACATCGGCTCGGCAGTGGCGCACCGGCTGAAAGCGGCGGGCTACCGCCCCGTCCTGCTGGAAAGCCCGACGCCCGGAGCCATGCGGCGCCTGATGTCCTTTGCCGGCGCCGTGCATGCGGGCGAGGCGGAGCTGGAGGGCCTGCGCGCGCGGCGCTGCGACGAGGTCGGGGCAGCCCTGGCGCTCGCGGGGCTGGCGGGCGTGATCCCGCTGCTGGTGGGCGACCCGGCTGCGCCCCTGCCGCTGGCGCCGGCCGTGCTCGTGGATGCGCGCATGCGCAAGCGGCGCGAGCCGCCCGTGCAGATTCACGCGGCGCCGCTGGTGATCGGCATCGGGCCGGGCTTCCGCGCCGGCGTGCACTGCCACGTGGTGATCGAGAGCAACTGGGGCGAGCGGCTGGGCGCCGTCATCAGCGAGGGTGCGAGCGAGCCGTACACGGGCCGCCACCGCCTCGTCGCGGGGCTGGGACGCGAACGCTATCTCTATGCGCCCCGTGCCGGCACCTTCCGCACGGAGCAGGAGATCCTGGCCCCCGTGCGCGCCGGGGAGGCGGTGGGCTGGGTGGACGACGTGGCCCTGCGGGCGGAAGCGGATGGGATCCTGCGCGGGCTGGCCTGGTCCGGCCTGCGCGTGGAAGCCGGCGCCAAGCTGGCCGAGATCGACCCCACCGGCGATCCGGCCAACTGCCGCGGCATCGGCACGCGACCCGCGCGCATCGCGGCGGGCGTTCTGGAGGCGGTCGGCCGCTTCACCGCCGCGGCCTGAAGCCGCGGCGCGGCGTCCGCACCTGTGCGCAGTGGCAGTGCGCAGTGACAGTGCGCGGGGCCGCGTGACGACCCCGCGGGGGCCGGGCGGCTGATCGTCCGGCCAGGAAGCACTCACCTCGAAAAAATGGAGCCAACCGATGAAATCCCTGCTGCGGTCGCTGAGCCAGCTTTCCTCCGTCTCCGTCGCCCTCGTGCGCGTGCTGTTGGGAGTGATCTTCGTGATGTCCGGATACGCCAAGGTCTTCAATATGGGATTTGCCGTGGAGGCGTTCCGCAACGCGTACCACATTCCGGTTTCGGAGTTCTTCGGACCGCTGGTCTCTATATTGGAATTGGGGGGCGGAGTGTTGTTGCTCGTGGGGTTGTTCACGCGCTACGTGGGCATCCTGTACATGATCGAGTTCACCGTCGCGGCCATCCTTGTGTGGAGTGGGAAAGGTATGTTTCCGCGCACGGAGCTCCTGCTGCTGACGGGGGCCTTCCTGCTCGCCACCCACGGCGCGGGCACGCTGTCCCTCGACCGGCCCGGCCAGCGCTGGGAGCTCTGAGGGCGCTGCGACCCTGCACGGTGCGGCTCCACCGGCCACTGGCCGGTGGAGCCGCACGCGGGTCGGCGGCGGGTGCGGGGGAGGGCGTCGCGCGGGTGGTTAGTGTTGAGGCACGGCTTAGAATGCGGGTCGAGTGCCCGGGGACCTTCTCGCGTATCGACCCAAAAGCGGTGTAGGGGCATAGCATGCTATGCCCCTACACTACATTCCCCCACGTACCCGAAGCCCAAGGAGTGGCGCACGGCTAGGCGGTGTCGATCTGCAGGCGGTGCAGTTCGTTCTGTGCCAGGCGGTTGAGCAGGTTGACCAGGAAGCGCTCGGACGTGCCGTCCCGCCGCACCCGCAATTCCAGGCCCACGGTCTGGTTGCCCTGGGAGCGGGCCACCACCTGCTCCAGCTCGATGCGGGCGCGCTCCCCCACCCGCAGCAGCGCGCGCTCCACCACGTTGCCCGGCTCGAACAGCAGCAGGCTGCTGTCCTCCGCCGTGAAGACGCGCAGGCCGTTGCTGGAGAGGTCCACCACCCGGTAGGTCTTCTGAACCTCCGGCAACTGCAAGTGCAGGTTGCGGAAGCGCGTCGTGCTGAAGCGGTCCGCCCCGCGCCGGCACACGCCGCAGAAGGCCTCCGGCACCGCGCAGATGGTCGCGTACCTCACGCTCATCGGCAGCTTGAGCTTGGGCACGACGACCGTCGTGCGCACCTGCTTGCGCCCGTGGTTGGGCAGTGTCAGGCGCACGACGCTGTCCTTCTCCAGCCCCCCGCGCAGGCTGCGCGGCCGGGCCACCAGCAGGGCGTTCTTGCGCAGGGAGACGATGGTGAAGAAGTTGATGCCGGACGCCTCCACCTCCAGGCGCACCGGCATCTTGCGATCGCTCAGGTCAGACAGCGCGCGCAGCACGGCGCGCTCTTCCCGGTTGGCTGCGGAGAGCCATCCACCCAGCAGAGCCATCTGGGACCATCAGGCGCAGGTGAATCCGAAGCCCGAAATATCAGCCGTGACGCAGACCGTCGTGGCTCGCCCGCGGGGAGTGTCGCCAATACGGCCTAATCGGCTGAAACAACTAAATAAAGCGCCGCTATGGTGCAGCACCGGGGCGTAAAAGGCAAGCGGTTGTGTGTGCCGGGGCCCCGGCCGCCGCGCGGGCTCGCCGCGGCCGCGGCTGCGGGGTCGCCCTCAACGCCGCGCCTGGACGCCCGCGGCGCGCTCCAGCACCTGCACCACGGCGCTGTGGTCCAGCTTGCCCAGCCCCGCGTCCACGGTCTGCCGGAACAGGTCGCGCAGCAGGTTGGCGAGCGGCAGCGAGATGCCCAGCGCCTGCATGGCCTCGTGGATGTAGGTGAGGTCCTTGAGGTGCACGCGCGCCTCGGCGCCGGGGGCGAAGTCGCCCCGCAGCACCTTGTCCGCCTTCATCTGCAGCACGGCGCTGTTGGCCATGCCGCCCGCGAGGGCGGTCACGAGGCGCTGCAGGTCCAGCCCGGCCCGGGCGCCGAAGACCAGCGCTTCGCCCATGGCGGCCAGGTGCACGGCGACCATGATCTGGTTGGCCAGCTTGGCGTGACCGCCCGCGCCCACCTGCGGGCCCATCAGCGTGAGGGTGCGGCCCATGGCGGCCAGGATCGGCCGGCAGCGCTCGAACACGGCCGGCGGCCCGCCCACCATGATGGACAGCGTGCCGGCCCGCGCGCCCACGTCGCCCCCGGAGACCGGGGCGTCCAGCATGGCGGCGCCGCGCGCCTCCAGCAGCCGGGCGAGGCGCTGGGAGACGGGCGGGCTGTTGGTCGTGTGGTCGATGAAGACCTGCCCCGCCACCAGGGCCTCCAGCAGGCCGCCGGGGCCGGTCACGACCTGCTCCACGGCGGGGGCGTCGTACAGGCAGGCCAGGATCACGTCCGCCGCGCGGGCCGCCGCCGCGGGCGAGTCGGCGACCGCGGCCCCGTCCGCGCGCAGCGCCTCCGCCTTGGCGCGCGTGCGGTTCCAGACCGTGACCGGATAGCCGGCCTTCAGCAGATTGCGGGCCATCGGCGCGCCCATCGCGCCCAGGCCCAGGAATGCCAGCCTCTCCCCCATCGCCGTCCTCGCAGCCGGTTGCATCGCAAGCGCACCGCCGCCGTGCGCGGCAGCCGTTGGCAGGATAGGCCGCGCCGCGGCGCCAGGCAATGGCCGGGCGGTCTGACCGCCCTCCACTTTTTCCGTCGCGGGAGAGACAAGCCCACCGTTCGAGCCTGTCCGCCGCTCGGCGGGACCTCATCCCCCCAAACCCCCCTGCTCCGCTAGGCAGAGCAGGGGGACTTCCTGGCTGCGCAGATCCGCTTGAAATGAGCCTTGCAGCCCCTCCCTGCCTAGCGGGGAGGGGCGGCACGCCGCCAGAGGCGGCGTGCGGGGTGGGGTCCCACGGCGAGACCAAGCAACTTTGCTCTTGCCCTGGCGCTGCATCGGCGGCCGTTGGCCTCGCCGCGGCTCCCATGTTAGCCTCAGGCAGCGCCGCGCGCCGCTCCCGGGCCCGGAGGGGCTCCGCGCTGGCCCGGCCGGCCGCCGCGCCCCGCACCCCGTGCGCCAGAGGGAGCCCGCCCATGAAGCTCGAGAATCCGTTCGAGGTGTTCTGCTGGTACTACCTGGGGCTCTCCCCGCAGGGCGAATACCGCTTCGTCAACGGCAACCGCATCGCCAAGCAGTACAACTGCACCGTGGCCGACCTGCTGGCCTTCCTCAAGAAGCACCAGTTGCACCCGGACGTCGTGCTGAACACCGACTTCCCCATGGCGCGGCACCAGGTGGACGTGCAGCTCGCGGCCCAGGAGCGCGGCCCGGAGCACGCGCTGGAGCTGGCCACGCGCGTCTTCGCCGAATTCCAGGGGCGCGTCGGCAAACGCCGCGACTGGCTGGCGGAGATCGAGCGCGAGCGTGAGGAGGAGCGCGAGCGGAGGTACTCCTGAGCGCGGCCGCCCTCCCGGCTGCGCCCGCAGCCGCGCCGCCGCGCTGGGTGCTGCCGGGACTGGTCGTGGCGCAGGCCTGCGGCATCAGCCCCTGGCTCTCCAGCAGCGCCGTGCTGCCGGCCCTGCGCGCGGCGTGGGCCTTGCGCCCGGAGGATGCGGGGCTGCTGGTTTCCGCCGTGCAGGCGGGCTTCCTGCTGGGCACGCTGGGCTTCGCCCTGCTCAATCTGGCCGATCGCTATCCGCCGCGCTGGGTCTTCCTGCTCAGCGCGCTGGCCACGGCCGCCGGCACGGCCGGCTTCGCCGCCTCCGACGCCCTGGCGCCCGCGCTGGCGTGCCGGTTCGCGACGGGCGTGGCGCTGGCCGGGGTGTACCCGGTGGGCATGAAGATCGCGGTGAGCTGGTTCCCCGGGCGCGCCGGCTACGTGCTGGGCTGGATGCTGGCGGCGGGCACGCTGGGCTCCGCCTCGGCCTACCTGCTCGCGGGGCTGGGCGCCGCGCTGCCCTGGCAGGCCGTGCTGGCCGCGGCCGCGGCGCTGGCCGTGGCGGGCGGGCTGCTGATGCTGGCGCTGGGCGAGGGGCCGCACCTCGCTCCGGCGGCGCCGCTGGACCTGGCGCTGGCGTTCCGCTTGTTCCGCCTGCCGCGTTACCGGGCCGCGGCGCTGGGCTATTTCGGCCATATGTGGGAGCTGTACGCGGCCTGGGCGCTGGCGCCCCTCTTCGCCGGGGCCGCGCTGGCGCCGCTCTTCGCCGGGAGCGGCGGGCCCTCTCCGCTGGCGGTGCGCCTGGGCGCCTTCGCGCTGGTGGCCGCGGGCATCCCCGGCTGCCTGCTGGGCGGCGCGCTCAGCCTGCGCCTGGGCAGCCTGCGCGTGGCCGCCGGGGCGCTGGCGGTCTCGGGCGCCTTCTGCGTGCTGGGGCCGCTGCTGTACTGGGCGCACCCGCTCGCCTATGGCGTGGGGCTGCTGGTGTGGGGCGCGTTCGTCATCGCCGATTCCGCGCAGTTCTTCGCGCTGGCCTCGGCCGCCTGCCCGGAGCGCTACGTGGGGACGGCGCTGACGATCCAGAACTGCATCGGGTTCGCGCTGACCGTGCTCTCCATCGAGCTGGCGAGCCGGCTCTTCGGCACGCTGGGGCCGGCCGTGACGTGGCTGCTCGCCCCCGGGCCGCTGCTGGGGCTGCTCGCCCTGCTCAGGCTGCGCGGCCCCCGCGGGCCGGCGCCGGCCTGAGGGACGCGCCCGGCCAGCCGCCCCTCGTCTCCATCCGGTCACCCAGGAGCCGCATCCCCATGACGCCCGCCGACTTCGAGCGCACCTACACCGTGCTGTGGGGGGACATCGACGCCAACCGCCACATGCGCAACACGGCGTACTCCGACTATGCGTCCCACACGCGCTTCGCCTTCCTGGCCGAGCACGGCTTCACGCTGGAGCGGCTCACGGAGCTGGGGCTGGGGCCGGTGCTGTTCAAGGAGACGACGGAGTACTACCGCGAGCTGCGCCTGCAGGACCGTCTGCTGATCGACCTGCGCGTGGCGGCCTGGGCGCCGGACGGCTCGCGCTGGCGCGTGGCGCACGAGCTGTTCCGCCTGGGCCCGGCGGGCGAGCGCACCCGCGCCGCCGCCATCGCCATGGAGGGGGCCTGGTTCGACCTGCATACGCACAAGCTGACGCTGCCCCCCGCGGAGCTGGTCGCCGTCTTCGCGGCCTTGCCCCGCACGCCGGACTTCGAGGCGCTGCCCGCGCGCCGCAAGCGCTGAAACCGCCATCCGGCGGGCGGCCTCATCCCCCGCCGGCTGACGCCGACTCCTCCTGCTCCCACGGGAGAAGCTGTCGCAAACCGGCCAACGGGCCGGGTCTTCAGCCTCTCTCCCGTGGGAGAGAGGTGGCTGCCGTGAGGCTGCCGGAGAGAGGTCCCGCCGGGCCAGCGCCACCCCGCACGGAGTTTGCGCCCGGCACGTCGTGGCGCTGAGCCGCACGCTGAGCCGCGCCGCGCGGCCGCGCTACCAGGGCGTGCGGCGGAAGCGGGAGAAGTCCGGCTCGCGCTTGGCCTTCCAGGCCTCGCGCCCCTCGCGGCCCTCCTCCGTGCCGTAGAAGAGCTGCGTGGCGCCGTGCGCGATGGCCTGCAGGCCGTAGACGTGATCCGTGTCCGCGTTGAAGGACGCCTTGAGGAAGCGCAGCGCCGTGGGGCTCTTGCCGAGGATCTTGCGGCACCAGGCGGTCACCTCCGCCTCCAGCTCCGCATGCGGCACGACCTTGTTGATGAGGCCCATCGCCAGCGCCTCCGCGGCCGTGTAGAACTCGCACAGGTACCAGATCTCGCGCGCCTTCTTCTCCCCGACGATGCGGGCCAGCAGGATGCTGCCGAAGCCGGCGTCGAAGCTGCCCACGCGCGGGCCGGTCTGGCCGAAGTGCGCGCGATCCGCGGCGATCGTGAGGTCGCACAGCAGGTGCAGCACGTGCCCGCCGCCCACGCACCAGCCGTCCACGGCGGCGATGACGGGCTTGGGCACCTCGCGGATCATGCGGTGCAGGTGACGCACCTGCAGGCGCGGCACCTCGCCGCGGTGATCCACGTAGCCCTCGTCCCCGCGGATCTTCTGGTCGCCGCCGGTGCAGAAGTTGCCCCCCGCCCCGCTGAGCACGATCACG
>JBGOUY010000244.1:0-6646 GCA_041477795.1 bacterium
ACCTCCCGCATCGAAGGCGCCGAGTTCACCGACCGCGAGCTAGACGAGGCCATCCAGGGAACGACCGAGCAACTCGTCACGCGCTCACAACGCCAAGCCCGCGCCGTCAAACGCGCCTACGACTGGATTGCCACGATTCCGGACGACCGGCCGGTCAACGCGGAGTTGATCAGCGATGTCCACCGCCGGATCATCGCAGGCGCGGATGACGATCATTGTCCGCCGGGCGTGCTCCGATCTCAGGATCAGAACGTACACTTCGGACTCCCGGAGCACCGGGGCGCCAACGGGGGCCAGGAAACCGAGACCGCTTTCAACAGCTTGGTGCACGCTATCCAGACAGAATTTCGCGACCACGATCCCATCGTGCAGGCCATGGCGGCCCACTATCACTTCGCTGCCATGCACCCCTTTCTCGACGGCAACGGCCGCACGGCGCGCGCTCTGGAGGCGCTGCTGCTCAAGCGGGCGGGGCTGCACACGACCGCCTTCATCGCGATGTCGAACTATTATTACGAGGAGAAGACCGGCTACCTGAAAGCGCTCGCTGAAACCCGGCAGCGCGAGCACGAACTCACACCCTTCCTACTGTTTGCCCTCAAGGGTGTCGAAGTGCAGGGAGGCAGGATGCTCGGCGAAATCCGCCGCGAGATGCAGAAAGAGGTGTACCGCAACTTGATGCACCAGCTTTTCACCCGCCTGGAGTCGAAGCGTAAACGGGTCATCGGAAAGCGGCAGATCCAGATGCTTGAGCGCCTTCTACAGGACGATGCGATGTTGTGGCCGGAACTCCGTGAAGCGACTGCACGCTACTACATCGGACTGAAAAACCCGGCACTGGCAGCGGCCAGAGATGCAGTGAGCCTTCGAGAGCTTGGGGCCCTCACAATTACAAAGCTAGAGCCTGGCCGGTTTCGGATTGCAGTTCGTCTTGAGTGGCCCACTGAGATTACAGAAAGCGAGTTCTTTGAGCGCATTCGGCTGCTGCCTCACGGTAAGACGTACTCCTTCTTGCGGTAACACGGACCTCTGCGCACCCCGCTCGCGCATTGCATTCCGGGCCGCAGTTGGGCAAGGCTTGCCGCATCCAATCCCTCCATTTTGCGAGGACGCGCACATGAGCAAGGACGGCAAGCTGAAGATCTGGGGCCGCAAGAACTCCATCAACGTGATGAAGGTGCTCTGGGCCTGCGAGGAGCTGGGCCTGCCCTTCGACCGCGTGGACGTGGGCGGCCAGTTCGGCGGCACGCAGGAGGTGAGCTACCTGGCGCTGAATCCCAACGCGCGCGTGCCGACCCTTCAGGACGGCGGCTTCACGTTGTGGGAGTCCAACGTGTGCGTGCGCTACCTGGCCCACACGTACGGCAATCCGGGCCTCTGGCCCGCCGACGATGCCGCGCGTTGGCGCGCCGAGCAGTGGATGGACTGGCAGCAGACCACGCTCAACCCGGAGCTGAGCCCGCTGTTCTGGCAGCTCATCCGCACGCCCGCCGAGCAGCAGGACAAGGCCAAGATCGAGGCGGCGCGACAAGCCAGCGCCAAGCAGATCGCCCTGCTCGACGCGCACCTGGCCCGCACCGACTTCGTGGCCGGCAAAGCGTTCTCCATGGGCGACATCCCGGTCGGCTGCTCCGCGTACCGCTGGCTCGCCTTCAAGATCGAGCGTCCCAAGGCGCCCCACGTGGAGAAGTGGTACCAGCGGCTCAGCCAGCGCGAGGGCTATCGCAAGCACATCATGAATCCGATGACCTAGCGGGGGCCGTCACTTGGACAGGCTCTGGAAGACGCCGTCCCAGCCCTCGGGCGGCGGGGCGGCCTGGTAGGCCTCGCAGCGCTCGAGGTACGTCCGGGACGGGCCATCGCCGGCCTCGGCGGCCAGCGTGGCGAAGAGGCGGCTCGCCTCGCCGAAGCGCCGCTCGCGGTAGAGCGCCAGTGCCTCGGCGAAGCGCGCATGCACGGCGAGCAGGGCCGGGCCGCCCTCGCCCTCCTCGCCCGCCAGCTCGTAGATGCGCACGGGGCGGGACTTGCCCACCACGCGGATGCAGTCCAGCTCGCGCAGCACGTAGCGCCCCTCCAGCAGCCGGCGCGTGTCCTCGCTGATGAGCAGGTGCGTGCCGTAGACCTTGTTCATCCCCTCCAGGCGCGAGGCCAGGTTCACCGCGTCGCCGATGATCGTGTAGTCCATGCGCGTGTCCGAGCCGATGTTGCCCACGATCACCGCGCCCGAGTGCAGCCCGATGCGCACGTGGAAGCGGCTCAGGTCGCCCCGGCCCACCCAGCCTTCGCGCAGGGCCGCCACGCGGCGGAGCTGGCGCAGCGCGGCGCGGCAGGCATGGTCCGGGTGGGCGGGCAGGGGCATGGGCGCGCCCCAGAACGCCATCACGGCGTCGCCGATGTACTTATCGACGATGCCCTGCTCCGCCTCCACCTCCGCGGTCATCTGCGAGAGGTACTGGTTGAGGAACTCCACCACCTGCTCGGGTGTCAGCGCCTCGCTGATGGAGGTGAAGCCGGCGATGTCGGAGAACTGGATCGTGAGCTGCTTGGACTCGCCGCCCAGCTTCACCGAATCCGCGCTGCGCAGCAGCTCGTCCACCACGGAGGAGGAGACGTAGCGCTTGAAGGTGCTGCGGATCTGCTCCTTTTCTTTGAGGCCGGCGGTCATCTCGTTGAAGGCGCGGCCCAGCTCGCCGAACTCGTCCCGCGAGCGGATGTCCAGGTGCACGTCCAGGTTGCCCTCGCGCACGGCGCGCACGCCGTGGAAGAGCTGGCGCACCACGCGCGCCACCGAGTGGCTGATGGCGTAGGCGAGCCCGGCGGCCACCACCAGCGCGGCGATGCCGATGCCGTTGAGGATGCGGCGGAGCTGGTTGAAGATCGCCTGCTCGCGCGTCTTGGAGCGGTACACCAGCACGGTGCCGACCGGCTCGCCCAGCGTGCTCAGCACCGGCACGGGCTGCGCCAGGAAGTCCTCCCCCAGCGCCTTGAAGCGCAACACTTGCAGCGGCGCAGCGGCTGGCGCAGCCGCGGCGGCAAGGCTCGCCGAAGGCGGTGTGGCGGCCGGCGTCCCGGCGCCTGAGTTGCCGGGCGCAAAGGACGGCGCGGGGCGCGGCACGGCTGCACCGGGCGCGGGCGCGGCTGGCGCGGGCGCTGTGGGCGCAGCAGCGGGTGCGGGACCCGCTGCGCTGGCCGTCACGAGCGCCTCCAGCGACGCGGCGGGCAGCGTGGCGTGGGAGCTCAGGTACACGCGGCCCTCGGCCAGGAAGGCCACTTCGGACTGGGTGATGCCGGTGATCTGGTGCAGGTCGTCCCCGGTGAGCTCGAAGCCGATGCCCAGCAATCCCTTCACCTCCCCGCCGAACTCCACCGGTTTGAGGAAGGTGCGGTAGAGCACCGGGCGGCTCCCCGTCTGGGGCAGCAGATGCAGGGCGGCCAGCCGCTCGTCCTGGGAGCCCCACCACGTGAACACCTCGCGCCCCTGCAGCGCCGCCCGCGGCCCCGGCAGGGCGGCCAGGGAGACGCGCGGCGTCGGCTGGGCGTTCTTGCTGAAGATCAGGTCGCCCTTGAAGTCCGTCAGGAAGAACAGGGCCGCGTCGTTGTACAGCGCCACCTCCTGCACCACCGAGCGGATGCGGTTCTGCTGGTCGACGGCTTCCGGGTGCAGCGGGCCCTCCTCGGCGCGGGGCTGCCCCTTGCCGGAGGGTGCCGCGGCGGCTGCATCGCCCTGGCCGGAGAAGATGTGCTCGAAGAGAGTCTCCGTGTCCACGCCCGCGCTGGCGATCTCGGCGCGGATGTCGGGCTGGGTCAGGATGAACGCGCGCGCCTGCTCGGAGTAGGTGGCGAGCTGAGTCTCCTGGAAACGCTCGAAGACCTTGCGCGTCGCATCCAGGTCCTGCTCGATCTTGGCCTCGCTGATGGTCTCGATCTGCTGGTTGACCAGCAGCAGCACGGGCACCACCGTGATCAGCAGCAGCACCAGGAAGGCGGCGATCAGCTTGTCGCGGAAGCGATGGTTCATGGCTGCTGCCCGATCGTGAGGCCCCGGAGGAGGCGGCCCCGGAGGCGCATTGCCAGCAGGCGGCGGGATGGCCTAAGCTGATGGCCTGGATCCGCGCCCGGACGGTGCGGGGAGCGCCCCCGCCCAGCCGGCCTATGCCCTCATTGCCAGCCCCAGCCGCTCCCGATGCGAATGCCGTCCCCCGCCGTCCTCACGCTCGCCTTGCTGATGCTGGGCGGCGCGTCCGTGCCGTCGGCGCCCGCCGCGACGCTGGAAGGCCAGGTGGCTCTCTGGGAGCAGGGGCTCTTCGGCGAGAGCAATCTGGCGGACCGCAGCAACGCCGTGGTCTTCGTCGCCGGCTTCACCGACCCACCGCCCACTCGCAGGATGCTGGAGCTGGCCCAGAAGGACAAGTCCTTCACCACGCGCGTGCTGGCCATCACCATGGGCGAGAGCGTGGTCTTCCCCAACCTGGACCCCTGGCACCACAACGTGTGGTCCAAGTCCAAGGTGCGCTCGTTCGACCTGGGGCTGTACAAGTTCCCGGAGAGCAAGACGGTCGCCTTCACGCAGCCGGGCATCGTGACGGTGTTCTGCAACATCCACCCGCAGATGATCGCGACGATCCTGGTGCTGCCCAACAACAAGTACGCGGTCACGCCCGCCTCCGGGGCGTACCGGGTCACGGACATCCCGCCGGGCACCCACGCCGTATTCGCCTGGGTGGAGGGCGCGGAGCCCGTGCGCAAGGTGATGGAGTTCAAGGAGGGCCAGACCCTCAAGGCGGACTTCCGCCTGCAGCTCAGGCGCATCCCGCTCGACCACCCGAACAAGGAAGGCCAGCCGTACAAGAAGGAAGACTACAAGTTGCCGGGTTGAGCGGCTGCGGCCGGGTTTCTTCCGGGGCGCGAATCCCTTACCATCGTGGCGCCGGGTGCGGCGCAGCCCTCCGCGGGCCCGGCGCCGCCCGTCCGGCGCCGCCTGTCCGGCGCGATAGAGGATCCACACGGGAACCGATGCATGGATGACCTGTATTTCCGCCAAGTGCTGACCGGCCCCATGGCCAACTTCGTGTACCTGATCGGATCGCGCTCCACGCGCGAGGTGCTGCTGGTGGACCCGGCGTGGGACGTGCAGGGCCTGCTGCGCCTGGCGCAGGAGGACGAGATGACCGTGACCGGTGCGCTCATCTCGCACACCCACGCCGATCACGTGGGCGGCCACCTGATGGGCCACCACATCGAGGGCGTGGCGGAGCTGCTGGAGCACTGCAAGGCGCGCATCTACGTGCACAAGTCCGAGGCGGAGCAACTGTCCATCCCCGTCTCGGAGGTGGTGAAGACCGACGAGCACACACGGCTGGAGCTGGGCGAGGTCACCATCGGCTTCATCCACACGCCCGGGCACACGCCCGGCTCGCAGTGCTTCCACCTGCGCGATCGCGTGGTCTCCGGCGACACGCTATTCATCGGCTCCTGTGGCCGCACGGACCTGCCCGGCAGCAGTCCGGAAGACATGTACCTCAGCCTCACCCAGAAGCTGATGAAGCTGGACGACGCGACGCTGGTGTTCCCCGGGCACAACTACGCGGAGCACGCGACCCACACGGATATCGCCACGGAAAAGGAACGCAATCCCTTCTGTCGTTTTCCCGACAAGCAGACCTTTCTGCGGGCGATGGGCTACTGAGCCCCGGCGACGCCGCAGTAGCGGCCAGCGCGCCCGCGACCGGGCGCCGCGCCGCCCTGCGCCCGGCAACGACACGAGCACCCGAATGCGAGGAGTGAGATGAAGCAGCGCGTGGCAGTCATGCCCGGCGACGGGATCGGACCGGAGGTGACGCGCGAGGGCCTGCGCGTGCTGCAGGCGCTGGCCGGCCAGGCCGGCCTGCAACTGGAGACCGAGGAGGTGCCCATCGGCGGGAGCGCCTACGACCAGGCCGGCTCGCCCCTGCCCGACGCGTCGCTGACGCGCGCCCGCACCGCCGATGCGGTGCTGCTGGGCGCCGTGGGCGGGCCCAAGTGGGACAAGCTGGACTTCGCCCTGCGCCCGGAAAAGGGCCTGCTGCGGCTGCGCTCGGAGCTGGGGCTGTTCGCCAACCTGCGGCCCGCGCAGATCTACGGCGACCTGGTGGAGGCCTCCAGCCTCCGGCGCGAGGTGGTGGAAGGCTGCGACCTGATGGTGATCCGCGAGCTGACCGGCGGCATCTACTTCGGCCAGCCGCGCGGCATCTCCGGCAAGCGCCCCAAGCGCGTGGCCGTGAACACGATGGTCTACTCCGAGGCAGAGATCGAGCGCATCGTGCGCATGGGCTTCGAGATCGCCGGCAAGCGCCGCGGCATGCTGTGCTCGGTGGACAAGGCCAACGTGCTGGAGGTGTCCGTGCTGTGGCGGGAGATCGCGGACAGCCTGGCGCCGCAGTACCCCGGCGTCCGCCTGAGCCATCTGTACGTGGACAACGCGGCCATGCAGCTGATCCGCGCGCCCAAGCAATTCGACACCATCGTCACCGGCAACCTCTTCGGGGATATCCTCAGCGACGCGGCGGCCATGCTCACCGGCTCCATCGGCATGCTGCCCTCCGCCAGCCTGGGCGATGGGCACGCCCTGTACGAGCCCGTGCACGGCTCCGCGCCGGACATCGCCGGC
>JBGOUY010000100.1:0-13676 GCA_041477795.1 bacterium
AATGGGGTCAAGGGGGCTTGCTCCCTTGCGGAGGAGCGCGAGGGGGCAGCGCCCCCTCGCACCCGAAAACCAAGGCGGGTCGCAGTACTAGCCGGCGCGGGGCCTCCCCCTGGCCCCCTCCGAAGGAGGGGGAACTGCAATGCGACGCCGTCCGTGCGACGGCACCGAATGGCTGCAAATCCAAGCCCCCTCCTTGGGAGGGGGCGGTCACGCCGCAGGCGTGACGGGGGAGGCCGCGCCGCCCGTTCTGTCCGCAATCTCCCGACTATTCCCGATCATTCCTGCTGCGCCCGGCGCCCGATCGTGCTATACTGGTTAGGTCGCCAGTCCGCTCTGGGGGCGGGTCTGCACGCTGCAGGAGAAATTTCCAAAGAAACCCAGTCGCGGTTTCCAGCGGGGGCGCGAGGGGTGCAGACGCCTTGCACGCCGTGCACGCCGCTGGCAGGGGGAGGCGCACCGGCCCCTCCGCGCGGAGGGTGGCAGGACCCCGCTCCGGCCGGCTCCCACGCCGCGGCCGGAGCGGCCTGCCGGTCCGCCGGAGACCCCGCGTGCCGTGCTGGTCAAGGGACGCGGCGCCGGAGTATGCTGGGACCTTGCCGGATTGCTGTCCGACCCTTGCAGCCAGGACGCCGAGACCGATGAAGTCTCAGGACTGGAACCGTGGATTCGAGCTGCTCGACGCCGATCCGGCGCACGAGGGCGCGGGTCTGGTCTCCCGCAAGAACTACACGCCGGAGATCATCCAGTTCCTGCAGTCCGTGCACGGCAAGATCCGCCAGGACGACCTGGGCGACTACTACTACGAGGAAGTGTCCACCATCTCCCTGCACTTCCTGCTCAACTCCCGCCTGCCCTCCAGGGAGGTGCTCTGGAGCTGGTACGACTACTTCGACCGGGAGTGCTCCGAGTCCATCTACCAGACGCTGCCGCCGCAGCGGGACGAGGTGTTCCTGCGCATCCTGGAGGGCTGCGCCTTTGACTGGAATCCGGAAGAGGTGCGCGGCTGCGGGCTGGTGTTCCTGAGCCAGCACCGCAAGGAGGTCTACGCGGCCGTCGAGGAGTACCTGACCGCGCGGCTGGAGTCGTACCGGAGCATGGACGACGACGCGCTGCGGGGCTTCCTGACGGCCAAGAGCACCTGGACCGAGGCGCACCTGCGGCGGGAGGTGCGGCGGCTGCAGACGCGCCCCTTCGCGCGGGACGAGCGGCAGGCGGTGTACCGCCGGCTGGGCTCGGACTACCTGCGCGCCACGGCCCGCGCGCTGCTGGACGAGGCGGCCACGGAGACGTTCTGGCAGCATCCCCCGCCGGAGCTGGAGGCGGTGCGGGCGCGCTTCAACGTCCTGCGCGGGCAGTTCGCCGAGGAGGCGATGCGCCTGGGGGTGTACGTGACGCGGGAAGCCTACGAGTGGAGCCACTGGCGCCAGGGCCGCGAGGGCACGCGCCGTGCTGGTCAAGGGACGCGGCGCCGGCGCGGCGCCGCGGGGGCCCAGGCCGAGGCTGCGCCGCGCCTGCGGGGCGCCGCGGAGCACTTCGCCGTGCTCGGCCTCACGCCCGCGGCCAGCCTGGCCGAGGTGAAGGCGGCCTACCGCGAGAAGGTCAAGGAGCACCACCCGGACCAGGGCGGCAGCGTGCCGGAGTTCCTGCGCCTGCAGGAAGCCTATGAGTTCCTGCTGACCCAGGTCTTCTGATGGCGATGAACGGGGCCGGAGACGTTGCGAATAGTCGTGATGCCTGGAGGGGGCCAGGTTGGGCAATCCGATCGATTACATAATCCGCGAATGGAACACGGTCACTGCCGCACCTTTGACCGTTCTGGTTCTCTTCCTCATCGGCCAATTGTTCGGCTGGAGCGCTTGGAAGTGGTATTATCTGAAACAGATTGGAGACAGGGACACGCGAATCGAATTGCTGGAGCATCGAATCCAGGCCAGCCAGATCGATATACAGGCGATGCAGTTGAATGCGGCCTTCGATGCGGACTACTACCGACTATTGGAGAACTGGGCGCGCAAGAAGGCACACGAGAAGGATGGCCAATCCTAACCCATAGCGAGGCCGCCAATGACCCTGGTCAGTGACAAGAAACTGGACGCTCGTTCAGAGGCGCTCGCGCTCGCATCGGCCCGACCGGCTATCATTGAAATGTTCCTGGATCTGACCGAGCAGGGCAATCTGGAAGTGGATTGGGATCCGAACCTGGAGCTCCCCCAATGGTCAGCCACGGGCGAGCCCACGCGGGAGGACCTGAAACGGGTCGCCGCATCAAGAGTCCTCGTCACGAGGGGCATGGTGAGCCAGGTCAAAGCAATGGGTGGGGGCAAGTACACGCTGTGTGCTTCCGGAAAGGCCCTGGAGGTCCGAAAGGCGTATGAGGCGCTGCCCGCAGAGGTGGTGTCGGAGACCAGGCGCCAATTCAGCCAGGTTTGAGCCCCGCGATAACAGCGCCTGTCTAATGCGCGCGGCCCGGGCAGTTCGTTGCTCTTCCCCCCCAGCCGCGCTACCCTGGCTCCGATAGCCGACTGGCAACCCCCCTCGGAGGCCTGGACATTCCCGTCATGGACCGGCTCAAAGAGGAGTGCGGGGTCGTCGCCGTCTACCAGATGGGTAGCGGCCGCGAGCGCAACGTGTACCCCCTCGTGGTGCGCGCGCTCCTGGAGCTGCAGAACCGCGGGCAGCTCAGTGCCGGCCTGACCAGCTACAATCCGCAGCGCAATCGCATCCTGCAGACCCACAAGGACATCGGCACCGTCCACGAGGTGTTCCGGCTCCACACGCCGCACAAGAGCCAGCTCCTGCTGGAGGAGTACGCGGGCATCGCGGCGATCGGCCACAACCGCTACGCCACCAGCGGGCAGGCCGACAGCGCCAACGCGCAGCCCTTCGAGCGGGTGCACGGGCGCATGTGGAAGTGGTTCGCGATCGCCTTCAACGGCAACCTGGCCAACTACGAGGCCCTCAAGAGCGACCTGGAGGCCAACGGCTACCACATCACCTACCACTCGGACACGGAGGTGATGATGCACTACATCAACCGCGAGATGCGCGGGGATGAGCCGCCGGACTTCCCGGTGATGTTCGCCAACCTGGCGCGCATCTTCGACGGGGCCTACAACATCGCGTTCATCAACGCCGCCGGGGACCTGGTGGTGATGCGCGATCCGCTGGGCATCAAGCCCATGTGCTACGCGGTGCAGGACGACCTGCTGATCGTGGCCTCGGAGAGCGTGGTGCACCACAATCTCAACGTGAGCGACGTGAAGACGCTGGCGCCGGGCGAAATGCTGATCGCCAACCGCGCCGGCTACCGCGTCGAGCGCTACTGGCCCGAGCAGCGCAAGCGCTACTGCTTCTTCGAGTGGGTCTACTTCTCCAACCTGGCCTCCAACCTGGAGGGCCGCTCGGTCTACCACGTGCGCAACGAGGTGGGGCGCGAGCTGGCCGCCATGGAAACGCGCGACGGGCGCCCGCCGGTGGGCGAGCTGGTGATCTCCGTGCCGGAGACGGCCAATACGGTGGCCAGCTCCTTCGGCTACCACCTGGGCCTGCCCGTGGTGAACGGCCTGCTGCGCAACCGCTACGTGGGCCGCACCTTCATCGACGGCACCACCCGCGACGATGCGGTGCGCATGAAGTTCACCCCGCTCACCGACGTGCTGGAGGGGCGCAAGATCTACCTGGTGGACGACACGCTGGTGCGCGGCACCACGCTCAAGACGGTGATCGCCATCCTCAAGGAGCGCGGGCACGCCAAGGAGGTGCACGTGCGCATCGGCTGCCCGCCCGTGATGGGGCCGTGCTTCTACGGCATCGACATGCCCACCGTGAACGAGCTCTTCGCCCCGGCCTATCGCAACGGCGGCGGCGCCAAGGCCGCGGGCAACGGACACGACGACGAGGCGCCGCGCGAGGTGCTGGCCCGCATGGCGGCCGACCTGGGCGCGGACAGCCTGGCCTACCTGAGCATGCAGGGCCTGGTGCGGGCCACCGGTATGCCCAAGGACGATCTGTGCCTGGCCTGCATCAACGGCGACTACCCCACCGAGTGGGGCCGGCAGCGCTACCAGAAGTCCCTGGAGGCGGCGGGGCTCGCCTAGCGCCTCCCTGCGCCGCGCCCGCTACGGTTGCAGCAGGTGCGCGTGCGCATGGCGGCGAGCGGCCGGCCCGCAGGGATGCGGGCCGGCGCGCAATGCGATGGCGGGGAGCGCCTACTTGGAGGCAGCGACGAACACGCCGTCCCAGTCTGCGCCGGGCGGATTCTTGTAGAAGTCCCGGCAGCGGTCAATGAACTTCTTGGACGGCGGATCGTCCGGGATGAACTTGAAGACCGCGTTGAAGTACTTGCCGGCTTCCTCCCACTGCTGCTTGCGATACAGCTCCAGGCCCTTGGCGAAGTAGGCAACGCCCTTCGTCATGTCCTCGCTGAGTTCCCCCTTCTTGGCCAGCAGCTCGTAGAGCCGCACCGGCTGGTTGATCCCGATCACGCGGATCAGGTCCAGCTCGCGCACCTCGACGGCATCCTTGGCCTGCTCGTAGGTGAACTCGCTCATGCAGGTGTAGGAGCCATAGTTCTTGTTGGCGCCTTCGAGACGGGCGGCGAGGTTCACCGCGTTGCCCATCATGGTGTAGTCGAAGCGGCTCTCCGACCCCATGTTGCCCACCACCATCGGCCCGGTGTTCAGGCCGATGCGCATGTAGAGCGGCGGCGTGCCGTCCTGCTTCCAGCCCTCGCGCATTTCCGCCAGGCGCTTCTGCATGGCCAGGGAGGCCAGGGCGGCCCGCGTCGCGTGGTCATCGTAGTGCACCGGCGCGCCGAAGAAGGCGATGACGGCGTCGCCCTCGAATTTGTCGATGGTGCCGTCCACTTCCGTGATCTTGGCGCACATCTCGGTCAGGTAGACGTTGAGCAGCTTGACCAGGTCCGTCGGGTCGAGCTTCTCGGAAATGGTGGAAAATCCCTGCACGTCGGAGAAGAACGCCGTCATCACCCGCCGCTCGCCGCCCAGCGTCAGCAGCTTGGGATTCTCCATCAACTGGTTGATGACCTGCGGCGAAAGGTATTGCTGGAACGCCCCGCGGATGAAGCGCTTGTCCTTGTCCGTCACCAGGAAGCGGTAGATCGTGACGCCGGCCCACACCAGCAGGATCGTCAGCGTCGGGTACATGAACGACGTCCAGGTGAGCAGATGGGTCACCATCCAGCGGTGCGCGAACGCATACACTCCGATCAGCACGATCGTCAGGATGTGGCTGTAGATCGGCTTGATGTTCGGCAGGGCGATCCCCAGCACCAGACCCAGGGCCAGGATCAGGAAGAACGAGGAGACGTCGTTGAGCAGATCGAGCTTGAAATAGGAGTCGGTCAGCAGGTTGTCCAGCAGGGTGGCGTGTACCTCGATCCCCGGGTAGGCCACGCCGACCGGCGTATTCCGCAAGTCGTAGATGCCCACCTCCGTGGCCCCGATCATGACGATCTTGCCCTCCAGCTTCTCCTTGGGAAGGTTGTGCTGGATGATGTCGTAGATCGAGTAGTGGGGAAAGGTTTCGACGGGGCCCTTGTAATTGAGCAGGATCGAGCCGTCGTTGTTGGTCCGGATGAACTTCTGGCCGACGCCCACACCGTAGATCAGCCCGTTCTCGTCCGCCTCCACCACCAGGTTGTCCGCGTGCAGGTAGTGCCGCAACGCCTGCAGGTCCAGGGACGGGTAGATGTTCTGACCGTATTGCAGCAACAGGTGCACGCGCCGCACGGTGCCGTCCTCGGGATCCGGCACCATATTGAAGAAGCCGGAATACAGACCGCCCTTGTAGATCTTCCCGATATTCGATTCCGGCGCCAGGCCGATCGGAATAGCGCCCGGGGTGACGTTCCCCTTCAACAGGGAAATCTCCGAGCCCTGGATGCGTGTGGCCGAATCGGCGATCTTCGCGGGCGTCAGGCTGGCAATGGACTCCTTGTCCGTGAAGAATAGGTAGCCCAGAATGCTGTTCTTGGTCTTCGCCATCTCCCGACCGAGCCTCGCATCGCCGTCCAGTTCCGTCTTGGTCTGCTCGAGATTGCCCAAGAAGCGGGTTGTGCGAGGGCTGGGCTGAAATCCCAGCGAAGCGAACAGATTCTGGTACTTGTCAATGACGGCGATGCCGGAATCGTGCTCGGCTTCCGAGAACAGGATGTCGAAGCCGATCGTGTCGACCTTGTAGTAATCGTTGAGCGCACCGACCAGGTCGGCAATCCGGTTGCGGGGCCAGGGCCAGCGCCCATACTCGACGACGCTCTTGTGGTCGACCGTGGCGATGACGACCACATCGGTGTGCGGTTGGACGCCGCGCTCCTTGAGGATGAAGTCGACCCACTTCTTGTCCAGCAGGTTGATGAAGTTGCCCGACGGGGAGGTGACCCCGAACATGAACACCACCATCATCACCAACGTAATGATGAGCGAGACCTTCAAGCCCGACATGCGAAACAGCTTCGCCAGCATGGAATTCCTCGTTGCTGGTAGGGTCCCCGCGCGGGGAACTTGCAGCCGCCGGGAGATGAGTTGGGTTCGGGACCGGCGCGGCGAACGCGCCAGAAAAAGTCGGCTACTTGTCCCGTTTACTCATACTGCATTGCCCCCCGCGCTGTCATGGAAAAACGACGCACGAAGCGCTGCCCGGCGCTGCCGCGCAGGGGGGGTCAAAACAGCCCGGGCAGGAAGCGCGGCTTGTCCGCGAAGGCCGCCCGGTAGGCCGGTAGCGAGAGCAGGTAGGCCTCCTCGCGGCGGATGCGCCCGGCCAGCACGATCGCGTTGGCCACGCTCCCCAGCAGCGCGGTAACGGAGGCCCCCAGCAGCAGCGGGACGGCCGCGATCTCCGCGAACACCACGACGTAGTTGGGATGGCGGATGAAGCGGTAGGGGCCGTTCGTGACGATGGGCTGGCGCTCGCGCCGGATCACCCGCACGTGCCACAAGCGCCCCAGCGTGCGCAGCGTCCACACCCGCAGCAGCAGCGCCGCGGCCCACAGCGCGGCCATGGCCCACAGCAGCGCCAGGGGCACCGGCCGCGGCCACAGCAGCGGCTCCAGGGCGCAGCCGGCCAGCCAGGCCGCGTGCACCGCCACGATGCCGGCGAAGCCCGACTCGCGATCGGGCAGGGCGCCCGTCTCCGCCGCGCTGAGCCGCAGGCGGCGCCGGGCCAGCAGCAGCTCGCCGCCGCGCTGCAGCGCCACGGCGGCCACCACGGACAGGATCAGCAGCGGGTGCAACGTCACGGGAAGCGCGGGCAGGGAGTGTGCCGCGGCGGGCGGCCGCCGCGCGCTCCCCGCCGGGCGGCGGGGGGCGCGGGGCCTCGCGGCGGCGTCAGTAGGTGCGGCGCGGCGGCGGAACGGCGTTGGAGGCCAGGTATTCCGGCGCCAGCACGTCCACCTTCACGCGGGAGCGCAGTGCCTCGATCTCCGCGGTGAGCACATAGTCCCGCAGGGTATTCTCCATCTGATCCGCGATCTGCTGCTTCTTCTGGGCCTCCTGCGCGGGATCGGGCAGGAAGCGCCGCTTGAAGCGGATCAGGTATGCCTTCTCGTCCTTGATGTTCAGCGCGTGCGGCTTGGCCTGGGTCAGCCCAAAGGCCGCGCGCTGGAACTCGCGGTTCACGCCGATGCCCTCGACGGACGGGTCGACCACCGTGAACGCGACCGTGTGCACGGGCAGCCCCAGCGACTTGGCGAAGGTCTCCAGCTTCTGCCCATCCTGCAGCTTCTGGTAGGCCTCCTTGGCCACGGCGATGGCGCGGTCGCGGCGCTGCTGGGTCTCGCTGGCCTGCAGCAGCGGCGTCTTAGCGGCCTCGATGGGCAGCACGTAGGCGTCCTTCTTGTCCTGGATCTCGTAGAACACGTGGCCCTGCACCGGGTTGCGGCGCCACACGCCCACCTCGCCCTTGCGGTGCTTGGAAATCTGCGCATAGAGCGGGGCGGCGGAGCCCAATGCCTGCAGCACGCCCTTGTCGTCGAAGTACGGCGTCGCCTCCAGCTTCACCTTCAGCGACTTGGCCACGGCCTCGATGCCGTCGGAGCGGATCTGGCCCGGCAGGCGCTCCAGCTCCAGCTCCAGCGTGCGCTCCGCCCGCTGGCTGCGCAGCTTGGCCGCGATGTCCTTGCGCACCGCCTCCAGCGGCTTGCGGGAGCCGGGCTCGATCCCGGTGACCTTGATGATGTGCAGGCCGAAGGGCGACTCGACGATGTTGCTGATCCCCCCCACCGGCAGGGAGAATGCCGCGTCGGCGAACGCCGGCACCATGTCCTCATGCGTGAAGTAGCCCAGGTCGCCCCCCTTGGCCGCGCCGATGTCCTCCGAATTGGCCTTGGCCAGCTTGGCGAAATCCTCGCCGGAGCGCGCCTTGGCCAGCACCGCCTCCAGCGCCTTGCGCGCGGCGGCGACCTGATCCAAGGAGGCGTTCTTGGGCAGCTTCTTGAGGATGTGGCTGGCGCGCACCTTCTGGGGCGTGGTGAACTCGCGCTCCACGTTGCGCTCGTAGTAGCGCTCCACGGCGCGATCCTGCATGGCCACGTCGTCCTCCAGGCTGCCCAGCGTCAGCACGAGGAAGCGCAGCTTGAACTGGGCCGGCTGCGTGAACTGCTCCGGGTGCGCATCGTAGTACGCCTTCAGCTCCGCCTGGGTCGGCGGGCGCGGCAGCGTCACCTTGGCCGGATCGATGTAGACGTAGTCGACTTCCGCCTTCTCGTTCTCGATCCGGTAGCGCTGCTCGACCTCCGCCTTGCCGACGATCACGCCGGCGATCTGGTTGCGCTGGTACTTGGTCAGCAGCAGATCGTCGCGCACGCGCTGCTCGTATTCCGCCGGCGCCAGGGAGTTCTGGGCCAGGATCTGCCGGTAGGTGCTGAAGTCGAATTGCCCGTTGAGCTGGAACGCCTGCTGGCTGGCGACCGCGTCCCGCACCTCGTCCTCGTTCACCACCAGCCCGCGCTGGGCGGCGGCGGTGAGCAGCAGGTGGCGGTTGACCATGCGGTCCAGCACCTGCTGGCGCAGGTTGAGCTGCGCGGCCAGGGCCTCCGCGTTATCCGGGAAGCGCTGGCGCAAGCGGTCCAGCTCCTCCTGGTACTGGCGCATGTACTCCGTGACGAGGATCTCCTGATTCCCCACCTCCACCAGCACCTCCTTGGGATTGGTGAACGTGCCCACCCCGAAGGAGATGATGAAGGTGACGACGATGATCCCCAGCAGCACCTTGATGATCCAGGACTGGGCGTTGTTGCGCAGTGCGGTCAGCATGCGGCCGGTTCCTCTAACTCGCTTGGGGTGTGGCTGATAGGACGGTCAGCGGCGCATTGCGGGGGGCGGTGTATCCCCCAGCAGCCTGCTGCACAGGCGCCGTCCACGGGCAGCGACGAATGGCGGGTCTGCCTTGGGTTCGACTCATGGTGGCGGGCCCGGCTCAGCGCTGTCTTGCGACGGACGGCGGGGCCGGCTGCCCGGATTCGTTCGGCGATCGCCCTCACCTGGCTGTCGCCGTCACCGCCGGGCTCGCACGCCTATAGGCTCTCTGCGCGATTGTACGGCCCGCCCGGATTTCCGTCAATCGCGGCGATTTGGGCCGGGTGGAGTGCCGAACAGGGGCACGGCATGCCGTGCCCGTCTGTGGGGTCGAGCCACGGTAGGGGCTCAGTAGAGGCTCAGTAGGGGGCTCAGCATGCTGAGCCCCCTACGCAACCCGCACGCAAAGACCCCCCTGACCATCAGACGGTGATGTTGCCGCGCTCGTAGGGCTTGGGCCAGGGCGCCTCCCAGCCCAGGGCGCGGGCGGCGTGCAGGGGCCAGTGCGGATCGTCCAGCAGCATGCGCGCCAGCAGCACCACGTCCGCGCGGCCGTTGGCCAGGATCTCCTCGGCCTGCTGGGCGCTGCGGATCAGCCCCACGGCGCCGGTGGCGATGCCCGCCTCGCGGCGCACCGCCTCGGCGAAGGGCACCTGGTAGCCCGGATGGAGCGGCAGGCGCTGGGCCGGGCTCGTGCCGCCGCTGGAGCAATCGATCAGGTCCACGTCCCCGCGCCCCCGGAGCAGGCGGGCCAGCGCGAGGGTATCGGGCAGGGCCCAGCCGCCCTCCACCCAGTCCGTGCAGGAGAGCCGCACCCAGAGCGGCAGCTCGGCCGGCCATTCCGCGCGCACGGCATCCAGCACCTCGCCCAGCAGGCGCGCCCGCGCCTCCAGCGGCCCGCCGTAGCCGTCCGTGCGCTGGTTGGCGAGCGGCGAGAGGAACTCGTGCAGCAGGTAGCCGTGCGCCGCGTGCAGCTCCAGCAAGCGGAAGCCGGCCTGGCGGGCCAGCCGGGCGGCGCTGCGGAAGGCCGCCGTGACCTCCGCGATCTCCCGCGCCGTCATGGCCGTGGGCACGGCGTAGCCCGGCGCGAAGGGCAGGGCCGAGGGCGCGATGGGCTGCCAGCCGCCCTCGCCGGCGGGCAGCGGCCCGCCGCCCTCCCAGGGCCGGCGCGTGGAGGCCTTGCGCCCCGCATGGGCCAGTTGCACGGCCGGCACGGCGCCCTGGCCCGCGATGAAAGCGGCGATGCGCGCCAGCACCTCCGCCTGCGCCTCGTTCCACAGGCCCAGGCACCAGGGCGTGATGCGCCCGCGCGCCTCCACGGGGGTCGCCTCGGTGAAGACGATGCCCGCGCCCCCCTGCGCCCGCGCGCCCAGGTGCACCAGGTGCCAGTCGCCCGGCACGCCCTCGCGCGCGGAGTACTGGCACATGGGGGAGACGACGATGCGGTTGCGCGCCGTGACGGAGCGGAAGGTGATGGGCTGGAACAGCAGCGGAGGCTCGCTGCGGACGGCGATCCTGCGGGCGTTATCGGCCATGGGCGGTCGCAAATGGGATGGGCCGGCGCGAATGGGGCGGCGGCGCGGCCCGGCGCCGGGCACGGTGGCGGGCGCCGGGGGGCTTTCCACTATCGGCTGTTGCGGCGCCGAACGCCAGCCGCGCCGCCTCCCTGCCGTTGCGACCCACCGCCGTTGCGACCTACCGCCGTTGCGACCTACCGCCGCGCGGGCTAGCGGCGGGGACGCCGAATCTGGTATGAGAGCCGGAATCCCGCCGCACGCTCGCCGCCGCCCGTGGCGCGCGCTGCCGCGGCTCCCGCTCCCGGTCCCCGATGCAGTCCGGCACCGACACCGCTTCCGCTTCCGCACCGGCCGCATCCGCCACGCCCGGCGTCGCCCCGCTGGCGCCGCGGGCGGGTCTCTGGGGCAACGTGCGCGATACGGTGCGCCTCGCCCTGCCGGTGATGCTGGCGCGCTCGGGCACGCTGGGCATCATCACGGCGGACGTGATCATGACCGGGCACTTCCGCGCGCAGGAGCTGGGCTTCTACGGCCTGGGCTTCATGGCGCACCAGGCGCTCTATGTGCTGTGCCAGGGCGCGCTGCTCGGCGTGACGGTGCTGGCCTCGCAGGCGGACGGGATGGGACAGCCCCAGCGCAGCGGCACGGTGTGGAAGGTGGGGCTGTTCTACGGCGCGCTGCTGGGGCTGCTCTTCGGCGCCCTGAGCGCCCTGGCCGAGCGCTTCTTCCTGCTCACCGGCCAGGCGCCGGAGCTGGCGCGCGAGGGCGGCGCGGTGACGGTGATCTTCGCGCTGGGACTGCCGCCGCTGCTGATGTACGTGGCCACCGCGCTGTACCTGGAAGGCATCAGCCGGCCACGCGCCAACGTGTGGGTGATGCTCGCCGCCAACGCGCTCAACGTGCTGCTCAACTGGCTGCTGATCTACGACCACGACTTCACGAGCATCGGCGGGCAGGGGGCGGCCGGGGCCGCGCTGGGCACGTCGCTGACGCGCTGGTTCATGTGCGCGGCGCTGGGCGGCTACGTGCTGCTGATGCGCGACCGGCAGCGCTTCGGCGTGCGCGGCCGCCTGCACTACCCGCGGGACGTGGGGCGCAAGCTGCGCCGGCTCGGCCTGCCGCTGATGGTGGCGCAGGGGCTGGAGTCGGCGGCGTTCCTCACCGTGATCCTGTTCGTGGGCTGGCTGGGGGCGCAGCCGCTCGCGGTCTACCAGATCGCCAACAACCTGTTCAACATCGTGTTCATGCTGGCCCTCGGCCTGGCCACGGCCACCAGCGTGCGCGTGGGCAATGCGGTGGGGCGGCAGGACCGCGTGGGGCTGGCCTGGGCGGGCTGGTCGGGCGCGGCGCTGGGGCTGGCCGTGCTCGCCGCGCTGTGCATCGCCTTCAATGCGGCGCCGGGCTTGCTGGCCAGCATCTACACCAGCGATGCGGCCGTGCTGGAGCGCGCCGCGCCGGTCATCGCGATCTCCGGGCTGTTCATCGTCGTGGACGGCGGCCAGGCGGTGCTGGTGGGGGCGCTGCGCGGCGTGGGGGACATCATCCTGCCGTCCTGCATGGTGGTGGGCGGCTTCTGGGGCGTCACGGTGCCGCTCGCGTACCGGCTCGCCGTGGTGCAGGGCTGGGGCGTGCCGGGCATCCTCTGGGCGCTCATCGCCGGCGCGGGAACGGCCACCGCCCTGCTGCTGCTCCGCTTCACCCTCATGGCGCGCCGCGAGGTGCGCCCCGTCTGAGCCGGCGCGGGACCGCTCCCCCGGCCCCCTCCTTGGGAGGCTGAGCACCCGACAGTTTCTTGCGGAAGGGCTCTGCGGCGGCTTCAGCGCCACGACGAGCCATGCCCGAACTCACTCCGCGGGGGCGATCGCCCGGCGGCACCTCTCTCCGGCTGCCTGACGGCAGCCACCTCCCTCCCAGGGGGAGAGAGGAAAGGCTCGCCGCGCCGAGGCCTCACTCCGGCTGCCTGACGGCAGCCACCTCTCTCCCGTGAGACCCGCTTGCGGGGCGAACCAATAGCGCCGGGAGAGAGGAAAGGCTCGCCGCGCCGAGGGCTGTGCCACACCCTTCTCCTTTTCGGAGAAGGGGGAGCCGGCGTGAGCCGGCGGGGGATGAGGCCCCGCGGTTCCGCAACAGGGCCTCCCCCTAACCCCCTCCGAAGGAGGGGGAAACTCGGCAGCGCCACGACGTCAAGCGTTGCCCCCTCCTTGGGTGGGGGCGGTCACGCCGCAGGCGTGACGGGGGAGGCCCCCGCGCCGCCCCACCCCCTGGACTTTCCCGCCGCTCTGTGGTATACATACGTATCCCATCGCAGTTCCCACACCGAGGGCGCGGGGGAGCCTGTCCGCCGAAGTCGAAGCCCTGCTCCCCCGCCCGCTGTTGCGGTTCCCCTCCCTGCTTAGCGGGGAGGGGCGCCCGGCGCGAGCCGGGCGGGGTGGGGTCGCAGTTCATTTTTCCAAACGGAGCCAATTCCTATGAGCACCCGGAAGCAACGTGCGGCGAACCGCCGCAACGCCAAGAAGTCCACCGGCCCGCGCACGCCGAAGGGCAAGGCGAAGGCCGCGCAGAACGCCACCAAGCACGGCCTGCTCGCGCGGAAGATCGTGCTGGCGGACGAGGACGGCGCGGAATACGAAGACTTGCGGCTGAGCCTGATCCACGAACTGTGGCCGGACACGCCGCTGGAAAAGCGGATCGTCGAGCGCATCGCGGCGGCGCAGTGGCGGCTGGCGCGCGTGCCGGTCATCGAGGCGGAGCTGTTCGCGCGGCTGCGGCGCGATGCCTTTGGCCAGGACGAAGGGCTGGGGGCGGCCTGGGTGCGGGACGCCGCGCCCTACGGCGGCGCCCTGGCGCG
>JBGOUY010000409.1:0-2989 GCA_041477795.1 bacterium
GGGGTGCAAAACCGCTCTGCTGGCGGATTCCAGCTCCCTCTTCTCTGTTTGCGGAGAAGAGGGTTGGGGTGATGAGGTCTTGCGCCACAATGCGATCCACCAGCAGGCTGATTGAATAGATTAACAACTATGGGGCGCTGCCCCCAGACCCCCGGAAGGGAGTTGCACCCCCTTCACCCCCAATACGGGTGTGACAGGATAGGGGTAACAAGGTTGAAGCCGCATTGGCGGGCGGGGGATCACGTCCGCGCAGCACACGCCGGGAGGCACATCATGAACGAGGAGCGGGATCTGACCGGCCGGGTGGCGCTGGTCACGGGAGGCAGCCGCGGCCTGGGGGCGGCCATCTGCGTGGCGCTGGCGCGGGCCGGGGCGGACGTGGTCATCAACTACCTGCGCCACGCCGAGGGGGCCCTGGCCGTGCGCGCGCAGGTGCAGGCGGCGGGTCGGCGCGGTCTGCCCGTGCAGGCGGACGTCTCCCAGGCGCAGGCCGTCGCGGCGATGATGGCGCACGTGGAGCGCGAGCTGGGCCCGGTGCAGATCCTCGTCAACAACGCCGGCATGATCCGCCCGCAGCCGCTGGAGGCCATCACGGAGGCGGACTGGGACGAGCTGATCGACGTGAACCTCAAGTCGGCCTTCCTCTGCACCCAGGCCGTGCTGCCCGGCATGCGCCGGCAGCGCTGGGGGCGCATCGTCAACGTCGCCTCCCTGGCCGCGCAGGTGGGCGGGCTGGTGGGCCCGCACTATTCCGCCGCAAAGGCGGGCCTGCTGGGGCTGACCCATAGCTATGCCACGCTGCTCGCCAAGGAGGGCATCACGGTCAATGCCGTGGCCCCCGCGCTGATCGAGACGGACATGGTGCGCGCCAACCCCAACGCCAAGCCCGGGCTGGTGCCCGTGGGGCGCTTCGGCACGCCGGAGGAACACGCGGACGTGGTCGTGCTGCTGGCCCGCACCGGCTACGTCACCGGCCAGACCTACAACGTCAACGGCGGCATGTACTTCAGCTAGCCCGCTTCAGCAAAGTTCACGATCGTATGCCCGGTCGACGCTGTCAGGGGCGCCGCCCCTGACCACCCCGCCAATGGCCAATGGCCCTTGGAACCCATTTTCGCGGAAGGGGCTGGCTTGCCAACCCCTTCCGCACAAAGAGGGGGTTCGGGGGAATATTTTCCCCCGAATGCAGGTGATTGTTTTGCGCTCGGCGCTCTGACGCCCTTCACAAAGCGGCCCCGGCGCGGCGCAGATGGCCCCGCGCGGAGCCGCGCGGGGCGCGCGTCCGGCTTGCAATTTGGCGTGCGGGTTGCCACAGTTGGGGCGACGCGCGCCGCCCGCGCGGCAGCCGCTGCCGCCGCAGGGGCGCGCCCCGCTGCTCCCACCTCCCAAGCGGTTCCCGAACGCCATGGACATGAAGGAAAGCGCCGAGCTGGCTGCCTTCCGCAAGGACGTGCGCCAGTGGGTGATGGCCCACAAGCCCAACGACCTGCACCGCCCGTATGTTTACGGAGGCCTGGAGGACAGCGAGGTCATCAACCGCTGGCACCTCACGCTGGCCGAGCGGCACTGGCTGACCTACCGCTGGCCGGAGCGCTGGGGCGGTCCGGGCTTTTCGCCCGTGCAGCAGATCGTCTTCGCGGACGAGTTGCGCGCCTGCGACGCGCCGGTGCCGCGCGGCTTCGGCGTGAGCATGGTCGGCCCGCTGATCCTGGAGTTCGGCACGGAGGCCCAGCGCGAGCGCTTCCTGCGCCCCATCGCCGAGCAGCGCGAGCAGTGGTGCCAGGGCTATTCGGAGCCCAACTCCGGCTCGGACCTGGCCTCGCTGCAGACCAAGGCGGAGCTGCAGGGCGACCACTTCGTCGTCAACGGGCAGAAGACCTGGACTTCGCGCGCCAACCTGGCGGACTGGATCTTCGCCCTGGTGCGCACCAACCACCAGGGCGCGCCGCAGAAGGGCATCAGCTTCCTGCTCATCGACATGAAGACGCCGGGCGTCTCGATCCGCCCCATCAAGCAGATCGACGGGCACCAGGGGTTCTACGAGACCTTCTTCGACAACGTGCAGGTGCCCAAGGAAAACCTGGTAGGCAAGATCAACGAGGGCTGGACGATGGCCAAGGCCCTGCTCGCCCACGAGCGCTCCTCCACCGGCGAGCACGTGGACGTCTATCGCGTCATCCGCACCATCAAGACGCTCGCCCGCAGCTACGAGCGCGACGGGCGGCCCGTGCTGGAGGACGAATCGTTCCGGCAGCGCCTGACCAAGCTGGAGATGGATGCGGACGGGCTGCGCTACACGCGCTACCGGCTGCTCACGGCGCTGATGCAGGGCCGCACGCCCGGCCCGGAGGCCTCCATCGTCAAGGTGTATCAGTCCGAGCTGTGCCAGAACCTGTTCGACCTGGCGCTGGAGGCGATGGGGCCGGACGCCGCGCGCTGGTACGATCCGACGCTGAGCGAGGACGCTTACGACATGCCCATGCAGATGACGATCACGCGGGCCATGTCCATCTACTCCGGCTCCAACGAGATCCAGCGCAACATCATTGCCAAGCAGGTGCTGCGGTTGCCCGATTGAGCCGCCACTCCACCCCTGCCGCCGACCCGCGGCGCCGCCGGGCGCAGCGCCGCCGTTTTGAGGCGACCCCGCACCTGAGGCGCGTGGTTCGTGACTGCCCGGCGGTCGTGAGTACCGAGTCGAGGGGCGCGCCGCGATGTACCCCCTGCAAGCGCCGTTATTTCACCAAGCTTGTAATACACCGCGGGCGATTTCTTCACAGCCTCTCATTCGGTAAACGTACACAAACGCTAATTCGCGGTTAGCGATGATAGAAAGTCTAGATTCGGGAATCTGAACCACCTGGAGTAGCCGATTGGCTGAGTTGAATCTTGATTTGCTGTGCAAAGAATCTCGGCGATTTTCAGAGGCCGAAAGCCGCCATCAGGAACCGTCACTCTACGGGGTCACGGATGGAAAGGCCGTAGGCAC
>JBGOUY010000362.1:0-3841 GCA_041477795.1 bacterium
ACCTGCGGTCCAGCACCGCCTGCATCTGCTCCCAGATGGCATAGCCGGTGGGGCGGATCACCATGCAGCCCTTGACCGGCGCGTAGTCCGCGAGCTGCCCGGCGGCGATCACGTCCAGGTACCACTTGGAGTAGTCGTCCTTGCGGGGGGTGATGTTCTTGGCCATGTCTCTCGGGATCGGATGCTGCGGTGGCGTGCGGGGCTCCGGCCGGCCGTCAGCGGCTCGCCGTGAGGCACCAGTGCTCGGGCATGATGGCATGCTCGGCCACGGCATGGAAGCCTGCCGCCTCCAGCTCGGACTGCACCTCCTCCGGCGCGAAGCGGATCTCCAGCGGCGGCCCGTGCTCGGTGGGGACGGCCTTCCAGTCCACGATGGCGATGCGCCCGCCGGGACGCAGCAGGCGCCGGCACTCGGCCAGCGTCTCGCTGCGGAAGTCCAGCTCGTGGTGCAGGTTCACCATCAGCACGAGGTCCGCGCAGCCGTCCGGCAGGGGCACGCGCACTTCCTCGGTCTGTACGGGCTTGACGTTCGCCGCGCCCGCCTGGCGCACCGCCTCCTCCAGGTAGCGCAGCATCTCCGGGTTCACGTCGCAGGCATAGACGGTGCCCTGCGGCAGGTGCCGCGCGAAGGGCAGCGCGAAGAAGCCGATGCCCGCCCCCAGGTCCACCACGGTGCGCACGTCCAGCCCGGCGGTCGCGCTCTGCCAGAGCGTCTCGGGGTCCTGCGTGACGAGCCGGGCCGGGTCGCGCAGGCGTTCCAGCCGCGCCGGGTCGAACTTGCGCCCGCTTCCGCTGCCGTGGCCATGCGGATGCGGTCCGTGGCCGTGCTCGTGGCCATGCTCGTGGCCGTGGCTGTGTCCGTGCTCGTGAGCAGGGTCGTGGCTGTGCTCATGAGTGTGCTCATGACTGTGCTCATGACCGTGCTCGTGGCCGGGCTTGGGTGGGTGGTGGGGGTGGTCTGCCATGGGCTCCTCGTGGCTCCTTCGCGTTGGGGTTGGGCGCTGCGCGCGGCGCCGGCTCAGGCTTCCGGGAGCGGCCGCACGTCCTGCACCTGGGCGTCGAGCGCACCGTCGGCGAGGCGCACGGAGAGCGCATCGCCGCGCCGCACGTCGGCCACGCCGCGCACGGGGCGGCCGTCCGCGCGGCGCACGGCGCCGTAGCCGCGCCGCAGCACGGCCAGCGGGCTGAGCGACTCCAGCAGCCCGGCCAGCGCGGCCAGACGCTCGCGCAGGCCCGCCAGGTGGCGCAGCAGGGCCGGCCCGAGCCGCCGCTCCTGCTCGCCCAGGTGGCGCCGGTGCAGGGCGTGGAAGCGGTCCGGGCGCAGCATGAGCAGCTTCTCGCGCGCCGTGAGCAGGCGCTCGCCGGCGCGCACGGCGCGGGCGCGGCCGGCGGCCCGCACGCGCTCCCACAGGTCGTCCAGACGCTGGGCGTGCTGGCGGATCAGCGCATCCGGGCTCGTCAGCCGGGCGCGCAGGGCCAGCCAGCGCTCGCGGCGCAGGTCCAGCGCGCGGCGCAGGCCGCCGAACAGGCCCGCGCGCAAGTCCTCCACGGCGGCCAGCAGGTCCAGCCGGTTGGGCACGGCGATCTCCGCCGCGGCCGAGGGCGTGGGCGCCCGCACGTCCGCCACGAAGTCCGCGATGGTGAAATCCGTCTCGTGCCCCACCGCGGAGATCACCGGCAGCGCCGAGGCGGCGATGGCGCGCGCCACCACCTCCTCGTTGAAGGCCCACAGGTCCTCCACGGAGCCCCCGCCGCGCCCCACGATGAGCACGTCCAGCTTCTGCGCGGCGGCGAGGCGGTTTAGCGCGGCGATGCCGGCGGCGATCTCCCCCGCCGCCTGCGCCCCCTGCACGGGCGTCGGGTAGATCAGCACGCGCATCCCGGCGAAGCGCCGCTCCAGCACGTGCAGCATGTCCCGGATCGCCGCGCCGCGGGGCGAGGTGACGATGCCGATGCCGCGCGGCAGGTAGGGCAGCGGGCGCTTGCGCGCCAGGGCGAAGAGCCCCTCGGCCTCCAGCTTGCGCTTGAGCTGCTCGAAGGCGAGCTGCAGCGCGCCGGTGCCCTGCGGCTCCACCAGCAGCACCTGGATCTGGTACTCGCCACGCTGCTCGTACACCGACAGGCGCCCGCGCAGCACCACCTGCAGGCCGTCCTCCAGGCGGAAGCGCAGGCTGGCCGCGGCCGAGCGGAACATCACGCAGCGCACCTGCGCCGCGCTGTCCTTGAGGTTGAAGTACCAGTGGCCCGAGGCGGCGCCCTTCACGTTGGACAGCTCGCCCTCCACCAGCACGATGGGGAACTCCTCCTCCAGCAGCCCCTTGATGCGCCGCGTGAGCTGCGTGACGGTGAGCGTGGGCGGCTCGCCGGCCTCGCCGCGCCGGGGCTCCTCCTCCCGCGCCGGGGCGGCCGGGGCCGCGGCGGCGTCCGCAACAGCGTCCGCGGCCTCGTCCAGCTCGACCTCGAACGGGATGTCCTTCATGCCGGCCGGGGGGTTGGGGTGCAGCGCAGGACGGATGCGCCGAAACAAACCGGGGGTTGCATGGGGCCGGGCGCGCCGCACCTGCGCGGCCGCCAAGCCTGCCCCAGCATCGCACAGGGCCGCCGGCCTGTCATGCCGTGGCGCGGCCCCGGCGAGACCTCTCCCCGCCCCGCATTCTGCGGGGCTGCCCCTCTCCCGGTGCCATCGGTTCGACCCGCAAGCGGGGCGAACGGCAGAGAGGGGCCACTGCCGGGCCTGTCCCCCTTGCCCCGTGCGGAACGGGGGACGCCGGCGCCAGCCGGCGGGGGTGAGGTGGCCACTGCGCCGCAGCCGACGCTGCCCCCCAGCGCGGGCGTGGCCCGGTAACGTCCCGCGCGGCCCCGGCGTGCGCTGCGCACGGCCGCACCCGGAGTCTACCCAAGCGCGGGCGGCATGATATACTGGCCGCATTCGAGCGCATTTACAGGCGCAACAACCGGTTTCCCGGCGAGGAGGCGAGCATGGCAAAGGCATATTTCGCGGCGGGCTGCTTCTGGGGCGTCGAGGCGGCGTTCCGGCAGGTCAAAGGCGTGCAGGAGACCGCGGTCGGGTACATGGGCGGCCGCACGGAGCAACCCACCTACGAGCAGGTCTGCAGCGACCGCACCGGCCACGCGGAGGCGGTGGAGGTGGAGTACGATCCGGCGCAAGTCTCCTACGATGCGCTGCTGGACGTGTTCTGGGAAAACCACGACCCGACCCAGGTCAACCGCCAGGGGCCGGACGTGGGCACGCAGTACCGCACGGCGGTCTTCACCAGCGATGCCCAGCAGGCCAAGGTGGCCAAGACCTCCAAGGAGCGGCTGGAAAAGGCGGGCGTCTACCGGCGGCCCATCGCCACGCACATCCAGCCCGCCCCCGCCTTCTGGAAGGCCGAGGACTATCACCAGCAGTACTTCGAGAAGCGCGGCGCGCGGGTGGCGGGCCACTAGACCGCCCACCCGCCTGGCGAGCCGACCCGAGCGCGTCCGCCAGCGCCGGGCCGGCACGGGCACCCGGCGCGCACTTACCCCCGGATCGACACACCATGACCGAAGCCAGCGCCATCCCGCAGCCGCGGGCCCAGGCCTCCATGTACCTGATCGGCCTGGGGCATGCGTCCACGCACTGGGTGCTCTCCACCTTCTTCATCCTGCTGCCCTACCTGACCCACGACCTGGGCCTCTCGTACACGGCGGCCGGCGCGCTGGTGTCCATGCTGCACGTCAGCTCGCTGGCGGGGAACCTGGGCAGCGGGGCCCTGGTGGACCTGAGCGGCAAGCGCGGGCTGCTGCTGGCCATCTCCATCACGGGCACGGCGACGGCCCTGCTGCTGCTGGGGGC
>JBGOUY010000004.1:0-34521 GCA_041477795.1 bacterium
GCCCGGCCGAGAAAACGCTTGACTCAATGCTGGGAAGTCCTCTCCACCCTGCGGAGAGGGGAACAACTTCACCAACCTGTCGGCGCGGCCCGCTCCCCCGTCTCCGCAGGGTGCAGAAGGGGGCCGGGGGGATGAGGTCTCGCCGAGCGGCGGACAGGCTCGAATGGTGGGCTTGTCTCTCCCGCGACGGAAAAAGTGAGGGGCGGTCAGGGGGTGCGCGCGGCTGCCCGCGTGCGACTCCGCCGGACGATGGAGCCGCGGGGCGCCGGCCGCGGCCTTCCCCTCGACTGCGCTCGGGACAGGCGAGACGTCCCGCTGCGCGGGACTCCTCAGGCACGCGGCCTTTAGTTAAGCTTTGCATGCGAATGGGTATCAAGCGGGCGCAGAAGGGTGGAGAACGGGCCTGCGCAGGGGGGGAGATACCCCAGCGGGAGCCGCCGGCAAGGGCGAGTCGGGTTGGCGTTTCGCCGGCGGGCGGAACGGCTGGGCTGGACGCCGCCGCGATTCACGCTATCATGAAAGAATTGCTCGCTTCGCGGCGGGCCACCACGACGCGCCCGGTCGAACCCGTCGCGTTGGGCCCGATCCGGCCAAGGCGCCGTGGCAGCGCACACGGCACAAGCGGACAGGATCTCGCAAGGGGAGCACCCTCCTTTGGAAAGGGCTGTCGAATGATCAAACGCATGGTGATCATGCTGCTCCTCGCCGGGCTGGTGTTCGGGGGGATTTTCGGGTTCCAGGCCTTCAAGGGCATCATGATCAAGAAGTTCATGGCCAGCCGCGGCAATCCGCCGCAGACGGTCTCCACGATCGTGGCCAAGGAGCTGGTCTGGGAGCCGCAGATCGACGCGGTGGGTTCGCTGATCGCCGTGAACGGGACGGACGTGTCCCCGGAGGTGTCCGGCATCGTGTCGCGCGTCGCGTTCAAGTCCGGCGAGGAGGTGAGGGCGGGCACCGTGCTGCTGGAGCTCGATGCCAAGGTGGATCTGGCGCGGCTGCAATCCCTCAAGGCCCAGGCCGAGCTGGCGGACAAGACCTTCCAGCGCGACGAGCACCTGCTGGCCCTGCGCGCCATCAGCCAGCAGGAAATGGATGCCGCCTCGGCGAACCTGGACAGTACGCGGGCGCAAGTGGCCGAGCAGCAGGCCGTGATCGACAAGAAGGCGATCCGCGCTCCCTTCGCCGGGCGGCTCGGCATCCGCGCGGTCAACCTGGGCCAGTACCTCAATCCGGGCAGCAAGATCGTCACGCTGCAGGCGCTGGATCCGATCTACCTGGACTTCTACCTGCCGCAGAAGCTGGTGCACGACGTGGTGGTGGGACAGACGGTGCAGGTGCGCACCGATGCCCTGCCGGATCGGCAATTCAGCGGGGTCATCTCCGCCCTCGATCCCACCATCGACCCGGCCACGCGCAGCATCAAGGTGCGTTCCGAGATCGGCAATCCGAAGCACGAGCTGCTGCCCGGCATGTTCGTCACGACGACCATCGAGGTCGGGGCGCCGGAAAAACACGTGACGCTGCCGCAGACGGCCGTCTCGTACAACCCCTACGGCAACATGGTGTTCCTCGTCGAGGAGCACGGCCAGGGCGCGGACGGCAAGCCCCTGCTCGTGGCCCAGCAGAAGTTCGTCACCACGGGCGATACGCGCGGTGACCAGGTCGCCATCCTGGCGGGTGTCAAGCCGGGGGATGTCGTCGTCACCTCCGGGCAGCTCAAGCTGCACAGCGGCACGCCAGTCATCGCCAACAACACCATTGTGCCGGCCAACAACCCGGCGCCCACCCCCAAAGACGAGTAGGCTCGCGCCCCGCCATGAAATTCACGGACATCTTCATCCGCCGGCCGGTGCTGGCGACGGTGGTCAGCCTGTTCATCCTGGTGCTGGGGCTGCGCTCCATCGGGCTGCTGCCCGTGCTGCAGTTCCCCCGCACGGAAAACGCCGTCGTCACCGTGACCACGGCCTATACGGGCGCGGACGCCGAGCTGGTGGCCGGCTTCATCACGACGCCGCTGGAGAACTCCATCGCCCGGGCCAACGGCATCGACTACCTGAGCTCCACCAGCACACAGGGGCTGAGCACGATCACGGCCAACCTGCGGCTCAACTTCGATACGGACAAGGCGCTCACGGAGATCAGCACCAAGGTCAGCGCCGTGCTGAACCAACTGCCGCCCGAGGCGCAGCAGCCGGTGCTGAACGTGATGATCGGGCAGACGATCGACGCGATGTACATCGGCTTTTCGAGCAGCGTCCTGGCCTCCAACAAGATCACCGACTACCTGATCCGCGTCGTGCAGCCGCAACTGCAGGCCGTCCAGGGGGTACAGACCGCGGAGATCCTGGGCGGCCAGCAGTTCGCCCTGCGCGCCTGGCTGGACCCGCGCAAGCTGGCGGCCTACGACCTGACGGCGGCAGACGTGCAGGCGGCGCTGGCCAGCAACGACTTCCTCGCCGCCGTGGGGAGCACCAAGGGGCAGATGGTGCAGGTGGGCTTGACGGCCACCACGAGCCTGCATTCCGTCGCTGAGTTCCGCAACCTGATCCTCAAGCAGCGGGGCGGGGCGGTCGTGCGCCTGGAGGACGTGGCCAACGTCACGCTGGGCGCCGACGACTACGAGACGCAGGTCGCCTTCGACGGCAACAAGGCGGTCTACGTCGGAATCCAGGTGGCTCCCACGGCCAACCTGCTCGAGGTGATCAAGGCCGTGCGCGATGCCCTGCCCGGCATCCAGCAGCGGCTGCCGACGGGCCTCAGCGGGAAGATCGTCTACGACTCCACCAAGTTCGTGAACAGCTCCATTTCCGAGGTGGAACAGACGCTGGCGGAGGCGATTCTGATCGTCACCGTGGTGATCTTCGCGTTCCTGGGCTCCTTCCGCTCGGTGGTCGTGCCGACCATCGCCATCCCGCTCTCCCTGGTGGGCACGTTCACGATCATGCTGGTGTTCGGTTTCTCCATCAACCTGCTCACGCTGCTGGCGCTGGTGCTGGCCATCGGGCTGGTGGTGGACGACGCGATCATCATCGTGGAGAACGTGGACCGCCATCTGGAGCATGGCGAGACGCCGCTGCAGGCGTCGATCCTGGCCGCGCGCGAGCTGGCCAATCCCATCATCGTGATGACCGTCGTGCTGGTGGCGGTGTACATCCCGATCGGCTTCCTGGGCGGGCTCACCGGCGCGCTCTTCACCGAATTCGCCTTCACGCTGGTTGGCGCGGTGACGATCTCGGGCATCGTGGCGCTGACGCTCTCGCCCATGATGTGCGCACGCATGCTCAAGCCACACGACCCGCACGCGCGCGGCTGGCAGGCGCACTTCGTGGTCTTCCTGGACGGGCAGTTCGAGTGGATCCGGCGGCGTTACGAGCGCCTGCTGCACGGCAGCCTCAACTACGTGCCGGTGACGATGGTGTTCGCCGCGATCGTGCTCGGCAGCATCTACTTCCTTTATGCCGGGGCGAAATCCGAGCTGGCGCCGCAGGAGGATCAGGGCGTGATCATTGCCCTCTCCACCTCCGCCCCCAACGCGACCCTGCAGCAGCGCGAGGTCTACTCCGCGGCCACCTACCAGATCTTCGCGCGGCACCCGGAGACCGACCACGTGTTCCAGATCGACTTCCCGGGCACGTCCATCGCGGGGATGGCGCTGCAGCCGTGGGCCGAGCGCAAGAAGACCGCGAACGACCTGCAGCCGGTCGTGCAAGGGGAACTGAGCCAGATCGCCGGCACGCAGACCGTGGCCTTCCAACCGCCCCCCCTGCCCGGCGCGCGCGGGTTGCCGGTTCAGTTCGTGATCCAGACCACCGATTCCTTCGAGCGACTGAATCAGGTGGCCGACAACTTCCTGCGCGAAGCCCAGGCGAGCGGCCTGTTCATCTTTCTCAGCAACGACCTGAAGTACGACCTGCCGCAAGCGGAAGTGGTCATCGACCGCAACCTCACCGCGCAGCTCGGTCTTTCCATGCGGGACGTCGGGGGCGCGCTGGGAGCCATGCTCGGCGGAGGCTACGTCAATTACTTCAGCCTGAGCGGCCGCTCCTACAAGGTGATTCCCCAGGTGCAGCAGCGCTTCCGGCTCAACGCGGAGCAGTTGCGCAACTACTACATCCGGTCGGGCAGCGGTCAGGCAATTCCGCTTTCCACCATTGTGCACATCCAGACCAAGACCGTGCCGGAGTCGCTGAACCACTTCCAGCAGCAGAACGCGGCGACGATTTCGGGCGTCGCCTTCCCCGGGGTCTCCCAGGGCCAGGCGCTGCAATACCTGACGCAACTGGCCGAGCGCGCGCTGCCACAGGGCTATTCGGTCAACTACGGCGGCCAGTCACGGCAGTTCGTGCAGGAATCCAGCGCGCTGATCGTGACCTTCTTCTTCGCCCTCATCATCATCTTCCTGGCGCTGGCGGCGCAGTTCGAGAGCTTCCGCGACCCGGTCATCATCCTGGTGACCGTGCCCATGTCCATCTGCGGGGCGCTGATCTTCATCAACCTGGGCATTGGCGGGGCCAGCCTCAACATCTACACGGAGGTGGGGCTGGTGACGCTGATCGGCCTTATCAGCAAGCACGGCATCCTGATCGTGGAGTTCGCCAACAATCTGCAGAAGCAGGGGCGCGGCAAGCGCGAGGCGATCGAAATGGCGGCGGAGATCCGGCTGCGGCCGATCCTGATGACGACCGGCGCGATGGTGCTGGGCGTGGTGCCACTGATCCTGGCCAGCGGCGCGGGGGCGGTCAGCCGCTTCAACCTGGGCCTGGTGATCGCTTCCGGCCTCGCCATCGGGACGCTGTTCACGCTCTTCGTCGTGCCGGCGATGTACATGGTGCTGGCCGCGCAGCACTCCGGCTCCGCCGCGGCGCAAGACGCCCACCCCGAGAGCGCGGCCGCGGCGTCCCGACCTTAGAATTGCACCGCGCGCTATCCATTCGGCGATGAGCCGACCGATCGGCAGAGGATCGTCGATTCCTGGAGCTGCTTTGGACAGGCCGCGCTCCCAACGCGGTGTGCGGGGCGGTCGTGTCGGCCGAGCCAAGACCCCCCCGGCGCCACCGACAGGGGTCGGCTGGCCCCGGCCCTTCGCACACGTCTCAGCCGGATAGGCTCTGTTTGAAAACAGGGCTCTCGACGCCGCACCCTTCGAGACGTCCTGCTGCGCAGGACTCCTCAGGGTTGCGGCTCTGCATAAAGCATTGAAATAAAAGGACTCCGCGTTGCCGAGGAGCGAGCGCAGCGAGCGTCTCGAAGCGCGCGGAGGCCGTCGGCGACCCGGCCTGGCGCTGGGCGCCGCCGACCGCTTGCCGAGCTATTGACGTCCGCCATCCTGTATGATTGATTCAGCATACGGGATATTTCACACAGCCTCTGCAGTGTCCCGCCGGAAAGTGGGGGGAAACCAACGCCGGCCAGGAAGTCTTTCGTGGCTACGGCAAGGTTACCCGTCCAGCCCCTGGACGTCAGCTACAGCCTGCGCGACCGGACATACGACGCCTTGAAGCAGGCGATCATGTCCATGAACATCTATGCCTCGCGCGAGGAGCTGCGGCTCGACGAGCACCAGCTTGCGATTGACCTGGGCGTGAGCCGCACGCCCATCCGTGAAGCCATCTCCCGCCTCGAACAGGAAGGATTCGTCCGCATCGTGCAGCGTCGCGGCGTATTCGTCGTGCGCAAGACGAAGCGGGAAATCCTGGACATGATCATGGTCTGGGCCGCGCTGGAAGGCATGGCGGCGCGGCTCGCGACCCTGCGCGCGAGCGACGAGGAGATCAGCCAGTTGCGGCAGATGTTCGCCACCTTCGAGGATCACGCGGTACGCGCCAGGATCGACGAGTACTCCGAGACGAACATCCGCTTCCACCAGCAACTGTTGCGGATGAGCCGGAACGACCTGATCAACCAGATCGCGGACAACCTGTTCGCCCACATGCGCTCGATCCGCCTCACCACCATCGGCGACCTGGATCGCGCCGAGCGCTCCATCATCGACCACATGCACATCATCGAGGCGCTGGAACGGCGGGATACCGAGCTGGCGGAAACTCTGGCGCGCCAGCACACCGTGGATCTGGCCACACATATCGAGCGGTATGGACCCCATTTGGACGCGGAGGCCGGCCAGGGCGGCCGCTGAGGCGTTGCAACGGAGGGCATCACGAGAGGCGGGTGCCGATACGGGGGATGGCCCGCGCGCCGGCATCCCAACGCGAGCGAAGGGGAGGCCCAGCATGGGATCGCGCCGGGGGGCGCCGGCTGGGCCGCGTAGACCGCACCCCGCATCCGGAGGCGGTCAGGCGCTCGCAGCGCAGTCAACCGGGCGGGAACCGCCGGACGCGGAACACAGCGGGGCGAGACCCCCGGCCTGGCCGCAGCCGGTGGTGCAAGACGATGCCGGGAACCCGCTCCAGCCACCCCATGAGGAGGAACCACGATGAGCACCGGTTCGATCGAAGTTGTGTATCGCGGGGTGTTTCAGAAGACCCTGGCGAAGAACATCTGCCGTGGGGTTGTCCTGGCCGCCAGGAAGGAGGGCAAGATCGGCATTGCCTTTGGCCGCTACGGCGACTCCCCCGAACGCAATGGCATCCCAGCCAAGCAGTTTGCCGTCGTCTCCGATACCGAAGAGGAACTGGAGGAGTTTCTCGCGCGCTACGAGCCGGACCACAACGACGTCACCATCGTCGCGGACGACACCCTCTGCAAGGGCGTGGAGTCCTGGGCCTGGTCAGGCCTGCAGCCGGTCCACAAGCTGCTCAAGTCCGGCGGCACGCTCCTGGTGACCTCGGCCCAGCCCCACGCGGAGCTGTTGCATGACATCCACCGCAAGGGGTCGCCCTACCAGCTGGCCATCGTGAAGAGCAAGTCCAGCTTTTCCGGCATGTTCGTGTACAGGAACGACCACACCGACGTGCGCATTCTTGGCGCGCTGGCCAGCGTGGCCCCCCACATCGTGAGCCTGGACTCGATGGTGGCGGCGATCCGCGACCAGTGGAAGGACGACCTCAAGGTCGCCTCGGCCAAGCGCACCTACGATCTGGTCAAGCAGATCCCGGTGGCGGCCGACGAAGGCAGCACTGCGGACCTGTACTCATTCGATCTGCCGGGCTGGACCGAGATGCAGGAGGGCCTGGTGATCCGCGGCATTCCCGCGCGCCAGCAGGTGCCAGGGTGGGATGGCGGGTTCGTGCCGGGGCGCAATCCCAAGTTCAAGAAGTTCTCCACGCGCACCCTGCGCCCGGTGATCAACTTCGACACCTGCACGAAGTGCACGCTGTGCTGGCTGCAGTGTCCGGATACGGCCTTCGACGTCGCGCCGGATGGCCACTACGACGCGAACCTGGAGGCCTGCTGCGGCTGCGGTGTGTGCGAGGCCGTCTGCCCGGTGGCCGAGTGCATCACGATGATCAACGAGGAAGCCTTCGAGGACAACAACAGCCAATGGCAGATGTGGGCCAAGGACGCAAAAGGCTACGCGGCCTGGCTTGGCAAGAAGGTCGCCAAACGCTCAGCCCGCTCGCACGGGTTCCATCACGTTGGCCTCTATCAAAAGGAGATCGCCAATGAAGCCGTCTGATGCCGCACTTGCAAGAAAGCCGGCACCGGCGAAAGGCCCCGGCGGATACCCTGGCGAATCGGAGGAGCTGATCAGCGGCAGCGAAGCAGTGGCGCACGCCTGCCGACTCGCCGATGTGGACGTGATCACGGCCTACCCCATCCGGCCGTACGACACGGTGATGCAGTTCGTTTCGCAGATGATCTCCAACGGGGACTTCGATTGCGAATACATCATCGCGGAAAGCGAGCACTCCCAGTTCGAGATCGTCAAGCACGCCTCCGCAGTGGGGGCTCGCGTGTTCGCAGGCTCCAGCGGCGTGGGCTGGCTCTATGCCTTCGAGGCGCTGGCGGTGACGGCCGGGCTGCGGCTGCCGCTGGTGGCGATGGTGGGCAACCGGGCGCTGGACGATCCCGGTGCGTTCGGCGTGGAGCATAACGACGCGCTCGCCGTGCGCGACCTGGGCTGGCTGCTGGCCTGGGTGGAGACGGCCCAGGAAGCGCTGGATACGGCGCTGATCGCCTACCGCGTGGCGGAGGACCATCGCGTCCTGCTGCCCTGCGCCCTGAGCTGCGACGGGAACTTCCTCACGCATTCCCAGTCGATCGTGAAGGTTCCCAGCAAGGCGATGGTGGAGCGCTTCCTGCCGCCGTATGACCGGGCGGAGCGCTTGCTGCACCCGGACAATCCCATCACGGTCGCGCCGCAGGTGAACGAGGACTGGCTGATGGAAATCCGGCGGCAGAACGATATGGGGATGCGTCGCGCCCGTGACGTCATCAGCGAGGCCTACGCCGAGTTCAATGGCGTGTTCGGCCGCGGCGGCGAGCCGTTCATCGAGCGCTACATGATGGACGATGCGGAGATCGCGCTCGTGGGCATGGGCACCCTCGCCATGCCGGTCAAGGTCGCCGTGCGCAAGATGCGCGCGCAGGGCCGCAAGGTGGGCTTCGTGCGGGTGCGCTGGTTCCGCCCGTTCCCCACCGTGGAGTTGCAGCAGGCGCTTGCCGGCGTGCAGGCCGTCGGCGTGATCGACCGCGACTACGGGTTCGGCTCCGCCTTTCACAGCGGGGTGCTGGCCAACGAACTGCGGGCGGCGCTCTACCCGCTGGAACGCCGTCCACGGGTTGTGTCCCTGGTGGCCGGGCTGGGCGGACGCGAAGTGAGCACGGACAATGTGATGGCGATCGCCGATCGGGTGTTCGATGCCGCCAGCGGCAAGGCGGCCAACGACCAAGAAACCTACTGGATCGGGGTGAGGGAGTGACGACCATGACCACAATACGGAGTGAGTCGAACGGCAGTTCGGTTGCGCCTCAGGCCCTGGAACCCTGGAAGACGGTCAAGAAGATCGTTCCGGACGAGTTCTACACCTCGGGTCACCGCACCTGTCAGGGGTGCGATTCGGCGCTGGCGATGCGGCTGATGATCAAGGCCGCCGGTCCGCGCACGATCGTGCTGGGCAGCACGGGCTGCATGTACGTCGCCAACACCACCTACTACTCCACGCCCTGGGTGGTGCCCTGGATGCACACGCAGCTCGGTTCCTCCGGCTCCGCCGCGACCGGCACGGCCGCGGGCCTGAAGGCGCTGATGCGCAAGGGCAAGATGACCCAGGAGCCGATCAACGTGATCGCCGTTTGCGGCGATGGCGGCGGTGCGGACATGGGGCTCTCGGCCATTTCGGCGGCGCTGCAGCACACGGAGTACAACCTGCTGATCCTGATGTACGACAACGAGTCGTACGCGAACACGGACATCCAGGTGTCCGGCTCCTCTCCCTACGGGGCGAATTCGACCTTCACCCCTCCGGGCAAGGTGCACCGCATCATGCAGCGGCACTGGAAGAAGAATACCGCGGGAATGTTGGCCGTGGGGCACCCCGAGTGCCGCTACGTGGCGACTGTCAGCCCGTCCTATGCCCTCGACATGATGAACAAGGTGCGCCGCGCCTTGAGCATTGGTGGGCCGACGTTCATCCACGCGCTCGATCCGTGCCCGAAGGGCTGGGACTACGATCCGAAGTACTCCCATGAGCTGGGCGAGCTGTCCGTGGAATGCGGCATCTGGCCGCTCTTCGAGATCGAGGACGGAACGCTCAAGATGAGCGGCCGCACCAAGCAGATCCTGGCCGGCACCTACAAGCGCAAGGCGGTGCGGGACTATCTGCTGCGGCAGGGGCGCTTCGCCCACTTCAAGGAGGAAGACATCGCCTACTTCCAGGCCAAGACCGATGAGGTCTGGGAGAAGTGGCTCTACCCAGGGGTGATTCCGTTCAGCGCCGCGTGACGGCTCGCGGGGCGGGCTGATTTCGGCCCGCCCCAAGGCCGCTGGAGCGCTGGGCAGCGCGCTGCCCGCCCCGCAGGCAGTCGATCCTGCCAGGGTGCGGGCGGCTCAGCGCTTCGTTGGCCTCGCAGCGATACCGTGACAGCGCTGGGCAGGCGGCGGATGCGGCCGGCGTGCAGCCTGGCAGCCGCACCGCCGCTCCCGCACGACTCAGCGCGGCGAGTTCGGAATTCCGCCCGCCCGCGTATGTTCGGTCGCGGCGCGACCCGCCCGCAGGCCGTCCCAGTGCTGCTGGAACTTCTTGTCATGCGTGACGATGTGGCTCACGACCCAGTCCACGAGAAAGCCTGCCAGCCGGTCCGGGCTGAGGTGCCCCACCTCGTACTGCTGAATGAACAGGTGCAGCTCACTACTCAGCCGGTTGTGCTGGTCGTGATGCTCCAGCAGGAGCGGGTAGCCTGTCTCCCGCATCAACTTCTCTTCCCGGGCGAAGTGCCGGGTCGACTCGTCTCCCAGCGCGTCGAGCAGACACGCCACAGCCTCGCGCGCCCGCCCGTCCGATGAGGCCGCGCTGACCGCGCTCCCCAGCGTCAGGAGCCGCTTGTGGTCCTCGTCAAACTCGTCGAATCCAACGCTGTAGGATGGGTCCCAGCGGAAGCCGTCGCTCATGGTCCGACTCCTCTCTTGTCCCCCCAAGAGAATCCATCTGACGCCATGGCCAAGGTGCTTGGCTTTATAGGTAGCGCAAATTGGCCGATTTCGCCACCGATCGAGGGGCGCGCGACAGAGCGCGCCGGACACCGCGCTCCCGGCCTCGGTACCAAAGAGCGCCGAGGGGTGCGGCGTGCCGCGGGCCCCCTGACTGGAAGAATCCGAGCAAAGGACCCCGGCCCAGGAGCGGAGGCCGGGGTTCAATCAAACCGAGTGTGGATGTCGGAGCGAAAAAGCCAAAGCGCCTATTTCGCAGCCACCTCGAAGGGAGCGCTGAAGGAGTAGGAGAACCCGATCGACAGCGCGGAAATGGTCACGCCTTTGATGGTGCCGTCCGCCTGCGTGGGCAGGCATCCGTCAGAGTTATCGCAGGCGGGGCTCCCGTCACGCCCCACGATGGGGATGCCGTGGCCGCTGGCGCCGAGGTCGTAGTGCGCGCCGTTGCCGTTCACTTGCGTGGCGTAGACCCCGTAGATCGCGAAGTTGCTGGCCAGGAAATGGCGATAGCCCAGCGCGTACAGGTTGGCCTGATTGTTTGGTGTCACGCCGGCTGGATCGCCTTTGGTTTTATTGGCGTGCCCCCAGGCCAGCTCGACCTGGCTGCCATCGCCCGCCTTGTCCACGCCGCTCACGTAATAGCCGGTGCGGCTGCGCTCATCCAGATTCGTAGGCTCATCGCCCAACTTGCGCATCATGTCTTCGACGATGAAGTTCACGGTCATTTGCGGGGTATGGTACTGGGCGGCTCCTTTGATGGCCGACTCGTCGCGCGCACCGACCTTGGTGGCCAGTACCGGGTCCGTCTGGTCGCCCTCGCGGTTGACGCGCTTGTGAAGTTCATAGGCCGCCGTCCAATACACCGTGCCCGTGTCGCCGAAGACCGACGTGCTGATTGCATTGCCGAAGCTGCCGTCGTTGCAGGGGGGCCCTGCCGCGCCGGAGCCACCGACGCCTGAGCCCGCGCACAGGCCGATGCCGGGCGCGTAGAACTCACCCTCCGGCACGCCGGAGTTGTCCCCGGTGCGGTTCTGGCCGGGCGTCACCATCACGGACACATTGACCCCGCCCATCTTGGGCGACTCCCACCACACCGAGTGCGGCAGGCGCAGGTCGAACTCCGCGCGATTGTCGCCCCCGCTATTACCCATGATGGAGTTGTAGTCGCCGACGGAGGCGGAGAACGGGTCCATGCGGGACGTGGCTTTCTTGTACGGCGTATCCGATTTGCCCAGCTTGATCGCCCCGAAGGACCCGCCGAGCCCAATGTAGCTGTCCCGGGACCCCAGCGAGTCCTTTGCGCTGGGCGTGGCGGAGACGTCCACCAAGGTTTCGAATTGCAGCAACACCTTCAGGCCGCTGTTCCCCAGGTCCTGCGTGACGCGGACGCCCAGGGAGGAAAGATTGCTGGAGATTTGCCCGTACGGAGCCGCATTGATGCAGTCGCCGGGCGTGCCCTGACACCCCAGGCTGGGCGAGGTGACGCTGTTGGTGCCGCGATTCACATAGTCCGCGGAAAGGTCTGCGTGTCCGTACACTTCCAACTGGGTATCGGCCCTGGCCACGAGCGGCAGCAAAAACACGCCGATCGCCAAGGCCAGCACGAGGTGCTTCATGGTCAACCCCCAATAGATCGGTAGCAGCACGGCGAATCGCGCACAGACCGCCTCGCTTCCGCGAAACGACCCGTCGCACAACCCGCGTCTGCCGGAATCCAACGTTATGCGGATGGATGGCCGCTGCTGGGGGGGTCGGTTCCGGTGGTCACCAGAACCCGCTTGCCTACGTGGGCGACCGAAACCGTGGATGCTGTGCTGGTTCGAACCGGTGTGAGGGGTGCGAATGTGCTGACAAGGCCCAGGTGCGCCCGGTGGCTGGGTTTGCCCTCCGTGGCATGGACGCTGGCGCAGGCACTGCGCAGGCCATCGAATATTGCGGCCCGGGTCTCCCGCTCCTTGCGAACCAGCTCGTCCGCTCCATCGGCGGGCTCGTCATCGCTACTCGCGACCGAATAGCCGGAGCCCTCGCCGTCATCATCGCCGTCGTGCGGCGCAAGCAGGTCCGCAAGGCCGAGCGGGAGCGCAGGCACCCCGTCATGCCACCCGCCCGCAGCCCCGCCGGCGTTGGGGCCCGTGACGGCGATACCCGCAGCGCCCATGGCAGCGCCGGGCAGCGCGTTGAGCGCAGGCGCTGGGGCGGCCAAGGCCGACCCTGACAGCAGCAGTGCCGCCGTCAGGCCAAATAGCAGCGGAATGCAATGCCGGAGATTGCTGCGGGGGGCAAGACGCTCTCGCAGGGCCGTGCCTACGATGCGCTGCGACATCTGTGCGCTCTGGATACCGACGATACCCGTAAGGCGCGGGCAGCCGAAACCTGGACCGACCGGGAGCAGGGCTCCCGAATTGATGAGCACTAGCAGAACCAGGAAGAAAATCAAGTGCCTGGCGGTGCAGGCGCGGCCGGCGCCACGCTAATCCCGTCCCCGCTCCTGTGTGCATCCTCTTAGAGGACTGGACGACGTGGCGCAGCCGGCGATCGATGTGGAGCGAGTGAGGTCCCCCGCAACTCCACGCCCAGTGCGGATTCGCGAGGATAGCAGCGGCGCAGGCTTGCGAGAGGCGCCCGCGTCCCGTGCTCCCGCTTGTGAGCCACAGTGACCCCGATTTGTCCTACGGTGGCCAATTGTACGTTGGCCTGCGTCCACTCTCCTCTTTTCGGCCTTGTGGCGGGCCACGGAGCGCACCGACTCCGACTCGCCCCAGGCCAGCGCCTCGTTGCAGCACTGGCCATTCGCAAAGGGCGCCACGGATACGACCGTTGCAATCGTGTGGCGGCACAGCTCAGGCAGCCGCGCCGCTCACGATCATGCGCACGATCTCGTCGCGCGTCGTCTCCTCGATGCGCCGCGAACCGACACAGCGCCCATTCTTCATGACCGTGATGCGATCGCTGTGATCGAAGACGTGGTTCAGGTTGTGGCTGATCAGCAGCACCGCCAGCCCGTGCTCGCGCATCTCCCGGATCAATCCGTATACCTTCTTGGTCTCCTCCACGCCCAGTGCGGCGGTGGGCTCGTCCAGGATCACGACCTGCGCGTTGAAGCAGACGCAGCGAGCGATGGCAATCGACTGGCGCTGCCCGCCGGACATGAAGCGCACCGGCTGCCGCAGGTTGGGGATGTTGATTTTCAACCGCTCCAAGACGGTGCGCGACTGGTGCTCCATCCGCGGATGGTCCAGAAACCAGCGCAACAGTCCGGGTCGCTGCAGCTCGCGCCCCAGGAAGATGTTGGCCGATACGTCGAGATTGTCGGCCAGCGCCAGGTCCTGGTAGACCGTCTCCACGCCAAGCGCCTTGGCATCGTGTGGACTGCGGATTTCCACCGCCTGTCCGTCGAACGCAATAGACCCGCCGTCCCGGGGCAGCGCGCCGGCCAGGGTCTTGATCAGGGTGGACTTGCCTGCGGCGTTGTCGCCCACCAGCGCGTGCACTTCGCCGAGATACAAGTCCAGATCCACGCCCTGGAGCGCCTGCACGCCGCCAAAGCTCTTGAAGATCCCTCGCATTTCGACGAGGGGATGCTGTCCAGCCATGATCGGCTCACGAGACAAGGGTGCGAGCGCGCGGGGACAGCCCCGCAGGGGCCGTCCCCGCCTCGGCATGAGGCTATTTCTGGGCCGCGACCACCCGCTCCCAGTTGGGCGTCTTGCGGTCTTCCATCTTCATCCGCCAGGCATCCACGTTGTCCTGCGTTGCGATCGCGACGGGCAGGATGATCTGCTTGGGCACCTGCTCACCGCGGATGTGCTTCACCAACGCGTGCATGGCGATGTACGCCTGATCGTGCAGACTGTAGTCCGCACTGGCGAACATCCGGCCGGACTTGATGAGTTCGGCGGCGTCCGGAAGCACGTCCACGCCAACCACGAGCGTCTTGCCGCCGCGGCCGGCCGCGTACAGGGCTTCCACCACGCCAACCGCCATGTCGTCGTTGGCCGATACCACCGCGTCAATCTGCGGGTAGCGCTGCATCAAGTTCTCGAACACCTGCACGGCCGGGAGACGGCGATACTGGCCCGGCTGCGAGGCGAGCAGCTCCACCTGCGGAAACTCTTTCAGCGCGCGCTCGAAGCCCGCTTTGCGCTGTTGTGCGGTGATCGCGGCGGGGTTGCCGTCAATGTGGATGATCTTGCCCTTGCCGCCCATCTTTTTGAAAAGGAACTTGGACACCTCGTATTCGATCGTCGCATCGTCCGATCCGACGTAGGTCACCACGCCCTTCACATCGGGCATGTTGTTGGAGTAGATCGCCACGGGCATGCCGGCGTCGATGGCCTTCTGGACCGTCGGAATGAGGGCCTTGAAGTCCACCGGGACGAAGAGGAATCCATCGGGTTTCTTGACCAGCCAGTCCTCGGTGAGCCGGGTCTGCTCCTCGATGTTGTCGGGCTTGGTGGGCGAGACGTGCTCCAGCTTCACTCCCAGTTCCTTGGCCGCCTTGTCCGCCCCGATGCGCGCCGCGCGGAAGTTGGGATTGGAGAGATTCTTGACGAACATTGCGATGGTCAATTCCTTGTCGTTCTTGGCGATCGCAGACCGCCAGGGCAGTGTCAGGGCGAGTGCCAGCGCAGCCGCCAGCAACACCAGATTGCAGATCGTCTTGCGATTCACGGCGCGTTCCTCCACATGGGTGAGTTGAAGAGCGTTACGATCCCCGGAGCAGTCGTGCTCCCCCCAACTGATCCGTGAAAACAGACAGCAGGATGATTCCCCCCAATACGGCGTTCTGCCAGAGCGAATCAATGCCGAGCAGATTCATGCCGTTGACGGAGAGAGCGAGGATGAACGAACCCACGGCCGTCCCCACGATCCCTCCCACGCCGCCGAACAGGGAAGTTCCGCCCAGGCAGACCGCGGCGATCGCGGGCAGCAGCAGATCCTCCCCCACGCCGGCTTCAGCGGAATTCACCCGGGCGATGACCACCAGGGCCGCCAGGCCGGACAGCAATCCGCACAGCGCGTAGAGGGTCACCTGACGGCTGCGCACGGGCATTCCGGACAGGCGGGCCGCCGCGACGTTGCCGCCGATCGCATAGATTGATCGGCCCAGCACGGTGTAGTGCAGCAGCACGTGCAACACCGCGAGCAGAGCCCCCGCCAGGACGACGAGCGTGGGGACCCCCCACACCCAGCCGATGCCGAAAAAGCGCAGCGCGGGGGGGAACCCCTGGATCACGTTGCCCTGCATCAGGATGTAGCCCAGCCCCTGGGCGATCCACAGCATGCCGTAGCTGGCAATGAAGGCAGGGATGCGGGCATAGGCCACCAGCATCCCGGTGCAAACGCCGCAGGCCAGCCCCACCCCCAGGCCAGCGAGCACGCCGCCGGTCAGACTGCCGGCGGCGATCCCCGTCGCGGCCACGCAGGCGGCGAATCCGATCACCGCCCCCACCGACAGATCGATGCCCCCGGCCAGCACGACGATCGTGAGCCCCGCGGACATCACGAATTGCAGGGCCGCCTGGCGCGCTACGGTGATGACGTTGGGCCACGTGAGGAACACCGGGCTGAGCACCGACAGGCCCGCCACCAGCACGATCAGCGCCAGCAGCCGCGACAGGACGAATACCATCCGCTCCGCCGGAATCGTCACCAGGCGCTGCCCCCGTTCCGTTTGAGCCGCGTTCATGCGGTCAGGTTCCTCCAGGCATCCAGACCCACCGTGCCGATGATCACAACCCCCACGATGGCCACCTGATATTCCGCACCGATCCCCACCAGGTTCAGGCCGTTGCGCAGCACGCCCACGGCGAACGCTCCGACAACGGTGCCCACGAGGCCGCCATAGCCCTTCTCGAACGATGTGCCGCCCAGGATCACCGCCGCGATGGCATCGAACTCGATCCCGACGCCGACCGTGGGGTGCGCCGAGTTCATGCGCGCGGTCATGATGAAGGACGCCCCGGCCGCCAGCAGACCCGCATAGACGTAGACTGCAATGTGATAGGCACTGACCGGGCTGCCGGAAAGCTTCAGCGCCACCCGATTGCCTCCTATTGCGAACACGTAGCGGCCGAAGCGTGTGTGGTAGAGCAGCAGGTAGGTCACCACGAAGCTCAGGGCCATCGCGAGGATGGGCACCGGAATCGCCAGCACTCGCCCTTCGTTGAACCACTGGAAATAGGCGGGCAGGTTACGCACCGATGCGCCGCCCGTCAGCACGGTCGCCAGGCTCTGGGCAATTCCAAACATCCCCAGCGTGACGATGAACGGCGGTAGCCCGATCACCGCAATCAGGACCCCATTGACCAGCCCGCACGCCGCGCCGGCCGCAAGCGCCGCCAGGATCCCGAGCGGCAGGCCGTAACCCGCTACCACCACCAGGCCGGCGCATACGCCGCACAAGCCCAGCACCGGGCCGAGGCTGAGATCGATGCCCTCGGTCAGGATCACCAGCGTCATGCCGAGGGAGACGATCATCAGCACCGCCACCTGCAGGCCGACGTTGACCAGATTCGCCACAGAGAAGAAGGCCGGCGTGCCCAGCGCCAGGGCCGCGGCCATGATGAGCAGCACATGAAACGCCCCCGGTGCGCGGGCCAGGCGGCCGGGGACGGTCTGGAGAAATCCGGAGCTTGTGCGTGCAGGCTGATGCATCGGCAGAACGCCCGGTTGCTAGAGGACGCAGCGGCAAGGCGGAGGGGCAGGCGAACACCGTCCCCCAGGCCGCGGCAGTGTCGCTGCCGGCTGCCGACCTGGCTTCCGCGTCGCCCGCCGCCCACCGGCACGCGGAGCGCGCGGCGACCTGATACGAGCCTTGATGGCGAATCCTATCCGGGGCCGGCTGAGTCTGCAACCCAAGGGACGTCCGCCACAGGGCAACCGGAAAGTCGCCTGCCAGGCGCCAACGACTCGGCCGGCGCGGGACCTCATCCCCCCAAACCCCCCTGCTCCGCTAGGCAGAGCAGGGGGGCTTCCTGGCTGCTGAGATCCGCTTGCAATGAGGCTTGCAGCCCCTCCCTGCCTAGCGGGGAGGGGCGGCACGCCGCCTGAGGCGGCGTGCGGGGTGGGGTCTCGCGCGAGGCTGGCTTGTCTCCGCTCTGGGCAGAATGCGGCCGCCCTGACGTCCGCCCTGCGTGGCCACTTCCAGGCCGCTGGGGTGCCGGCGGAACGAGATCGGAAAGGCTGGCTGCCGACGGGGAGGTCCGGCACTCGCTGGACAATAACACCTGTGGCTAAAGTATGTTATCAGTCCGCTCAGCCACCTGCGGGCAGACCCCGCAGAGAGCGCCGCTGGGAGCGGCCGGGGCGCGCTACGCCGTCCCGTTTGCATCCTCACCGTGCAGGACGACTCCAGCCTGCGCTGCAAGGGCGCCGGCCACGCGCGGCCGCGTGCCGCCCAATTTCGTGACCCCGCCTTCGCTGCCGGCAGTGAGGCCCGGCGGGGCGCGGCATCGCAAAGAATGCTTGTCATTGTGGGATGACTTGATCCATGCGTTTGATCTTCGCAAAGGGGGGTGTTAGTGGCGGGTTAAGGCCGAGGGGCTGTCTGCACCGGAATCGCAGCATCCGGGGACGGTCGGCGGCCACAAGAACCGGGGAGCCGCGGTCGGCGCTCCCAGAGGAGCGGGTCCGCCTCTGGCCGGGCGCACGTTCTGGTCGGAATGCATCTGTGATCGTGCCTGGAACAGAACCACGAGGTGCAGAAGCAGTCCCTGATGATCTGATGCGCCGCCACCCCCTGCCCCCCGAGGGCCCCGCGCTGGAGCCCCTGGGTCCCAGCCGCTCGCCGCCGGAGGGGGGCGTGGCCGATGGCTATTCCCATGGCCCCATTGCAGCAGTCGCCCCGCCAGCATGCCCGCCTGGGTGCGCGTCGCGGGGGCGGCGACCCCCAATAGGGAGGCTGATGACCGATGGAACCCGCCACTGCGTCGCCACCGTACGACTACGTCATCGTCGGCTCGGGCACGGCCGGGTGCACCCTGGCCAACCGGCTCTCCGCCGATTCCTCGCTCCGCGTGCTGCTGCTGGAGGCGGGCGGCAAGGACAACTGGATCTGGATGAAGATCCCGGTGGGCTACCTGTACTGCATCAACAACCCGCGCGCCGACTGGCGCTTTCACACGACGCCGCAGCCCGGCCTGAACGGCCGCTCGCTGCTCTACCCGCGCGGCCGCACGCTGGGCGGCAGCTCATCCATCAACGCCATGATCTACATGCGCGGGCAGAAGCGCGACTACGACGAGTGGGCGCGCCTGAGCGGCGACCGGGCCTGGGCCTGGGACAACGTGCTGCCCCTCTTCAAGTCCGTCGAGGACTACCACCGCGGGGCCGATGAATGGCACGGCAGCGGCGGTCAATGGCGGGTGGAGTCCCAGCGCTTATCGTGGGAGATCCTGAACGCCTTCCAGGCGGCCGCCGCCGAGACCGGCATCCCGTCCGTGCAGGACTTCAATCGCGGCGACAACTTCGGCTGCGGGCCCTTCGAGGTCAACCAGCGCATGGGCGTGCGACTCAGCGCCTCCACTGCGTTCCTCAAGCCGGTGCTGCACCGCCCCAATCTGACCGTGCTCACCGAGGCCGTGGCCCGGCGCGTGCTGTTCCGCGAGGGGCGAGCGGTGGGCGTGGAGTTCGATCACCAGGGCGCGGTCAACAAGGCCATGGCCAGCGGGGAGGTGATCCTGGCCGCCGGCTCCATCGGCTCGCCCCAGCTCTTGCAGCTCTCGGGCGTGGGCCCGCGCGCGTTGCTGGACTCCCTCGGCATCCCCGTGGTGCACGCGCTGGAGGGCGTGGGTGCCAACCTGCACGACCACCTGCAGTTGCGGCTGGCCTTCCGCGTGAAGAACACGCGCACGCTCAACGAGATGACGCACAGCCTGTTCGGCAAGGCCGCGATGGGGCTGGAGTACCTGCTGTTCCGGCGCGGCCCGCTGACTATGGCGCCTTCGCAGATGGGGGCGTTCGCGCGCTCCGATCCCTCCCAGGAGACGCCCAACCTGGAGTTCCACGTGCAGCCGCTCTCGCTGGACAAGTTCGGCGACCCGCTGCACCGCTTCCCGGCGTTCACGGTGTCAGTGTGCAACCTGCGCCCGACCAGCCGGGGCCACGTGCGCATCACCAGCACGGACCCCCTTGCGCCGCCGGAGATCGATCCCAACTACCTGGCCACCGACGCCGACCGGCGCGTGGCCGTGACCGCCATGCGGCTGGCGCGGCGCATCGTTCAGGCGGCCACCCTCAAGCGCTTCGAGCCCGCCGAGTTCGTGCCGGGCCCGGAGCTGCAGAGTGACGAGGCGCTCGCCAAGGCTGCGGGTGACGTGGGCACGACGATCTTCCACCCGGTCAGCACGTGCAGGATGGGCACGGACGAGCACGCCGTGGTGGATTCGCGCCTGCGCGTGCGCGGCGTCCGGGCGCTGCGGGTGGTGGACGCCTCCATCATGCCCGCCATCACCTCGGGCAATACCGCCGCGCCGACGCTGATGATCTCCGAGCAGGGCAGCCGCATGATCCTGGCGGACCGCCACGCGGCGCGCTGAACGGCGCGGCCATCTCCACCACCGGGCCGGCTCCGGGCGGGCCGCGCAGCACCAGCAGCGGCTCGCTCATGGCACCTGCCCGCCCAGAGCCGCGGCCAGGCAGCCCTCCAGGCGCCGCAGGGCGGAATAGCTGAGGAATACGCGGCGGCCGTTGAAGTTCGAAAAGGAAGTTGTTAAGGCTAAGAGCAGATCTGCAATGGGCTCGACGAGGTTATGTCTTGCAAAGACAGTTGTAGGGATCAGGAGCGTCCCGCCCCACACCTCTGTTCTTCCGATTGACGCCGATGCAATGGCCATGAAAGACCCGTCCAGCGGGGGCAACACCCCCAGAATCCATTCTCAGACGGAGCCTACTTCAGCCGGCGTTCTCGCTCTTGAGGAGGACCACATGGATAAAGCCAAAGGGCGTCTGGAAAGCGTCGCCACGGTTGCCTGCATTCAGTTTCGCCCCCAGGTTGGAGACAAGTCGGGCAATACCAGCAAGAGCTTGGACATGATCAGGAAGGCGGCCAAGAACGGCGCCAAGCTCATCGTCATGCCGGAACTTTGCAATTCGGGTTACGTATTTGAAACGCGCGAAGAGGCCCTTGAGCTTTCCGAGGAAGTGCCCAACGGAGCCACCGCGCGGGCTTGGTCGGAAATTGCCAACGCAAATGGCTTGCACATCGTTGCGGGAATCAATGAGCGTGAGGGCCGGAATCTCTACAACTCCTCGGTGGTGATCGGCCCCGAGGGGTACATCGGCAAGTTCCGCAAGGTGCACCTGTGGAACGAAGAAAACCTCTTCTTTGAGCCGGGCAACCTGGGCTTTCCGGTATTCCATACCGCGATCGGGCGGATCGGCACATTCATCTGCTACGACGGCTGGTTCCCGGAAAGCTACCGCATGTGTGCGCTGCAGGGCGCGGACATCGTCTGCATACCCACGAACTGGGTTCCCATTCCCGGCCAGGATCCCAAGCGCGAGGCCATGGCCAACATCCTAGTGATGGCGGCTGCCCATTCGAATTCGGTGTTTGTCGCGGCGGCGGATCGCGTCGGTACTGAGCGGGGTCAACCCTTCGTCGGGCAGAGCATCATTGTCAGCTACACCGGCTGGCCTATCGGCGGGCCGGCCAGCCCCGATAAAGAGGATATCATTTATGCGGAGGTGAACCTTTCCGATGCCCGCCGGAAACGCAATTGGAACGAGTACAACCAGGTGCTCCGTGACCGCCGCACTGATGTGTACGATGAGATGCTTGGCAGCGGCGTCGCCCCGGGGTGGTATTGAATTCCTGCGGCCAGTTGGCGAGGCCTGCGCGACTCGCACCTCAATGGCTCTCTGCCAGCCACTGCGGGCGATTCCTGGCTTGAATGAAAAGCCTGGCGGCTCGCGGACGCCAGATGCTGGCCATAGCGGTCGACACGTCGGGAGCTGCGCCCGACGGGCAGGGGGGCATTAAGTAACCGGCAGCCGACGGGGCCGCCGTTCTTGTGTGAATCGCACTCTGCAATGCAAGGGGAACATCATGAATCGCGACAAGAGGGCGCCGATCGGCTTGACGCGGCGCTCGGTTCTCAAGGCGCTAGCCGCTACGGCTGGGGCCTCTGTAGCTTCGATCTCCGCGCCGGCGTTCGTGCGCAATCTCGGCTCGGCGGAACCGTCTATCAAGATCGGTGTGATCTCTCCGCTTACCGGCGCGTGGACCGTATACGGCAAGGCGCACAGCGCCGGCTTTCAACTCGCCGTGAAGGAAATCAACGCGGCTGGCGGGGTGCTTGGACGCAAACTGGAGGTGGTGCTGGGCGATTCCAAGACCGAGCCCCGGATCGTGGTGGAGCAGGCCAATCGGCTCATCCGGAGCGAGCGCGTGGATTTCCTCGCGGGCACGTTCAGCAGTGCCGAGCGGAACGCCGCGGGCCCGGTGGTGATGAGCGCCAACAAGGTGCTGCTCTACCCCACGTTCTACGAGGGCCAGGAGAAGGAATACTACCCGGGCGTGTGCAACAAGAATATCTTCATGTTCGGTCCGGAGCCTACCCAGCAGGTGTGGCCCCACATGGAGTACATGATGAAGAAGTTCGGCAAGAAGTTCTTCATGATCGGCTCGGATTACGCCTGGCCGCGGGTGACCAACCTGGTAACCAAGCGTAAGCTGAAGGAGTTGGGCGGCGAGGTCGTGGGCGAGGTGTACATTCCCTTCAACACGCCCCAGTACGAATCGGTGTTGCGGGATATCCGCGGGGCCAAGCCGAACATCATCTTCCACTCCCTGACAGGCAGCGATACGGTGAACTTCCGCCGCCAGTTCGCTGCGGCCGGGATGCAAAAGGACTTCGCCTTCTGGACGGTGGACGACGAGGAAGTGGTGACGAGCGGTCTGGGGCCCGAGGTTTCCGGTGGAGGCTACGTCAGCTTCGACTACTTCATGTCCATCAAGAGTCCCAACAACGTTGCGTTCCTCAAGCGGTTCAAGGCCGAATTCGGTCAGAATGCCCTGATGAACACCGTGGGGGTGGCCATGTATAACGCCGCCTACATGGCTGCTGCCGCGATCAAGAAGACCGGCAAGGTCACTACGGAGTCCCTGCGCGCGGGGCTGAGCGACCTGACGTTCGACAAGGCCCCTCAAGGTACCGTGCGCATGCGCCACCTGGACAATCAACTGGTCGTGCCGTCCTACCTGATGCAGGTACGGAACGGCTGGACGAGCGTCAACGACATGTTTGAGGAGGTGCAGTCGCTGGCGTCCGTCGAACCCCTGGATGCACGGTGCACCTTCCCGTTGTAGGTCACCGCCATACGACAGGTACATTGAAAGACCCGGCCGGCCCCAGACGCCGGCCGGGTCCCCCCCCGATCGGCATCGTTGGCGGACAGCGCGCCCGGCTTACTTCCTCTTCTTGTGCACAGCCTGGAGAAGAGCCGCGAGCCAATCCAGTCTCGCCCCGATTCGAAGCGAGCCCAATGAGTCTTGTCATCAGCGTCGTTCTGGATTCCGCCCTGATCACCTTTATTCTCGCGCTCGCAGCCCTTGGGCTGGCGATCATTTTCGGTATGATCGGGGTCATCAACATGGGCCACGGCGCGATGCTGACCCTGGGGGCCTATCTGACCTGGTGGACCACCAGCGCGGGAATCCCGTTCGTCTTGGCGGTTCTGATCGCGGCGGGGATCGTAGGGGTGATCGGGCTGGCATTCGAGCACTTCATCATCCGGCACTTCTATGACAATCCGTACGAGACCTTGTTGATCACCTGGGGATTCTTCCTGGTCACGACGGAGCTGATCAAAATCATTTTCGGTACCGACTTGAGGAACGTCTCCAATCCACTTCCCCACGCCATCAACCTGGGCATCATCGAGCTACCGGCCTACCGTTCGCTGATTGCGCTCTTTTCCCTGCTACTCATCGCGACGATGGGAATGCTTCTTTACCGCACCTCGATCGGGATCAAAATCCGCGCCCTGATGCAGAACCGCGAAATGGCCAGTCTGCTAGGTCTCAACGTGGGCGCCATGTACAAGCTGGTATTTGTGACTGGCTCGTTCCTGGCCGGTTTGGCCGGCGCCCTGATCAGCCCCATGTTGAGCGTGGATCCCTATATCGGCAACATCTTCCTGGTGCGCTCCTTTTTTGCGGTCATCGTGGGTGGATTGGGCCAGATCCTGGGGGGTACCGTCGTGGGCAGTTTCCTCATCGGCGGCTCCGAGACGATCTTCGCGCTCTTTTCGACCCAGGTGTTCTCCCAAACCATTGTGTTCGCATTGGCCATCATCGTGCTTAGGTTCAGACCGTCAGGTATCGTGACGACCCGATGAATCCGATTCGATTGCAGGCCCGCTTCGGGTTGTTTTTCGTAAAGCGCACGGTCCTGATTTCGGAAAATGGCTTGGCCGTGTTGGCCTTTGCCGTCCTGGCCGTTCTGCCCCTGCTTTTGTCCGGCTACGTCATCTACGTTCTGCCCCAGTACATGCTGTTCGGCATGATGGCCATGTCGCTGAGCCTGCTCTGGGGGTTTGCAGGAATCCTGAGCTTTGGGCAGGCGGCTTTTTTCTCGCTGGGCGCCTACACGATGGGGCTGGCTATGCGGGCGAGCATGCCGGTGAACCCGGCCTACGTGGCCCTGCTGCTCAGCCTGGTTATCGGCGCCGGAATCGCAACCGTGGTGGGCTACTTCCTGTTCAGCGCCGGGGTTCGCGATGCCTATTTTGTGATCGTCACCCTGGCCCTGTCCATCATCGTGGAGCAGATCACGGTGAGCCAGTCGGAGATTACCGGGGGCTGGAACGGTATGTTCATCAACCGCATGGCCCTCACATTCGGAAACCTGGGACGGTTCGACCTAAGCCAGGACGCAGCCATCTATTACGTTGTACTTCCCGCGGCCCTCCTGAGCTATGTGACGTTGCGGTGGTTGACCCTCGCGAAGTTCGGCAAGGTGCTGATCGGGATCCGGGAGAACGAGGAACGCATGGTGTCGCTGGGATTCAATCCCACCTTCTACAAGACAATAGCGTTCGCCCTGTCCGGGGCCATCGCGTGCTTCGCCGGGGCGCTGTACGGCACACACGCCAATTTCGTGGCACCCTCGCTGGGCGGGGTGCTGTTTTCCACCGAGGTGGTCGTCTGGGTGGCCATCGCCGGGCGGAGTTCCCTGCTGGCCTCCCTCTTGGGGGGAATCGTGGTTTCCTCGCTCTCCAACTACCTGAGCGCCATAACGCCTCGGTACTGGCAGCTAGTGGAGGGGCTGATCTTCGTGGCGGTGATCGTGTACTTCAAAGGTGGGGCGGCCAGCGCCCTGTCGCGTTTCCGCACGGCCCAGGCAGATGGAACTCAACATGAGTGAACTGTTGCGCATCGAAGGGCTGACGAAGCGTTTTGAAGGCATCATCGCCAACGAGAATATCGACTTCTCCGTGGAGCGGGGCACGGTGCGTTGCATCATCGGCCCCAACGGGGCCGGCAAGACCACACTGATCAGCCTGGTCTCCGGGCATCTGAAGCCCACCCATGGGAGCATCCGTTTCGAGGGCCAGGACATCACCCACGAGCCAGTGGTCACCCGGGCACGCCTGGGTATCGTGCGCAAATTCCAAAAGCCTACGGTCTTCCAGAACCTCTCCGTGTTTGAGAACCTCGAACTGGCGGCGCTGGCGACCCGGCGATCGGCTCAGGAGCGAATCAGACGGATCCGAGAAGTGTTGGAACTGGTTCGCCTGTCCGAGGAGAGTCAACGCCGCGCCAGCGTTCTCTCCCATGGCCAGACCCAGTGGCTGGAGATCGGCCTGCTGCTGGCCAATGACGGCAAGCTGCTCCTGCTTGACGAGCCCACTGCCGGGATGACGGCCGAGGAAACCCACTCCACCAGTGAGCTGGTCCGCAGCCTGGTACGCGAGCTGAACCTTTCCATCGTCATCATCGAACACGACATCAACTTCATCCGGGATCTGCAGGCACCGGTGACGGTGCTGCATCTGGGCCACGTGGTCGTGGAAGGCTCCTTCGCCGATGTCGAGCGCAACGAAGAGGTGCGCAACATCTACCTTGGCAAGCAATGAAATCCCTGGAGGTCAGCAACGTCAGTGCAGGGTACGGCAGCACGGTCGTGCTGAGGGATTTCTCCATGCGCGTGGCAGAGGGCGAAATCCTGGGAGTGCTGGGGCGAAACGGGATGGGGAAGACCACGCTGATCCGTTGCCTGTCCGGGCTCATTCCCGTGCGTTCTGGGAAGATCCTGCTGGACGGCCAGGACATCACCCAGGCAGCGGTGCACCGGCGGGCCCAGATGGGCATCACGACCATCGTGCAGGGGCGGGGGATTTTTCCCAACCTTACCGTGCGGGAGAACTTGGACATGGGCCGGATCGCCTCTGGCCAGAGGAAGAGAAACCGGGTCGAAGAGGTGATCGGATATTTCGACATTCTGGGGAAACGGCTTAACCAAGCGGCCGGGACTCTCAGCGGTGGGGAGCAGCAGATGCTCGCCATCGGTCGGGGCCTCATGACCGAGCCGGCAGTGATGTTTCTCGATGAGCCCTCCGAAGGGCTCATGCCTATCCTCGTGCGACATATTGCCGACACCCTCATGGAGATCAATCGCAGGGAGAAGGTCATGATCATCATCGTGGAACAAAACATCCCGATGGTGTTCAACATGACCAACCATTGCATCATCATCGAGAAGGGCCAGGTCGTTGCGGAAGGGCGGAAGGAGGATCTCGAGAACAGCCACGTGATGAAGGACTACTTGGCCATCTGAGTCGCCAGGCCTCCCTCTATGGGGCCCAATGCGAAACAAGGTTGCCGGCAGTTCCCGGATTTCTATTCGAGCGCAGGATGCGGGTGCGGGTGCGGTGGCAGGTGGGGCTGGCAGATTGGTGCCGACGGGGAGATTCGGCACTCGCTGGACAATAACACTCGTGGTTACCGTACGTTATCAGTCCGCTCAGCCATCCGTGTGCTACTGTACGGGTCACGGGATAGCACGCTATGCCCCGGTATCACACAGCGTTGTGTGACAGGGTGTGTGACATGGGGCAGAGGCTGGCAAAGGGAAAAGTTGAAACGGGCGGCGGACTGGCTTCGCACACTTGTCGATCTGCCGAACTGGATCGTGTACGGTCTGCGTCGCACCTATCTGACGTGCGCGGAGGGGCTGGGACTCCCCCCGTACGCTTCGAAGGGCCTCGTCAACCACAAGCAGCCCAACAGCGACGCTACAGGCAGATTTCTCAAGCTCGCCCCAGACACACTGCGAGAGCCGGCCCAACAGGTGGAGGATATGCTGCTAAGGCTTGGAAGGGGAAGGCGAAGCCCCTAACGGTTGCGCGACAAGCCCCAACGGAAGCCTGAATTGCGAAACAGCGATGACGCCGGGCTGACTGATGCGCATGCGAAATGGCCGGGATGCAGCAACGAGTCCGGCAGGGCCGCTCCACGGCCGATATTCCCGGCGCTACCGGATGCGGGCGATGGCGCTCTCCGCCCCGTGGGCCGCGGCGGTCGCGCGTTGGCGGCGATCCAACTCCGCGCCATCGCTGCCTAGCAGTCGGGTTATCGCCGGATCGAGGTCTGGCGGTTGATCAACAGCATCTCGCCATGCTGGTTGAGAATGCTGATCTTCATCTTTACGAAAAGCATCGGGCCCTGCTTGCCCTGTTTCTGGACGACATCCTCTAGCCGGCTTTTCGCGGTGAGCCGGTCCCCCGGCCGCGCGAAGGAGAAGAACTCGATCTCGTTACCGCCGTTCAGGACGCGCTGCAGGGGTACGGGAATCTCCGGCAAGCCGAAGCGCGGTATGAACGAGCCCCCATGGAAGTGAGGATTGCCGATGGCGTCGTCGAGCGGATCGGGCAGGTTGGGCGGATTTCGGAAGGCATAGAGGGGATAGAGGTAAGGCGTAACCACCCCGCCGAATCGCGTCTTTTTCGCCATTGCATCGTCCCAGTAGATGGGATCGGGATCCATGATGGACTGCACGAACCTCCGCACGGCCCCCCGCTCGACCTCGTCCCAGGCGTCAACTTCGGCCTCGGTGCCGATCAGGGCCTTGATTTCCGGAGTGATGTAGTTCTTTTCCATGGCAATCCTCGCTAGACTCCCGGCAGTCAAGCCTTGAAGGCTTTCGCCCGCGCGATCAGACCGGGGATGTCGATGTTATTGATGACAGGTACAAACTTGCGGGTGAAGTAGCGCTCCGGAGGAAGGGCCTTCGGGATCACTTTCCCGCTGGCCAAAAGCTCCGCCACTCCTTCGATCATCTCGTCCGTGACATCGCCGATCTTCTCGGTGCGATTGAAGACCCGCTGGTCAAGACGCATGAAGCTGTTGCGCGCCTGGAGCCGCAGGAAATCGAGGCGGTAGGTGTCTTCCTCCGATAGTCCCGTGGGCTTGGTCTCCGGGAAGACCTTGAAGTGCAGCTTGGCCAGCTCGCGGGGTGGCGCCGCGGCCATGTAAATGATGGACTTGGCCATGGCGCGGGCCAAGCCCCCCACCATTTCCGGCTCTTTTTCGATCGTGGAAATCAGGGCGTTGGTGGTGTGGGTAAACCCGAGCTTTGGCAAGGGATCGGGCCGGAAGTAGCGGAAGTCCCCGCCGTTGAATTCCATCAGCGCGAACACGGAATCCCACAGGGCGAGGGCCTGCACGCGGTCCTTCTGGATGGCGTCGAGCGCTGGCAATCCGGTGCCGACGGAGAGGAAGTTTACGTCCTTGCCCTCTTCCCAGCCCAGATCTTTCACCACCGCGCGCATCACCAGATCCGGCGAACCGCCAACGGCATTGACCCCGATGGTTTTTCCCTTGAGCTCCGCAAAGCTTTGGATGGACCCGTTCTTCATCACGGCGACAGACACGAAGTAGTCGGGCACTTGGCAGATGACCCCTTGCATGGGCACATCCTTGGCCACTCCGGAAAACAGGCCGGCCGTGCCGTGGGTGGAGAACTGGGCCCTGCCCGAGGCGAGGAGGTTGATGGCCGCCGAGGAGCCGGCCACGGTCTGGATGTCCACGTCCAGGCCTTCATCGGCATAGAAGTTCAAGCCGATCGGAATGGAGGCGAAGAATCCGTCCGCGGAGGAATCGATCGCCTTGACCCCGTAGACCAGGGTCACTTTCTTGCGCGATCTCATCGCGGGCGCCTGGCCAAAGGCCGAACTGGGAACCATGGCCGCTGCCGCCAACGCACCGGAACCCAATACTACGGCCCGACGGGAAAACTTACGTGGAGTCCGCTCAGTTACTTTAGTCATGGTTTCCTCCCGATTCTTGATCATGTCCGCGGAGCAGGTATCAGTTTGAAGTTCCGGCCACTTCTGATCCCGCGGACCAGAATAGCAGCCGACGGCGGGCGTACTGGATCCCGTAATGAAACACGATGCCGGCGATGGAAAGGATGATGATGTTTGCGAACACGCCGGCCGTGTCCATCATGTTGCTCTGGTTGACAATGAGAAACCCCATCCCGGCATTGGAACCGAGGAATTCCGCCACGATGACCGCGAGCATGGCAAAGATGATCCCGACGTTCATCCCGGCGAGGAGAAACGGCAGCGCGTTGGGGAACTTCACCTGCCAGAAGATCTGCCAGCGGTTGGCGCGCCAGGTCCTCATCAGGGCGATCTGCTCGGCGTCGACGGTGCTCAGACCGTGCACCATGTTGAGGAACATCGGGAAGAAGGCCGAAATCACTCCCAGCACGATCTTGGACGCCACACCGAAGCCGAACCACACGATGATGATCGGCGCAAGGGCGATCCTGGGCATGGATTGAAGCCCGACGAGTACCGGGAATATGGTGCGTTCGAGGAAGAGCACCTCGGCAATCAGCGTGCCCAGCACCAGCGCCAGCGTGAAAGCGATCGCGAACGAGGCGAGGGTCGCGTACATCGTTATCAGGAAGTGCACGGCGTAGAGCGCGCTTCCCTGGACCAGCGCCAGACCGACGTCCGAAGGCGCCGGGATGAAGTACTTTGGAATGTGCAAGGCCTTGATGGTGACCTCCCAAAGAACGAGAATCACCATGAAGGTGGTGGCCGGGTAAAGAATCCTGGCGGCGCTCGATTTCTTCATGCTAGCCCTTCGGTTGTGGGTCCCGACTCCGCATCACTTGAGGGCCGGTTGAGCCGTGCGGGCTCTGCCTTCCGCATGGTTCATTCTGGTCAGCAGGCTGCGGATCTGATCGGTGAGCGCACCGAAGCGCGGATCGCCCAACAGCGAGAGGGAGCGCGGGCGCGCCAGATCGATGGGGATGATCTCCCGCACCTTGCCCGGTCGCGCCGTCATCACCACCACCCGGTCGCAAAGGAGCACGGCTTCGGGGATGTTGTGGGTGATGAAGACCACGGCCTTGCGCGTCTCGGACCAGATCCTCAGCAGTTCCATGTTCATCTCTTCGCGCGTCAGGGCGTCCAGGGCGGCGAAGGGCTCGTCCATCAACAGCAGGCTCGATTCGCACAGGAGCGCCCGCGCAATGGCCGCCCGCTGCTGCATGCCGCCCGAGAGCTCCCGCGGATAGGCGTTCTCGAAGCCCTCCAGACCCACCATCTTCAGCATGGACAGGGCACGTTGCCTGAAGGTCTCGCGGGGCTTCAGGCCCATCACGATGGCGGGCAGCATGACGTTGTCAATGATCCGCTTCCACGGCAGGAGCACGGGGCGCTGGAAGATCATTCCGATCTCCCGGCTCGGCCCGTCGATGGGGCGCCCCTGGAAGCGGATTTCGCCTACGGAGGGTGCAATCAGCCCGGCAACGATATTCAGCAGGGTGGTCTTCCCACATCCGCTCGGGCCCACGATGCCCACGAATTCCCCAGGCTGAATGGTCAGATTGGTCGGAGCCAGGGCAGTGACCAATGAGTCGCCTAGGGTGCGGTAGGTCTTTTCCACCGCTTCTACCACCAGCAGGCCCTCGGATTTCCCGGTTGAGAGCTCTTTGGGCATGGCCTGCGCTCGCTCAACCATGGGTTTCTGCAGTGAGCAGTTCGCGAAGCGCGGCCTTCTGGACACGCATCGTGGCCGATGTGCGAATGAGCGCATCCATGAACACGAATCGCGTGGGGACCTTGAAGTTGGCCAACCGTTCGCGGCAATAGGCCTCAAGCTCCTCTGCGGTCACCGCGACGCCGCCACGGCGGACGATGAAGGCCACTGGCACCTCGACCATGCGCGGATGGGGCCCCGCCACGACAGCCACCTCCTGGACGGCCGGGTGGCCGATGAGCACCTCCTCCACCTCCAGCGGCGACAGATTCTCGCCACCGACCCGGATCACGTCCTTGATCCGGCTCAGGAACTTGATGAACCCGTCAGAGAGCCGCACCCCCTGATCGCCGGTGTGCAGCCACCCCTCCTCGTCGATCGTCTTCGCCGTCGCCTCCGCATCGCGGAAGTAGCCGCGCATCACGTTCCAGCCGCGGACGCACAACTCGCCGGGCGTGCCATCGGGGACGGACTGCCTGGTCGCCGGATCGACGATCATCACCTCGATCCCCTCGTGGGGGCGCCCGTCCGAATCATGGCGCATTGCAACCGGATCGGTCGTGCGGCAGATGCTCACATTGCCGCCGGTCTCGGTCAGCCCGTAGACCTCGCACATCTTCGCCCCAATCCGCTGCTCCAGGTCTTGCATGAGCGTGGCGGGCGCACTGTACCAGGCCCGGTCAAAGGCGGCTATTTCCGCGTGGTCGTAGCCCGGGAGATGGGTCATTTCCTGGAGCGGGAGGACGAACCCATGATAGGCATTGATGCGCTCGCTCCTGAATACGTCCCACAACTCGTCCACGAGGTAGCGCTGGGTGCTGAAGTAGGTCGAGCCGGCGATCAAGTTGGTCAGCAGGCCGTGCATGTAACCGCTGCAGTGGAAGAAGGGCGCCACGCTGTAGAAGCGTTGGGTGGGGCCGAGTTCCTGGCGTTCGGCGACACCCGCGGCGAGCTTGATCAGGCCCTCATGGCCCAGCATCACGCCCTTCGGGGCGCCGGTAGTGCCGGAGGTGGAAAGGATCACGGCCACCCCGGCGGCTTCCGGGTAATCGCCCTCACCGCTTTTCGCAATCAGCTCGGCGGCGCCAGGCAAGGATGAGGCGGAATCGGGCACGGTGGCCAACTCCTCCTGCCAGTCCCGTGTCCCGGGATACCGGGCGCCCGAGGCGCTCCACACCAGAACCAGAGGCTCTCTGGCGCCCCGCGCCCGGAGCTCGGCGAGCACCGGGGCAATGGTATCGGAAGCTTGCACCTTGCCCAGGAAGACGTCCTCGAGAATCCAGACCCTGGGGCGGGTTTTGTCCAATAGGTAGGCGACTTCGCGTGGGGAGAGCCGTGTATTGACGCCCACCACCACGGCCCCGCAGCGGGCCGTGCCGTAGGAGGCGACGGCCCAGTCCACGTGGTTGGTCATCCAGATCGCCACGCGGTCGCCGGGAGTCACGCCCAGTCCGGCCAGCAGGTGACCGAATCGGTTCGCACGGTGGGCCAACTCCCGGAAAGTCGCCACCTCCTCGCGCCGGCCGATGATCAGATAATCGCGCTCCCCGTGCCGTTCCGCCGCTGCGGACAGGACATCGAACAGGTTGCCGGGTAACGGTGCGCGCACGGGACTCATAGTCGCCGCATTGGATAAGACACCCCATCGCCTGCCGGTCAATGAGCGCCTGCTCGGCTCATCCGGCCGCCATGCGCTGGGCCCGGTTGAGCGTTCCCGCGTGAACCAGGGTGCTGGGAACCGGATGTCCGACGATCTCTTCCGCCAGCCGCGAGCACTCGATCAGGCGATCCAGGTCCACCTCTGTCTCGATTCCCAGCTCCTGGCAGAGGAACACGACCTCCTCCGTGCAGACGTTACCGGCGGCGTGTTTGTGCCCGGCGAAAGGGCACCCGCCCAGCCCGGCCACTGCCGTGTCAAAGAAGTCCACCCCCTCGAGCAGCGCGGCATAAACGTTGGCGATGCCCAACCCGCGCGTATCGTGGAGGTGGAGCCCCACGCGGACGTTGGGCCAGCGTTCCTGCACCGCGCCAACCGTGCGGCGGATCTGCTCGGGATTGGCCCAGCCCATCGTGTCGGCCAGGTTGATCTGGCGCATGGTGCAGCCCACCTCGCCAATGATCTCGTGCAATCGTTCGATGAGGTGGAGCACCTGCTTGAGTGGGATTTCGCCCTCGTAGTTGCAGCCGAAGGCCGCCATTACGCTCGCCCGCTCCACCGGGAACCCGTTTCCGGTGAACAGCGCCGCCATCTTGCGCTGCATCTCAAAGTCCTGGTCGAGCGTGCGGTTCTGGTTGCGCTTCGCGAAGGTCTCGGAGGCGGTGAGGGTGACCTTGCCCGTAATCGAAAGCGCCCCCGTGGCGATCGCGCGCTTGAGACCGATGTCATTGAGGTAGATGGCCGTGTACTTGACGCCTGGGTGCGGCTTGAGGCCAGCCACCACCGCCTCGGCGTCCGCCATCTGCGGCACCTGCTTCGGGTGCACGAAGGAGGTGACCTGTATTTTCTGCAATCCAGTCTGGGCCAAGGCGTCGACCAGCCGGATCTTGTCGGCAGTGGAAATCTTATCAAATTGACCGATCCCTTCGAACTGATATCCCTCGCGCGGACCTACCTCATCGATCTCGATCCGTTTCGGCAGCATGATTGATGCCCTCCTGGTTCGTCCATTGATTGCTGGGATGCAACGTTTCGATCCCGTTACGACTCCCAGGCCACAGGGCATCGCGCCGGTGGCGTGAACGGAAAGGGCACGGGTTTTCCGCTGCGGAGGGGGAGCACGGCGACCGCCGCCCCGTTGGTCGTGATCTCGTCGACTTGGTTGGTCAGGTAGATATCGATGAGTGCATAGCCCAGCCCCTCGTGCTCGGCCAGTTCGGAGACCTTGCCGCCGGCGATGATGGTATTCCCCGCGGGGTCCATGCCCCGGAACTGGAACTTGATCTTCCAGAGCCAGCCCTCGCGGCCCACCCAGTCCTTGATGAACTGGCAGAGCACTTGCTGCTTCCAGGAGCCGTTGACCAGCACGTCGGGGAGCCCGTCGACGTCCTTGGCGAAGGGGGCGTCGTAGTGGATGCGGTGCCAGTTCTCCATGGCCGCCGACCAGCGCATTATGTGCAGGGTCGTTATGGGCCCCTTTTGCAATCGGGAGAGCTCATCACCGACCTTAATCTCGCTGAAATACCGTTGTTTCGACGGCGTGTAAGTCTTCAGCGGAGCCGATCCCGCCTCCTGTGCGGAGCGCCTGGTATTCATCTGCCACCTTCCGGACGAGCTGCGTTATTAGAGTGTCGGCGCGAGGTTACGGCTTTTAGAAATTGGTTTGGTACATATGCCTGGTAAAGTCAAATTCTGCGCACAAAGAGCGATTCCGTTACTCCAAACGCCTTCTCCGGGTGGAGACGCCCCAAGAAATGACTGGCGTTTATGGCAGGCTCCGAGCCACGCGCCGGCGCCTCCTACGGAGCTGCGTGCGAGGATTGGGAGCCGCCCGGTGGGGATCGCCACGCCGACGCGAGCGGCCGCAGGCGCGGCGGTCCACGTGCGTAGCGGCCCACGGGCGGGGCTCTCGCCGGCACGCAGACCCGGCGGGGCGCTGCCGGTTCCCTGGGGCGCGCGCTGAGCGAACCCGAGCCAATTCCTTCAGCAGCCTTCGGACTCGTAGCTGGGCGCGGGCTTGGCCGGGGGTAGCGTCGCCGGCTTCAGGTACTTGCTGGCGGAGAGGTCCTTGAGCGGCTGGGGCGTGCCGAGCGCCGATTCCCCGCGGAAGAACCTGGCCACGGCATCGCGCTTGGCCTCCTCCGGCGAGGCCACGCTGCCGGGCTTGCTCAGCACATCGCGCTGCCAACCCGCGGCGCCGCCCTCAAGGATCCTGACGTGCAGGCCGCGCTCGAAGAGAGGCGCCAGCAGCTCGGCGCTCGGCGCGTCGTCCCGGCCGTAGAAGACCCGCGTCTTGTAGTCCGGCAGGGC
>JBGOUY010000029.1:0-22658 GCA_041477795.1 bacterium
CATGCCCTTGGAGTCGATCAGCACCATGTCCTCGAAGGTGAACATGAGCTCGCGGATCTGCTCGGCCAGGTCGGGGTTGCTCTCCTCGATGGTGGCCATGATGCGGGTCTCGGTGGACTTGTCCAGGGAGTTGAGCATCTCAGCCACGGCCTCGATGCCCCCGACCTTGGCGGCGCCCATGGCGCCGGCGGCCTGCATCTCGCGGGAGAGCACCTCGTCGATCTCCGAGACGACGCCGGGCTGGATGCTTTCCAGGATCGCCATGCGGTAGACCACGTCGGCCTGCAGGTTCTCGGGCAGCTCCTTGAGCACGGTGGCGGTCTGCTCCGGGTCTTCCAGGTGCGCCAGGATCAGGGCGATGGTCTGCGGGTGCTCATGGGTGATGAAGTTGGCGATGGCCTTGGGGTCGAGCCATTTGAGGGACTCCAGGGCGCTCTCTTCCACGTTGGCGGAGAGGTTGTCCACCAACTCCTTGGCGCGGTCGCCGCCGAGGGCCTTGGAGATGGTGCTGCGCACGAAGTCGCCGGAGGCATTGATCATGAACCCGTCGCTGGCGCCGCCGCTCTTGTTGTAGAACTCCTCGAGCACGACATCGAGTTCCTCGGGGGCGACGTCCGTGAAGCGGGCCATGTAGTAGCCGACTTGCTGGATCTCGCTGTCCTCGAGGTTCTTGATGACTTCGGCCGCGCCTTCCTCGCCCATGGCGAGCAGCAGGATGGCCGCCTTCTTTGGCCCGGTCAGCTTGCCGACACCCATGTTCACCTCTGTGTGCTTGGGCCGGCCTGGCAGCCCCGCCGGTCACCCCCGCGGGGCCGGCCGCCGGCCTCGAAAGTCCAGTGTACTCCGCCGCGCCGGCAACTCCAATTGCCGGTGCGCGGGCCCGCTAGGTCGTGCCGAGCAGGCCTGGCGCCTCCTCGGCGAAGGCGCGCGTCAGCCGCTCCTTGGTCACCTGGGGCGCCTCCACGATCACGCGCGAATCGGAGAGGATGTCGAAGAAGCCCACCTCGCTGCGGTAGCGCGGCACGATCTGCAGGTGCAGGTGCTCGATGCTCGCTCCGGAGGCCGGCCCCAGGTTGTAGCCCACGTTGAAGCCGCCCGGCTGGTACTCCCGTTCGAGCACCTGCAGGGCCACCTGGGTGAGGCGATGCAATTCCAGCACCGCCGCCTCGCTGAGCTGCCGCACATCGGTGTGATGGGTCTCGGGCACGATCATCAGGTGCCCCGGGTTGTAGGGGTACAGGTTGAGCGTGACGAACCAGGAGTTGTGGCGATAGAGGCGCAGGTTGTCCACCCGCGGGTCGTCCCGCGCCACCGCGCAGAGGATGCAGTCCACCGGTGGACGCTTGCCCTTGGAGTAGTCCAGCTTGTTGGGCACCACGAGGTGCTTGTCTCGCTTCACCGTGCCTCCCAACGGGTGCAGGGCGCTGCGGCCCGCGCCGCCGCCCGACTCTGCCGGAGATCATTCATCATCCGGGCCAAAGCGCCCGGCTGCGGGGCGCGGGCCACGGCGCGATCCAGGGTGCGGGCCGAGCTTGCCGTACCGGTACCCATTGGCTATCATCCGAGGTTCATTGCGCAGCATGGCAGGATAGCTCAGCTGGTTAGAGCACGCGATTCATAATCGCGGGGTCGGGAGTTCAAGTCTCCCTCCTGCTACTTGATATAACAGCCCTTTTCGCCCGGATTGTGCCGGGGCCGGGGAGGGCTGTTCGGTCTCATCTCCCGGGAACGTCCTGCTGCCATTGGCCAACCGCAGAGGAGTCCATACGCTCGGTATCATGACGGAGCGGCGCGATCGACTCTGCCTGCGCGCGCCGCGCCGCCGGCCAATGGGGGAGGGCCTGTCCCTGCACCTGGGGCTTGCCCCGCGCCTGCGGGACCGCCCGGGCGCCTGGCCGGGCAGCCCCGCGTCAGCCACTCCCGCGGACAGGTTCAGCCGACCTTCGCGGCCTGGCCCCCGTCCACAGCCAGCAGCACTCCGGTGATGAAGCGGGCCTCCTCCGAGGCCAGGAACACCGCCGCGTGGCCCACGTCCCAGCCGGTGCCCATTCCGCCCTTGAGCGGCACCTGCTCGTTGCGGGGCCGCACCACCTCCTCGCGAGAGACGTTCCAGGCGCGCATGCGCTGCTCGATGGCCATGGGGGTTTCCATCAGGCCGGGCATGATGGCGTTCACGCGCACCCCGTAGCGCGCGACCTCCAGGGCCAGGCCCTGTGTGAAAGCGTTAACGGCCGCCTTGCTGCTCTTGTAGGCGAGCGCCCGCATGGAGATGACCGCGGCAACCGAGGAAATGTTGATCACGACGCCGCTTTCCTGGCGGATCATGTGCGGCACCACATACTTGCAGGTGAGGTACAGGCCGGCCACGTTCACGTCCATGAAGCGCTGCCACTCGGCCTTGGGCATTTCCATCAGGCCCTTGCCCCGCTCGCCGATGCCCACGTTGTTGTGCAGCACATCGATGCGCGACCAACGCTCGATGCATTGTTCCGGGATGCGGCGGCAGTCCTCCTCCCGGGTGATGTCCGCCTGGAAGGAGAAGGCCTGCCCGCCTTCCTTCTCGATCATGGCCTGGGTCTCCTGGGCGGATTCCGGGCGGCTATCCACCAGCATCACCCGGGCGCCCTCCCGGGCGAACAGGATCGCGGCCGCCCGTCCATTGCCGATGGTCTGGCCGGGCGATTGGCCCCCGCCGACCACAATCGCCACCTTGCCCTTCAAACGATCTCCCATGGTTTCTCCTTCTGCGAGTAGGTTCCGAAGGCGATGCGTACGCCGGAGCCAAACCGCTGGGTCGGCCCCGGCACCCTGCCAAACTGGTACAAATCGCGGGGAAAATGAATGAGCCGCGGTTGCGGGATGACATGCTGGCACCACCTGCAGGACCGGCAGGTCGCCGGCGTATAGGAGCGGGTGCACCCCGTGCTGCTGGCGCGCCTGCGTGGGGCGGACAAGCTTGACCTGTCGCGGGCCGTTGTGGACAGCACCTCTGTGCGCACGGCATTTGGGGGACCCAAACGGGTCCCAACCCGACCGACCGCCGCAAGAAAGGCAGCAAGCATCATCTCATCACCCAGCGCGGCCAGCCGCCCGGCAGCAGCCTTGGCAAGCACCGCTGGGTGGTCGAGCGCACCATCAGTTGGCTGCTCCAGAATCGCCGCTTGCGCGTCCGCAATGGGAAGCGTACCGACATCCTTGACGCGTTCATGACCCTGGGCTGCGCGCTGATCTGCGCCAAGCGCCTCGAATTGGGGTTTTGTTAGAGGCTCTTTATGCGCTTGTTGGCGCGCACCGTCTCCTGATTGAATGTTCACCAGTTGGAATTTACCTATTCCGTCCACACATCCAGATTCCCAAGAGCCAGCGATGATCAAATTGTCCTATTTCGTCAGGAGGCAGCCAACATGGCAGCGGGATGATTTTCACGCCTACTGGCGCGAGAAGCATGCGGCATTGATCAAGAAGCACGCCGCGACCTTTGGGATCCAACACTATGTCCAACTCCACGCTACCGAAGACCCCCGCAACAAGCCCACCCAATCCTTTCCCCACCGCTACGACGGCGTGGCCGAGTTGTGGTTCCGCTCCACTGTGCATTTGGAATCCTGGTTCCACAACAAGACACCCGAGGCCATCGCGGCGGGCAAGGAGATTCGCGACGACGAGCGCAAGTTCATTGACCGCGCCAACTCCCCCTTTGTCATCGGGGAGGAGGAGATCATCATTGCTGGGCGGTGAGGGGCAGGAATTGTCGCCCCTTCTGCGCACCAACCGATCCTAAGACGTGAATTCGACGGGCGAGAGAACGGCCGGAAGCGGCTCCCGTGGATCGCCCCGGGCGCCAGGCCGAGCTGCCGCGCATTTGGACCGCCCTCTGCGCCGCGGGCGATTTGCCGCCCGCGGCGCACCCGGCGGGGCTATTGCACGGTGAGGGTGGCAGGCAGGGCCGGAAGCCCGACCGCCGTGCTCGTGCCGTCGCTGAACACGAAGGTATAGGTGTACGACCCTGCCGGCGCGATGATCACGCTCGCCTGATACAGCTTGCCGTCGCTGAAGACGTCATCGCCGGCGTCCACCTCGGTCATGGCGATGCGCTCCACCAGCAGCTCGATATTGGTCAGCGAGACGTCCGCGGCGTCCAGCCCGCTGTAGTGGCTGTCGCCGCTCACCGCCGCCGCGGTGGCGATGGTGTAGGGCTGGTTGCCGTCCACCACGTTGTCCTGCACGCCGGTCGCCGTGACCGTCTGCGCGGTGTTCCAGGTGGCCGCGGTGAAGGTGAGGCTGGATGGGTTCACCGTACCTTCCGCCGTATTGTTGCTGGAGAGCGCGATGCTCACGTCCGCGCTGGGAGCCGTGGCCAGCACCACGGTAAAAGTGGCCGTGCCGCCGGCTTCGGTAGTTTGCAGACCGGACGTGGGCGAGACCGTGATGCCCGGCGTGCCGGGACTGCTCGCGCTTCCGCCCCCGCCCCCGCCGCCGCAGGCCACGATGCCCGCGGCGGTCAGCCCCGCGGCGAGGGTCAGGGCGGCCGCTGCGACCGCGGGCCGTCGCCCGGTGGGCGCGCGCAACAGCCTCAGCCCCGCCAGCCCCAGCAGGCCCGCCAGGAACAACGCGCCCGTGCCGCCCGGGGAGGCCCCCAGCGGCGCCAGCAGGCCCGCGGAGTAGCTGCTGTCATGGTTCAGGTCGATCCACAGCTCCTTCACCGTAGGCGCCGTTTCGCTGCCGCTGCCGTAGCGCACCTGGAAGGTAAACGTGTCCCCCGCCGCGGCCCCGGCCGTCACGCCCTGGGTGAGGATGGCGGCGGACGGATAGGCCAGCCAGGGCCGGTTGGCGCACGCGCCCACCACGGCCAGCTCGATCGTGGCCGGGTTTGTGCCCAAGCGGTACGGGACGAGGGCGTTGCCGCAATACGGGTTGGTCGCCGTGGCCGGCGTGCTCTTGAAGTTCGTGGTGATGGCGATGGGAAGGTTGGCGCCTGCCGCCGTGCCGGTCAGGGTGCCGTCCGGGGCCACGCGCTGGCCGTCGATGTTGCTCCCGTTGGGAGAGTATGCGATCGCGAAGAGCTTGGCGTTGGCGGCGTCGAAGGCCAGCCCGGTGAAGACGTGCCTGTACGTGTAATCGTAGAGGGGGGTGGCCGTGCTGCCCGTCTTGTCGGTGGCGAAGAGCACCAACCCGTTGAAGGCATACAGCACGGCATCGCCCGCGCCGAAGGCCATCCCCACCACTACGCCCAGCCCCGTGCCCGGACCCGCCCCATTCACCACGGTCGCCTGGCCAGTGCTCGTGTCGATGGTGGCCAGGTAGCCAAGGGGGATGTCCACGTTGCTGCCTAACTCGTTGATGCTGTACAGCGTGCCGGCCGAGTCGAAGGCCATGCCCTCCGAGTTGAATCCCGTGGTGAGCGTCCCTTTGTATGTGGCGCCGCCGGTTGCGGTGTCGAGGGAGAACAGCGTCGGACCGCCGCCGTCGCCGTTATCGCCCCCGATGGCGTACAGGGTTTGGCCCACGGGGTCCCAGGCGAGGTCGTCCGGATTGGCCAGGAACCCCATCGTGCCGATGCTCGTCGGCTTGCCGGTGGCCGGGTCGAGGCTGTACAGCGTGGCGGGATAGGTATAATCCGCTGTGTAGAGCGTGGTTCCGTCGTAGGCCACGCCGGCCGCGTAGGTCAGGCCCGTGGCGCCGATGAAGCCCACGGCGCCCGTGGCGGGGTCGATCGTGAGCAGCGGGCTGATGATCGGCCCGTGGCTGAACGTCACCAGGTAGCCCGGGCCCGCCGGGTCGTACGCCACCGCCGGCTCGGTCTGGTCCTGCGGCCCGGTGGAGACGGCGAAGTCCGGCGCGGGCGTCGTGCCGTCGGCGTGCACCAGCCGCCCGTAGAGGTCCATGCCGGTGGCGCCGTTGCGGTTGTCCGCCCACACCACCAGGAAGCGCTGGTTAAGCGGATCGTTGGCCAGGGCCGGCGCGAATTCCAGGTTCGAGCGGAAGGCGCCAATGACGAAATTGGTGGCGACGTCCGGGCCGAAGAGCGCGCCGTCGGCCCCCACGAGCTGGCCGTAGATCTGCGTGTTGGGCCAGCCGCGGTCATCCGTCCACACCACCAGGAAGCGCTGCGTGACCGGGTCGAACGCCACCGCCGCGTCCTGCTGGCTCCCGGTGGCCGTGGAGATGGCGAAGTTCACCGCCGGGTCCGTCAGGTCCGTCTGATCGGCCAGGTCCGGGTCGACCAGGGCCCCGTTGCCGTCGACGAGCTGCCCGAAGATGTCGTAGGCCGTGTCGGAGCGCAGGTCCTCCCAGACCACCAGGAAGCGCTGGTGCAGCAGGTCATAGGCCACGCTGGGCGCAATCTGGTCGAAGCCGGCGCTGGAAATGGGGAACGCGGGCTGGAGCGTGCCATTCGCGTCCACCATCCGGCCCAGGATGTCGATGCTGCCCGCAGCGCCCTCCTGCCAGGCCACCAGAAAGCGTTCGCGGACCGGGTCGAAGGCCACGGCGGGCAGGTTGCGCGGGGTGGCATCCGGCCCGGCGATGGCGAAGGGTGGTGCGCCGTTGTAAGCCGTCCCGTCGGCGTTCAGGAGCAGCCCGTAGATCGTGTAAGAAGCATAGTCGTCCAGATAGACCAGCAGATAGCGGTTGTGGTTGGGGTCGAACGCCAGCACCGGGGCCTTGTCATCCGGCCCTTGCGTCCCATAGGCCGCGAAGGCCAGCGGGAGCGTGCTGCCGGCGGCCAGCCCCTCGCCCAGCGCTTCCAGCGGGATGGCGAACTGGTAGACCTTGTGCTGCCAGGGCACCTTGTCCGTGTAGGTGAAGCCAGGCACGCCCCAGCGGCGCTCGGCCTCGGTCACCTTGAACTCCTGCAGGCCGCGGGGCGTCTTCACGTAGACCTTGGTGTAGTCCTTGTTCCCGTCCCGCGTGTTGTCCCCCGTCACGTCCATGGCCACGTAGAGCGTGCGGCCGTCGTCCATGACCCAGCCGTAGGTGGTGCTCTGGGGGTGGCCGGTGCCCACCGGCAGGTTCTCCGCGAAGAACGGCGTGCCGAGGGCCTTGCCGGCCAGTTCCCCGTCCAGGGCCAGCGTGCCCCCGTGCGAACCCAGGGTGTAGTGGTAGAAGGCCGAGTGCTCGTTCATCGGGCGGAAGGTGTTGATCGGCGGATACTGGAAGGGCACCTCACTGATGCGGTGCCCCTCCACCCGCGCCGTCAGCGCCAGCTCGGCCGTGCCGCCGCGCAGGGCACTGGCCGGGAAGCGCACCTCGATCGTGCGGCCGAAGGCGTCGCTCACGTCGAAGTCGCGCCGGGCCAGCTTGGCCAGGGGCGCGCCCTGGGCCGCCTCGGGCGGGCGGCCATTGAGCAGCACGCTGTCCACATGGGCCGCGCCGCCGCCGCGCTCGACGAGGCGCACTCGCAGCGCCTGCCCCGCCGCAGGCGTGGGCAGCGCCAGCGTGCGGGTGCGGTAGAACTGGTCGTACGCGAGCTCGCCCGCCTGCTCCCAGCGCTCGGCGCGCCAGACCTGCACGCGGTAGCTGCCGTTGGGGTGCATGCGCTCCAGACGGTCCAGGCCCAGGCTGACAGTGCGCACCTGCGGCGCGGCCGGCAGCGCCGGCTCGGCCGCCCTTGGGCTGCCGGCAGGCCCCAGCGCCAGCGCGAACAGTGCACCCACGAGCGCCATGCATGCAGCGGGTCGAAACGCCACGGCTTCCTCTCGTCGCGTGCTCATCGTAGGGCTCCTTGCGCGTTCGTCATGCTCTGTGCGGGGGCGATGATCTGCGGTGACTCCGCCTCCCAGTGCACGGGATCGGTCCGAAACGTCGACCCCCGCACTGAACCCCCTGGCGGATCGGTCTCCTGTGTGCTCCTGGTTCACGCCTCGCGTCGGAGGCGAGAGGCGCACACTGCGGTTATCGTCTGCGACGTTTCCCAGATGAATTCGCGAGACCTGTCAGAACCGTTCCTTTTTCCCCTGAATGCGCCATCGTGGGGCGTGACGCCATGACCCAGATCATTTCCGCGGTTTTCAAGGGCCACTTGACCCATAAGATCCAAACAGAAGGTCCCCGCCCCTCGGACGGCGCCTGGGCTGACTAAACGGCGAGCATGACCGGCGGCCCGTCGCCCACGGCCGTCAATTCGTGCTACGGAGCACGAGGGGATTCGACCCGTCCCGCATTGGCAAAATACCCGGAGAACGTCGGGTAGCAGTGCACCTTGGCGCGAGAGGAGTTGAGCCGTGCCCACCGTTCCCATGGTCGAATACGACCAGGCCACCGGGCTGGTGAAGGAAGTCTTCGACGACATCCTGACGACCCGGAAGACCCAGCGCACCCCAAATTTCTGGAAGACGCTCGCGTCCCATCCGCCCACGCTGGCGCGAATCTGGAAGGAGTCGAAGGACATGATGACTCCGGGCCGACTGGACCTGCTGGTCAAGGAGATGATAGGCGTGGCGATCAGCACGACCAATCGCGCCGCCTACTGCATCAACGCCCACACGGCTGCGGCCATGAAGCAGGGGATGGACCGGGAGATGCTGGGCGAGCTGATGTCCGTCATCGCATACTTCAACACGGTGAACCGGCTCGCCGACGGCTACCAGGTTGAGCCGGACATCTTTCCTCCGCTGGAGTAGCCGCGGCACCGCGGCAGACAGCGCGCCCCGGCGGTGTAGGCTGGGCCGACGCGTCCGTAGCGCGGGTGGATCGAGCAGCGGGTTTCTAATCCGACGGTCGGGGGTTCGAGTCCCTCCGGACGCGCTGCTTCACGGGGCTCGGTGGTTTCTTAGGCTGCTTGTAGGCTACCGCGACCGCGCAAAGGCTACCGCTTCTTGTCAGAGAGGAGTCGAGTCCAGGCTTGCTCGTACTGGCCCAGAGCCTCCCGGAACTCACCCGAGACAGTGAAATCCTCCGACCCTAGAACATCGCTTCCAGGACCAGGCCGACGGGCTTTGACCGATTCGGGCACGCGGATTTTTCGCCTCAGTCTGTGGCTCGACTTGCCCTGATCTTTCTGTAAAGGGCGGTCGGGGCGCCGCGTTCTTGAATCGCGCCTAGTCTCCCCATTGGCCCTCTGACGGCTTCAACGCCACGCCTCCGTCGATGCATCTCCGTCATCTCGCATGGACTTGGTCCGGCCCCGCATCAGACCCGCTCCGCTTTGTCGCCTTGAAATTGAGCGTGTTGTCGGTCTGGCTGAGACTTCGGCTTTGACCTTCGCTTCGCCTTCGTCAGCTTGAGCAGCCCATCCTCGACCTGCTGGGCCGGCTCTCGGAGCCTCTCGGGGGTGAGCTTGAGGTAGCCGCTGGTCACGTCGCTGTTCGGCTGCTTGTGGTCAACGAGCCGCTTCAAGGCGGATGGGGGCAGCCCCAGCCCCTCTGCACACGTCAGATAGGTACGGCGCAGGCGTACACGGTCCAGTTCGGCAGACCGGCGAGTGACTGCAGATCAATCGGAAGCTGCCCAGGCGCGCAGGGCCGCTCGGCCGTCGTTCAGCCAAGGCCGACCGTGCGCCAACAGTAGGTGCTCGAAGTCCTCTTCGGCAAGACGTCTATAGGCTGCCTTTAAGCCGTGCTTGACGCCGGCGACGTCGGCCGGATCGTCAGCCAGCAAACCGTCAGGCACAAATGAAAGTGGGCCAAGGCCGTCGCGGATCACTCCGTCGGCCACGGCCAAGGCTCGAACGCTGGGCAGGATCAGCGCGCACTCGTCTGGGCAGAGCACGCCAATGCGTACTACTCGGATGCCGCTAACCAAGCCGCGTGCCGAGTAGGCGCGCGCCTTCAGCTGAGGCGCGAGGTGATGGAGACCTGTTTTATGGCACCACACCTGGCACCCAAAGGCAGCTACGATCCGGGCGCTATGCCGCGAATGCAGCCGATTGGTTAGGAAGATGTGGTCGGGCGGGCCATGCTGCTCCAGCCACTTGAGCCCGCCGGGAGAGGGCAGCAGCGGGTCGAGCAGGATGCGCTCACGCGATAGGTAGTAGGAGCTGACGCGGATGTGAATAACAGGGTGCGTGGCCGTCCAGTGAAACAGCCCTGGGACAATCTCTTTGGGTAATGCCATGGTCTCGTGTGCCAGCAATACAGATTTGTTCGAGCCCCGTTCTGCTCAATTCAATTGAACGGAGACCAGCGAGATGCCGTGGTCTCCGATGCTTGCGGATCGGCAGTCCAATGCGCCGTGTGGCCTGCGGGTGTTGAAGTCACGCCGCTGGCCCTCAATCAAGACCTGCGCTGCGGCCAGGGGGTGGAAGACTGTCCCGCCCAGCAGCTCCTCCTGAGCTTGCCGTTGAAGCTCTCATTTAGCCGTTCTTGCATGGGCTGCCCGGATCAATGAATTGGTTCTTGACCTCCACGTGCCCCATCCATTGCTGCGGAGCTTTTACGGCGAACTCCGGCCCGTTGTCCGAGCGGATGGATTCGGGCATCGCGTTGCGGCGAGCAGCAATACGACTGTGAAAACAGTTCAGATCACACCTGCCCCCTGTCAAAAGGTGTGATAGCAGCACATAATCTTCCCTATCAGAAATAGGAGGAAATGTGCATGGCCGATTGGTCCTACAAAGTGCGCACGCGGAATCTCTACGATCCCAGTTCTGCCAAGCTGTACCGGATCAGCCGCTCAAAGATCGACCTGTTCATCGAGTGCCCGCGCTGCCTCTAGATGGATCGGTTGGCGATCCGCCCAGAGCAGAAGCGCGGTCCAACCGAGCATGAGGGAGGCGCCCATTCCGATCGCGTACCGATACTCGACACCGGGCTCGAACGAGGGAAACCCCATGCCGAATCGGAATAGCGGCGGGGAGAGAATCTGCACGGCGGCCACAAGATCCACCACCGCGCCGCGCCGGGCACCTCGCTGACGGAGACGGATCGCCTTCTGCGCCAGATGGAGGCGATTCTGCAGGCCAACCCGGCCGTGGCGACCTACTCTCGGCGGATGGGCACCCAGCTCGGCGGCGGGCTGACCGAGGCCAACGAGGGCGACTTCTTCGTGCGCCTCAAGCCCATGCCCAGACCTCCCATTGACAAGGTAATGGATCAGGTGCGCGGTCAGGTAGAGCGGAACGTCCCGGGGTTGAACATCGAGATGGCGCTGCTAATGGAGGACCTCATCGGCGACCTCACGGCCGTCCCGCAGCCCGTCGAGATCAAGCTATCTGACGACGACTCGCAGGCGTTGCTGGCCACGGCACGCGGGTGGCCGCCGCCATCACCCACATTCCGGTCGTAGTGGATGTCAATAACGGCCTCGTCATCTCCGGCCTGCTGGTGCAGCTGCCGCTGATGTTAATCGTCGTGCCTGTTCTTTCCAACCTCCTGCGGGGCGGGTGGGGCGAGGTTTCCACCCGATCCTTCTTTCTGGGGCCACTCTTGCCTTCTGGCAACAACGGCTCTATCCGTTCCCATTGCCTGTCCGTCAGCTCCATTGGGACCGCCCCCATGAGGGATAGCCCCAACGGTTTCGGGTTCCCCGCAAAGGTTTAGATTCACCCTCAGGATAGGGTATTCGTCTTCTAGTCGAAGCAGCGGAGCAACAGATCCAGCGCCTTGTTGATGGAGGAGAGTCGCGTAGGCGAGAGCACCCGCAGCTTGTCCGCGAGGTCGTCCTGGGTGAGCTCGATCGCCTTGGCCACGGCCGCATCGCCCTTGGCGGTGAGCGTGAGTCGTAGCCGACGCCTGTTCTCCGCAGGCACCTTCACCAGCACCAGTCCCTGGCGAACCAACCGGTTCACGAGCATCGAAGCGCTGGGCGAGGAAATGAACAGGAACTCGGCCAATTCACCCAGGCTGGCGTGGGGGATATGCCGGATGAAGCGCAGCGCGCGCATCTGCGGCACCGTGATGCTGCCAAAGTCCGTGCGGCGAATGCGTGCACGCATGGCCTGCGTCACGCGCGGTGCGATCTGCACGAGCAAGCGGGCCGCCTCCTGTCGCTGATCCTTGCGCTCGGGTCGGGCGCGCGCCGCTGCAAGTCTGGGTCGGGTGGACATTGCCATTCCCAAATAGATTGATATGCTAATTGTTAGTCTAGTTAAAACACACGCGCTGGGCAAGTCGGGCTCAAGCGTCATCGCCAGCAACGGCCCGCAAAGCACATTCGGAACGGCAATGAACAAGCGCTGGATGCTGGTCGGCGTGATCGCGATGCTGGGCGTCGCCGCCGTCGGCTCGCTTTACGGCCTGAAGGCCCAGGCCCCTTCGGGAGGCTCCGGCAGCGGAGCCCGGCGTGGCCAAGGGGGTCCGGGCGGCGGAGCGGAACGAGCCATTCCCGTGCGCGCGGCACAGGCGCGGCCCGGCCACATGGACGTCGTGGTGAATGCCATCGGCACGGTCACTGCGCGCAACACCGCCATCGTGCGCAGCCGCGTGGATGGGCTTCTGATCAGCGTGAACTTCCGCGAGGGCCAACTGGTCATGGCGGGCGAGCTGCTGGCGCAGATCGATCCGCGCCCGTTCCAGATCGCATTGGAGCAGGCGCAGGGCCAGCTCGCGCGCGATCAGGCCCAGCTCGCCAATGCCCAGGCAGACCTGGAGCGCTACACGGGGCTGCTGAAAGAGGATTCCATCGCGCGCCAGCAAGTGGATGCCCAGGCTGCGCTGGTGCGCCAACTGGACGGCACCTTGCAGGCCGACCGCGCGCAGCTTGACAACGCCCGCTTGCAACTCGAATTCACGCGGATAACCGCCCCCATCGGCGGGCGGCTCGGGCTGCGGTTGGTGGATATGGGCAACATGATCCATGTTGCGGACCCCAACGGCCTGGTCGTGATCACGCAAACCCAGCCGATCACCGTGCTGTTCTCCATCCCCTCCGAGCGGCTTGGCAGCCTGCTGCCGCGCTGGCGCAAGGGCGTCGTGCTGACCGTGCAGGCCTTCGACCGGGACGGCAAGACGAAGCTGGCGACGGGTCGGCTGGTCAGCATCGACAACCAGATTGACCTGGCTACTGGAACTGTGAAGCTCAGGGCCGAATTCGCCAATGCGGACGGCATGTTGTTTCCCAACCAGTTCGTCAACGCCCGTCTCAAGATCGAGACCCTGACCAATGCCACGCTGGTGCCCAGCGCGGCAATCCAGCGCGGCGCGCCGGGGACTTACGTGTACGTCGTCAACGACGACAACACCGTGGCCCTCCGCCCGGTCGTGCTGGGGCCCGCCGCGGAAGACATCGTGTCCATTGAGCGCGGCGTTAAGCCGGGAGACCAGGTGGTCATTGACGGCGCAGACGGCCTGCGCGAAGGGGCCAAGGTAGAAGTTGTCTCAGATACCGCCGAGTCCGCAGTGCCCAACCGCACGCGCGGCAGGCCCAAGAGCTGACCCCCAACAAGGCGCCCCGACTCTGCGTGAGGCGTGGGCCCAGCCATGAATCCCTCCCGCATCTTTATCGAGCGGCCGGTCGCAACGTCACTCCTGATGGTGGCGATCCTGCTGTCCGGCATCGTCGGCTACCGGGTGCTGTCCATCTCCGCGCTGCCACAGGTGGATTACCCCACGATCCAGGTCACGACGCTCTATCCGGGCGCCAGCCCGGATGTGATGACCTCGGCCATCACGGCACCGCTGGAGCGGCAATTCGGCCAGATGCCGGGCCTGGCCCAGATGTCGTCCGCCAGCAGTGGCGGGGCTTCGGTCATCACGCTCCAGTTCGCGCTGGAGCTGACCCTGGACGTTGCCGAGCAGGAGGTGCAGGCGGCAATCAACGCCGCGAGCTCGTTCCTGCCGACCGACCTGCCCATGCCGCCCGTTTACAGCAAGGTCAATCCGGCCGACGCTCCTATCCTTGCCCTGGCCATCACCTCTGCCACGCTGTCGCTTCCCAAGGTGGAGGACCTGGTGGATACGCGTCTGGCGCAGAAGCTCTCCCAGGTGCCTGGCGTGGGGCTGGTCAGCATCGGTGGCGGACAGCGCCCAGCGGTGCGCATCCAGGTCAATCCGGTGGCCCTTGCGGCGCAGGGGCTGAATCTGGATGACATCCGCCTGGCGATCGCCAATGCCAACGTGAACCAGGCCAAGGGCAGCTTCGATGGGCCCCTCCGCGCCTCCACCATCGACGCCAACGACCAGCTCACCTCCGCGGCGGACTACCGCAGCATCGTGATTGCCTACCGCAACGGCGCCCCCATCCGCGTGGAGGATGTGGCCAACGTGGTGGACGGCTCCGAGAACTCACGCCTCGCCGCCTGGGCCGCGACGGCGGGCGAGCGCCGCACCACACCCGCGATCATCCTGAACATCCAGCGCCAGCCGGGCGCCAACGTGATCCAAACCGTGGACCGCATCAAGGCCATGTTGCCGCAACTCCAGGCCGCGCTGCCCGGTGCGGTGGACGTGCGCATTCTGACGGACCGCACGGTGGTGATTCGCGCCTCGGTGGAGGACGTGCAGTTCGAGCTGATGCTGTCCGTGGCGCTGGTGGTGATGGTGATCTTCTTGTTTCTGCGCAGCGCCTCGGCCACGTTGATCCCCAGCGTGGCCGTGCCCCTCTCCCTGGTGGGCACGTTCGGGGTTATGTACCTGGCCGGCTTCTCCATCAATAATCTCACGCTGATGGCCCTCACCATCGCCACCGGGTTCGTGGTGGACGATGCCATCGTGATGATCGAGAACATCGCGCGCTTCGTGGAGCAGGGTGTGCCACGCCGGGAGGCCGCGTTGCGGGGTGCGCGGCAGATCGGATTCACCATTATCTCGCTCACGGCGTCCCTGATTGCCGTGTTGATCCCCCTGCTGTTCATGGGGGACGTGGTAGGCCGCCTGTTTCGTGAGTTCGCCATCACGCTGGCCGTATCCATCCTCATCTCCGCTGTGGTGTCGCTCACATTGACGCCCATGATGTGCGCGCGGCTGCTGCGGCACACGCCGCAAGCCGAGCAAGGCTGGTTTTTCCGGACGGCGGGCGCCTTCTTCGACGGACTCACGGCACGCTACGGTGCCGCCCTCACCTGGGTGCTGGATCACCAGAGTCTGACGCTGCTGGTGGCTGTGGGCACGCTGGCGCTGACCATCGTGCTGTACGTGGTCGTGCCCAAGGGCTTCTTCCCGACCCAGGACACAGGCGTGATCCAGGGCATCACCGAAGCGCCGCAGTCCATCTCGTTCCAGGCGATGGCCGAGCGTCAACGCGCGCTCTCCGACGTGATCCTGGAGGATCCGGCCGTCGAGAGCCTGTCGTCGTTCATCGGCGTGGACGGCATCAACACCACGCTCAACAGTGGGCGCATTCTGATCAACCTCAAGCCCAAGAGTCAGCGCAAGATTGACGCCTCGTCGGTAATCCGGCGTTTGCAGCCGCGGCTGGTGAAGATCCCGGGCATTGCCCTGTACATGCAGCCCGTGCAGGACCTCACCATTGACGACCGCGTGACCCGCACGCAGTACCAGTTCAGCCTGCAGGACGCGAACGCTGAGGAGCTCTCTACGTGGGTGCCTCGGCTGGTGGAGCGGCTGCGCCAGCTCCCCGCCCTGGCGGACGTGGCGACCGACCTGCAGGACAGCGGGTTGCAGGCCTATGTGGAGATCGACCGCGACGCCGCCGGGCGCTATGGGATCACGCCCGCGGCCATTGACAATGCACTCTACAACGCATTCGGGCAGCGCCTGATTTCCACGATTTTCACCCAGTCCAACTTGTATCGCGTCGTGCTTGAAGTGCGACCCGAGGACCAGGTTGGCCTGGCAGCCCTGAACCACCTGTACCTGGTCACCCCTGGCGGAAATCAGGTCCCGCTGACCAGCGTGGCGCGCATTTCCGAGCGCTCCACGCCGCTGATCGTGAACCACATCGGTCAGTTCCCGGCGGCCACCATCTCTTTCAACCTGGGCCATGGCGCCTCCCTGGGCGATGCGGTGGCCGCCATCCGCTCCGCGGAGCAGGAGATCGCCGTGCCGCCCAGCATCGATATCAGCTTCCAGGGTGCTGCATTGGCGTTCCAGGCGTCGCTCCGGAATACGCTGTGGCTGATCCTGGCCGCGGTGGTCACCGTGTACATCGTGCTGGGGGTGCTCTACGAGAACTACATCCACCCCATCACGATTCTCTCCACGCTGCCCTCCGCTGGTGTGGGAGCGCTGGTGGCGCTGATGCTGGCGGGGAGCGATCTGGGTGTGATCGCCATCATCGGGATCATCCTGCTCATCGGTATCGTGAAGAAGAACGCGATCATGATGATCGACTTCGCCCTGCAGGCCGAGCGGCTGGAGGGCAAGACCCCACGCGAAGCGATCTACCAGGCAAGCTTGTTGCGCCTGCGCCCGATCCTGATGACCACCATGGCCGCTCTGCTGAGCGCCCTGCCCCTGATGCTGGGCACTGGCATGGGCTCCGAGCTCCGCCATCCGCTGGGTATCACCATGGTGGGGGGGCTGCTGCTGAGCCAGGTGCTTACGCTGTTCACCACGCCGGTGGTCTACCTTGCCTTCGACCGCATGGCGCGTCGCCTTGCCGGCTCATCGTCCGGCAGCGAACTCAGCAGCGGGCAGCCGATGCCAAGCGACGCACCCCACGCGGACTGACACGCCACACGCCCGCACCCCGATCAAGGGAGCCTCCCAGGCAAATGCGCAGACCCAGGAAGCTTTGCAGACGTACCGTCGCGCCGAGCGCGCATGCCTGGAGGAGCGCGGTTGCACGGTGCAATAGGACGCAGGCAGGCCCTGCGTTCCTGGTTTGGGCTGAAGCGGACGTGAACTCATGAACTTGTCCCGTATCTTCATCAACCGGCCTGTGGCCACCACGCTGCTTACCCTGGGCGTGGCCCTCGCGGGCACGGTGGCGTTCCTGCTGCTGCCCGTCTCCCCGCTGCCGCAGGTGGACTTTCCCACCATTTCTGTGCGCGCGTCGCTGCCCGGCGCGAGTCCTGAGACCATGGCCTCCACGGTCGCCACGCCTCTGGAGCGCACGCTGGGGCAGATCGCCGGGGTGGCGGAGATGACCTCATCCAGCTCCCTGGGCGCAACGCGCGTCACGCTGCAGTTCGACCTGTCGCGTGACATTGACGGTGCCGCGCGGGATGTGCAGGCCGCGCTCAACGCTGCGCGCAGCCTGCTGCCGACCGGGCTGCCCAGCAACCCCACCTACCGCAAGGTGAACCCGGCCGAAGCGCCGATCATGATCCTCTCGCTGACCTCCAGCAGCAAGACGCGCGGGCAGATGTACGACGCGGCCTCCACGATCCTGGCCCAAAAGCTGGCGCAAGTGCAGGGCATCGGCGAGGTCACGGTGGGCGGGAGCTCGCTCCCCGCCGTGCGCGTGGAACTCAATCCCGCGGCCCTGAGCAAATTCGGCATCAGCCCGGAGGACGTGCGCACGGCCATCGTGGCCACGAACGCCAACCGCCCCAAGGGCGCCGTGGAGGACGCCGAGCAGCGCTGGCAGATTCTCGCCAATGACCAGGCCACGACAGCCGCGGACTACGTGCCGCTGATCGTGGCCTATCGCAACGGGGCCGCCGTGCGCCTGGGGGACGTGGCGCGGGTGCTGGATTCCGTGCAGGACGTGCGCAACGACGGGCTGGCCAACGGCAAACCGGCGGTGATGGTGGTCCTCTCCCGCCAGCCCGGCGCCAACATCATTGACACCGTGGCCCGCGTGCAGGCCGTGTTGCCGCTGTTGCGCGCGTCCATTCCGGCGAGCATCTCGCTGGACGTCGTGATAGACCGCACGCCCACCATCCGCGCATCCCTGCGTGATGTGGAGCGTTCACTGATCATCTCCGTCGCGCTGGTCGTGCTGGCGGTGTTCCTGTTCTTGCGCAGCGCGCGGGCCGCGCTGGTGCCCTTCGTGGCGGTTCCAATCTCCCTCATCGGAACGTTCGGCGTGATGTACCTGGCCGGCTTCAGCCTGGACAACCTGTCCCTGATGGCGCTTACCATCGCCACGGGATTCGTGGTGGACGATGCGGTGGTGGTGCTGGAGAACATCTCGCGCCACGTGGACGACGGCATGCGTCCGCTGGCAGCGGCCATCCGCGGCGCGCGCGAAGTTGGCTTCACGGTGCTCTCCATGAGCATCTCGCTGGTGGCCGTGTTCATCCCGATTCTGCTGATGGGTGGCATCATCGGCCGGCTGTTCCGCGAATTCGCCGTCACGCTCTCAGCGGCGATCCTGGTCTCGCTGGTGGTCTCGCTCACCACCACACCCATGATGTGCGCGCGGCTCTTGCAGGAGCCCGGGGCCCGGCACCATGGCCGGCTCTATCGCGCCAGCGAGCGGACATTTGCAGCGATTCTGGCCGGCTACCGGGTCTCGCTGGACTGGAGCCTGGCCCATGGGCGCATCGTGATGCTGATCCTGGCGGCGACCATCGGGCTGAACCTCTACCTGTACAAAGTGGTGCCTAAGGGGTTCTTCCCGCAGCAGGATACGGGACGCGTGATCGGCTTCATCCAGGCCGACCAGAGCATTTCCTTCCAAGCCATGCGTGAAAAGCTCGCACACTTCGTTGCCACTGTGCAGGCCGATCCGGCGGTGGAGACCGTGGTCGGCTTTACGGGCGGGGGGCAGCGCAACACGGGCTTCATGTTCATGAGCCTTAAGCCCCTCCGCCAGCGCAATCTTTCCCTGGATCGCGTGATTGCTCGCCTGCGTGGTAAGCTGGCCAGGGAGCCGGGCGCCAAGCTGTTCCTGCAGGGCGTGCAGGACATCCGCATGGGGGGCCGTTCCTCCAACGCTCTGTACCAGTACACGATCCAGGCCGATACGCTGGCCGATCTGCGCGCGTGGGAGCCACGCATCCGCGCCGCAATGTCCAGGCTCCCCGAGCTCACCGATGTGAACACCGATGCCCAGGACAGCGGGCTTCAGACCTCGCTGATCGTGGATCACGATGCGGTGGCGCGGCTGGGCCTGAACCAGCGCCTCATCGACGCCACGTTGAACGACTTGTTCGGTCAGCGTCAGGTGTCAACGATTTACAATCCACTCAACCAGTACCGAGTGGTGCTGGAGGCCGCGCCGGAGTACTGGCAGAGTCCGGACACGTTGAAGAGCGTGTATTTGATCGCGCCGGGCGGCCAGCAGGTACCCCTCTCCGCCATCAGCCACTATGAGGCCACGGCCACGGCCCTTGCCGTGAACCACCAGGGGCAGTTCGCTGCGTCCACGGTCTCGTTCAATCTGCCCGTGGGCATGTCGCTTTCCGATGCCACGCGCGCCATCGACACGGCCGTTGCCCGGCTCAACCCGCCCATCTCCGTGCACGGCAGCTTCCAGGGCACGGCCAAGGCCTTCCAGGAGTCGCTTGCCAACCAGCCGCTGCTGATCCTGGCGGCGTTGCTGGCGGTGTACCTGGTGCTGGGCATTCTCTACGAGAGTCTGGTGCACCCTCTCACCATCCTCTCCACGCTGCCCTCCGCGGGCGTGGGGGCCCTGCTGGCGCTGCTCGCCACGCGCACCGACTTCACCGTGATCGCGCTGATCGGGGTGATCCTGCTCATTGGCATTGTGAAGAAGAACGCGATCATGATGATCGACTTCGCGCTGCAGGCCGAGCGCGAGCGGGGCCTTGCCCCACGCGAAGCGATCCACGAGGCCTGCCTGCTGCGGCTGCGGCCCATCCTGATGACCACGATGGCCGCGCTTTTTGGCGCCCTGCCGCTGGCGCTGGGGACGGGCGACGGTGCGGAGCTGCGCCAGCCGCTGGGCATCGCCGTGGTGGGCGGGCTGCTGCTGAGCCAGCTCCTGACGCTGTACACCACGCCCGTCGTGTACCTGTACCTGGACCGTTTCCGGCTCTGGACGCTCTCGCTGCGGCGGAGGGCGCGGCAAGTGGCGGTGCATTCGGCAGACTAGGGGCCGGCCCATTCCGGCTGCAGCCCGCCGAAACGCGGATGTATAGGGAGATTGCGAACATGCTATTGACGCGTCCAATTTTGACCGTCGGTCAGCGCTTGGGCTCTCTGCTGACGGTCGCGCTCCTGCTTTTCGCGTGCACGGCTGGACCCGACTACGTGCGCCCCAAGGCGGCAACGCCCAGCGGATACAAAGAGGCCCAGGGTTGGAAGCTGGCCGAGCCGAGCGACGCGGCCCCGCGGGGCAAGTGGTGGGAGCTGTACGGGGATCGGGCCCTCAACGGGCTGGTGGAGCAGGTGCAAGTTTCCAATCAGACCGTGCAGATTGCCGAGGCGCGCTACCGCCAGGCGTTGGCGCTGATTGACTCGGCCCAGGCCAGCAACTACCCGACCCTGACGGGCGCCGTCTCCGAAACCCGGGGCCGATCCGTCCCTCCCGGCACGACGGCCACTACCGCGCGGGCTTCGGTCTCCGCGAATTGGGAACTCGACCTGTGGGGGCGCATCCGCCGCACCGTGGAGCTTAACCGGGCCGACGCGCAGGCCAGCGCGGGAGACCTGGGCGCGGCGCTGCTTTCGGCCCAGGCGGCGCTCGTGCAGAGTTACATCCAGCTCCGCGTGGTCGACGCCCAGCGCGACCTGTTGGAACAGTCCATCGCCTCTTACGAGCGGGCCCTGGAGATCAACCGCCACCGCTACGCAGCCGGTGTGGCGCAGCGCACGGATGTAACCCAGGCCATCGCACAGCTCAAGTCCACCCAGGCTCAGGTGATTGACCTGGGCGCGCAGCGGGCCCAGTTGGAACACGCGATCGCGACACTCATCGGTAAGCCGCCTGCCGAGTTTGCTATCGAGCGCGTGCACGGCAGCCCAAACGTGCCGGAGATACCGCTGGTGGTGCCCTCGCAACTGCTGGAGCGCCGGCCAGACGTGGCGGCGGCGGAGCGGCGCATGGCCGCGGCCAATGCAAATATTGGCGTGCTGCAGGCTTCCGTCTATCCCGCGCTCTCACTCACGGCCACGGGCGGCTACCAGGGCACGAGCTTCGGAGATCTGCTTTCCGCCCCCGCCCGCTTCTGGGCCGTAGGGCCCTCCCTGGCGGGCACGCTCTTCGACGGGGGCGCGCAGCGGGCGCTCAAGGCCCAGGCCATCGCGGCCTATGATGCCAGCGTGGCCGCCTATCGCCAGACCGTGCTCAGCGCGTTCCAAGACGTGGACGATTCCCTGGCCTCCCTGCAGACGCTGCGGGGGGAGATCGCTGTGCAGCGCGACGCGGCCGCGGCGGCCGCGGAAACCCTGCGGCTCACGGAGAATCAGTACAAGGCCGGCACGCTCAACTACCTCAACGTGATCGTCGCCCAGAACACCTCGCTCACCGCCGAGCGTGCCAGCCTGGATATCGAGGGCCGTCGCCTGGCTGCCAGCGTGGCGCTCCTGAAAGCCCTTGGTGGCGGCTGGCACGGACTCGGGCGCTCTGGCCCTGCAAAGGCGGTGGCCTCCAGCCAAACCGGACCCGGCACGCAATAGCCATCCACCCCATTGCTTGGGCATGCGTGCCTGGTGCAGCGTGCGCTTCTCCCCACCCGTCCAGATTCCTCCTGGAGCCGGGCGCGCCTTCACGTCCACGTCGCTCGGCGCGTCCCGCTCGATGCGACGCCCCCGTGATAGGGCTTGGCTCCGCCTTCCCTCCGGCGCGATCAAGGAGAGCCGCGAGCGCATCACGGCCGCCATCTCCAATAGCGGCTTCGCCTTCCCGATCCGCCGAATCACGAGCCATCTTCCGCAATTGAAAGTGCGCATTTGGCGCGCATCTGCAGGCGGTCAGAACCGTGGGGACTTGGGAGGTTCTCGGCCTGACTGCACCGACGGTGGACGTAGAAGGAGATTGTTGGCTCCGACGGTTTCTGCCTTACCAGCAGGTATTGGGGAGGTAGATTGAAAGCCCGATCGATCCTGCTCGGGACGTTCATCAAGTGGGACCGTGAGTGTATTGCCAGTGCGGGATTCAGGTGTAAGCCGGTGCCTGATCGGGTTCCCGGCTCACACCTTGCGCAGGGCGGGCAGCAGCTCGTCGGTGATGAGGCGGATGCTGTTCAGGGCGGCGTCCACCGGCATGCCCGCCCAGTGAGGCCGCAGCACCATGTGGTTATAGGCGAATTCCTCCCAGAAGGGCCGCATCTGCTCGTAGCAGTCCTCCGGCGAACCGATGAAGAAGCGCTCGCTCGCCAGGGCCTCCAGGTCCGGTTCGGCGACGCCCTTGCCCATGCCCCAGCGGGCGTAATCGGCGTACTTGCCCATCAGCGCCGGGGCAGCGATGTCCATGGCTGTCTTGCGGTCCTTGGCCACGCAGATCTCCCGGAATACCGGGAACTCGGACGGAAAGGGCCGGCCCGCCTTGCCCAACTCGTCCCGGAACATGGCGTTGCGCTCCCGAATCGTCGCGAAATCGGCCAGGGGATCAATGAAAAAGGTGTCGGCCAGCCGGGCCGCGCGGCGCACGGCCCCTTCGCTGGTAGCCCCGAACCAGATGGGCGGATGAGGTTCTTGCACGGGACGGATGTGCATGACCGCGTTGTTCAGGCGACACCATGGACGGTCCAGGGACACCGCCTCGCCGCTCCACAGCCGCTTGACCACGTCCAGGCACTCCTCGAAGCGGCTGACCCGAGTGCCTTTCACGATCCCGAAGGCGTCGAACTCGATGTCCCGGTAGCCCAGTCCCACGCCGAAGATGAACCGCCCCCCGGAGATGATGTCCAAGGTGGCCACGGTCTCGGCCACCTGCACCGGATTGTGCAGCGTCAATAGGTAGATGCCCATGCCCGGGGACATTTCCCCGCACTCGCCCATCAGCCGCGCCAGGAAGGGCACGATGGC
>JBGOUY010000389.1:0-3298 GCA_041477795.1 bacterium
CGGCCATCATCCAGGCCCGCATCCACCTGCGTGCCGCCATAGAAGCAGCTTTGGTTGGAGCCGACGGTTGTGAGCTTGACCAGTGCGTTGTAGCCGTCCGTGCCGGGCAGGCCATCCTGGCCAGGCACACCATCTTGGCCGGGCAGGCCGGTTTGGCCGGGCTGACCGGGTAGGCCAGTTTGGCCGGGCAGGCCCGGCGTGCCAGTGGTGCCGTTGCAGATCGTGGCCGTGCCGTCCACCTCGCCCTGATCGAGCACCCCGTTGCCGTTGACGTCGATGCCGTAATCGATCGCGTAGCCGCCGGCCGTGCAGATGACGCCCGGTGGAATGGTGCTGGACAGGGCCACGGTCGACTGGGCGGGAGTGGCAGCGGCGCCGCCGCCCCCGCCCCCGCCGCCGCAGGCGCCGAGGATCAGCGCGAGGCTGGCCAGGAGCAGGAGCGGGGTCAGGGCCGCTGTCGGCCGGTTGCGAGCAGGGTCTGCAGATGACCGGCGGACGCGCCGGGCCGAGCGGTGTGCGGCGAGCATGGGAGGCCCCCGAGTAGGGATGCTCCCCCCCGTTCCAGTCTACCGGTCCGCGCGCGCCGCATCAATCGCACCCCGCCCGCCCTGCGTGGCCCTGCTGCACTAGGCGCGGCGCCGACGCGCCCCGCCGCGCTGGACCCGGGCGCGGCGCGGCGGGATATGGCGAGGGGGTTGGCGGGGCTGCGCGAGCCGCCTGCCGGCCCGCTTGCAGGCAGCCGGTCGCTAGCAATTCCCTAAGGAGAAGACTTCCGCGGAAGCCGGGCCCGGCACACCGTCGATCAGCGGGACGATGCGGTAATAGGTGGGTGGCGGGAGAATGTGGTCATAGGTGGCGCTGTCATCGCTGCGGTCCACCGGGATCGTCCCATCGTAGGTGCTGGGATTGGTCGGGTCGATGCCGGGCGCTGCGCTATAGTAGATCACCATCTGTGCCGCCACCGGATAGTCGCGCCACGTCAGCACCGCGTCACTGCAGCCACCGCCGCCTATGAAGTCCCGCACGGGCGGATCGGGCGGACGCCCGCCGCCGACGAATGTCACCCCGTGCAGCGCTTGTTGCGGCGTGGCCAGATAATTCACCGTCAGCGCGTTCGCATCGCTCAGGTCCAGCGTGCCCAGGTAGCCGTTGGTGGTGGTCACGATCACCGTGCCGTCCGACGGGCTCACCGCCATGGAGTCGACCAGGCCTTCATTGCCAGGCGAGGGGAATCCCGAGAAGCTGAAGACGCCCACGAGCTTGGAGGTGTTCCCCACCGGGTCGATTAGCCAGAGCTTGTTGTTCGAATTGTAGTTTTCGATCAGGTACAGGGCGTCCGACCCGTCGAAGGCGATCGGGATCCCGCCTGCGTTGAGCGAATAGCAGGGGGGCACGCCTACACTGCCGGTATTGATGAGGTCGGTCGGATAGAAGATGAAGATGTCGCTGCACTCCGACTCGTTCACCACGTACACGTCGCCCGTGGTGGGATGGGTGGCGATGCCGGTGTAGCTGCCCGAAAGCGCGCCGCTCACGGTCACAGTTTCGGCGGTGCCGGCGAAGGGATCGTAGGTTTCCACGCTGCCGGAATCCAGCGCGCTGAAGAGCTGACCCTGCTGCGGCGCATAGGTCATCGCGTGAATGTCCGTCGCTCCGGTCGTCGCCAGGAAGCTCAGGTCGCCGAAGTTGGGATCCACCTGGAACAGCCGCCCGTAGCCGTCCGCGGCGACCAGCAGCGCGCCCCCGGCGGTCACGTCCATCAGGTTGGGCATGTTGCTCTGTTCCTGCACGGCCAGGTAGTAGCTGGCGCCGCCGGCGAGCACCGGAACCGTGCAGCGCTCGTCGCCATCGGTGTCGACGATGTTGTTGCACGTGAGCACGGGCACGCTGAAGGCCGCATCCGAATAAAGCGTCCACATCAGGTCGGAGTCGGTGCGGGTGAGGCCGAGCAGCGACAGGCCGGCCGCCGGCGCGGCGAAGGTGTAGTAGCTGGCGCTGCCCGCGGCAACCTTGCCGTGATACGGCACGCCCGGGGTCAGCACGATGGGCGTGCCGAGCGTGCCCTCGCTCACGCCGCTGCCGTTGGCGCAGAGGTAGTTGGTGACGCGAATCTCGTCGGTCTGCAGCACGCCGTCGCGGGCCACGCTATCGTCGTGCGTGAGCATGCGGCCGTCGTCCAGGCCCACATCCACCTGGGTCCCGCCATAGAAGCAGCTTTGGTTGGTTCCGACCGTGGTCAGCTTGACCAGCGCATTGAAGCCGTCCGTGCCGGGCAGGCCATCCTGGCCGGGCTGACCGGTCTGGCCAGGCAGGCCCAGCCCGCCGTCGGCGCCATTGCAGATCGTGGCCGTGCCGTTCACCTCGTCGGAATCGAGCACTCCGTTTCCGTTCTTGTCGATGCCGTAATCGATCGAGTAGCCGCCGGCCGCGCAAATGACGCCCGGTGGGATGGTGGTGGAAAGGGCCACCGTTGAATGGGCGGGAGTGGCAGCGGCGCCGCCTCCGCCGCCCCCACCGCCGCAGGCGCCGAGGATCAGCGCGAGGCTGGCCAGGAGCAGGAGCGGGGTCAGGGCCGCAGCCGGCCGGTTGCGAGCGGGAATGGCAGACGCCCGGCGCACGCACGGGGCAGAGTGACGGAGGGTGAACATGGCAGGTTCCGCGGGTGTGTAGCTAAATAACACCAATGCCGGCAATACAGAGTACAGGTTCGCACGAGCGCCAGCAATCGCACCCCGACCCAGGCGCAGCATCCCGGCGGGGGAAATGCGGCCTTGTTTTGACGGAGAAGACGGAGAAGACGCCGCCCTGCAGAGGCTGGGTGCGGCCCTACCCCTGCAGCGCCGGCGCGGGTGCCCAGGCAAGGCGGCCGGCGGGGGCAGTGGCCATGGCTGCCGTGCGGGAGCGCTGCGCTGCTGCGCTGCTGGGGGCTTAGGCTCTGTCTGAGAGAATGAGTTCCGGAGCGGAACCCTGGCTGCGCCGGCCTCCGCGCGCTTCGAGACGCTCGCTGCGCTCGCTCCTCAGCAACGCGGAGTCCTTTCATTTCAAGGCTATAGCCAAAGCCGCATTCCTGAGGAGTCCTGCGCAGCAGGACGTCTCGAAGGGTGCGGCGGCGATTGTCGCTCTCTCAGACAGAGCCTAGTCGTCGCGCCGGCCGAATACCCAGCGCCGCAAGGCCGCCTGGGTGGCATAGACCGCCAGGGCCAGCACGACGACGAAGAGGATCACATGCTGCACGCGCGTCACTTGGTGCAGGGCCTGGTCCAGCCGGTCCGAGAACAGGTAGCCGATGCCGATCACG
>JBGOUY010000374.1:0-3611 GCA_041477795.1 bacterium
AGCTACATCGCGCACGAGCTGGCCATCGGGCGCCTGACGCCGAGCTACCTGCGCTTCTACCACGCCATGTACCAGCTGCTCATGGCGGCCATGAACCTGGCGTTGATGGCCAACAACATCGGCCTGATGTGGGTCGCGGTGGAGATCGCCACGCTCACCACCGTGCTGATGGTGGGCATCTACCGCACGCACGAGGCGCTGGAGGCGGCCTGGAAGTACTTCATCCTGGGCAGCGTGGGCATCGGGCTGGCGCTCTTCGGCACGATCCTGGTGTACCTGGCGTCCAGCGCCGTGGTGGGCGAGGGGCTGCAGGCGATGGCCTGGACGGTGCTGGTGCGCAACTCCGGCGCGTTCGATCCGGCGCTGCTGAACCTGGCCTTCGTGTTCCTGCTGCTGGGCTACGGCACCAAGGTCGGCCTGGCGCCGCTGCACGCGTGGCTGCCGGATGCGCACGCGGAGGGCCCGACGCCCATCTCCGCCGTGCTCTCCGGCCTGCTGCTGAACGTGGCGCTGTTCGCGCTGCTGCGCTTCAAGATGGTGATGGCGGGCAATGCACAGGCGCTGGCGCCCGGCCGGCTGATGGTGACCATGGGCCTGGCCTCGGTGGTCTTCGCCGCGTTCATGCTGTACCGGCGCTACGACATCAAGCGCATGTTCGCCTACTCGTCCATCGAGCACATGGGCATCATCACCTTCGCCTTCGGGATGGGGGGGCCGCTGGCCAACTTCGCGGGCCTGCTGCACATGACGATGCACAGCCTCACCAAGTCGGCCATCTTCTTCGCCGTGGGCCACATCGCGCAGGTAAAAGGGACGCAGCGCATGTCGGAAATCCGCGGGCTCACCGTCACGCATCCGGTGCTGGGCTGGGGCCTCGTGCTGGGCGTGGCGGCCATCGCGGGCATGCCGCCGATGGGCGTGTTCATGAGCGAGTTTCTCGTGGTCAGCTCCACCTTCGCCCGAGAACCCTGGCTGGCGGTGACGCTGGTGGGCGGGCTGCTGGTGGCCTTCGGGGCCTTGCTGCTGCGCACGCACGAGATCGCCTTCGGCGAGCCGCGGGGCAGCCGCGACCCCGTGCAGGCCTCCTACGTGCCGCTCTTCGCGCACCTGGGCTTGGTGCTGATGGCGGGGGTCTACATTCCGGGGCCGGTGGTGCAATGGTTCCAGCACGTCACGCGGCTGCTCGGTTGAGGCGGAGGCGCTCCGGATGACGGACGTATCGGGTCGGATCGATCTGCTGCGGCTGGGCCAGCCGCTGCCCGCGCACCAGCCCTGGCCGTGCCGGCAGGTGTCCCCCGAGGAGTGGGTCACCGCGGCCGAGCAGCTGGCCGAGGGGCACTGGATGCTGATCGCCCTGTGGGGCGAGGCCCAAACCGTGCGCATGGCCCTGCGCGAGGATGCGGGCGGCTCGGCCGTCACCCTGCGGCTGGACTGTCCGCAGGGGCGCTTCCCGTCCGTTGCGCTGCGCCATCGCCCGGCGGACCGCCTGGAGCGCGCCCTGCGGGACCTGACCGGACTGGAGCCCGAGGACGCGCCGGACCGCCGTCCCTGGCTGGATCATGGCCGCTGGGGCGTCAAGGCGCCGCTGGCCGCGGCCACGCCGGCGCCCGAGCTGCCGGCCACCGCCTACCGCTTCCTGCCGGTGGAAGGGGAGGGCCTGCACCAGATCCCGGTCGGGCCGGTGCACGCGGGCACCATCGAGCCCGGGCACTTCCGCTTCACGGCCGCGGGCGAAACGGTCGTGCGGCTGGAGGCACGGCTGGGCTACGCGCACAAGGGCATCATAGGGCTGCTGCGCGACGCGGAGCTCCCGCGCGCGGCGCGGCTGGCCGCCCGCGTCTCCGGCGACAGCACGGTCGCCTACTCGCTGGCCTTCGCGCGCGCCGTAGAAGCGGCGAGCGGCTGCGCCGTGCCGGAGCGCGCCCAGTGGCTGCGCGCGCTGATGAGCGAGCTGGAGCGCGTCGCCAATCACCTGGGGGATATCGGCGCCATCTGCAACGATGCGGCCTTTGCCCGCATGCTCGCCGAGGCCTCCGTGCTGCGCGAGGAGGTGCTGCGCTGCGCGGCTGCCTGCTGGGGCCACCGCCTGATGATGGACGGCATCGTGCCGGGCGGCGTGGCGCGCGACCTGGACGACGCGGCGCTGGAGCGGCTGCGCGGGCTGCTGGAGCGGCTGCGCCGGCGCTTTCCGGAGCTGGCCCACCTCTACGACAACACCGCCTCGCTCAAGGATCGCACCGTGGGCACGGGCCTGCTGCGGCCCGAGCTGGCGCTGCGCTTCGGCTGCGGCGGCTACGTGGGGCGCGCCTCCGGCCACGGCTTCGATGCCCGGCGCCGGCCCGGCTATCCGCCCTACGACCGGCTCAGCTTCGAGGTGCCCGTGCTGCGGGCGGGCGACGTCAATGCGCGGGTGTTTATCCGCATCCGCGAGGTGGGCGAGAGCCTGGCGCTGCTGGGGCAGCTGCTGGACGGCCTGCCGCCCGGCCCGCACCTGCTCGCGGACGTGCCCAGCACCGGCTCCGTGCCGGGGGCCGAGGGCGCCGCGCTGGTGGAAGGCTTCCGCGGCGACGTGTTCGCCTGGGTGCGCCTCGGGCCCGCCGGGCGCGTCGAGAGCGCCTTCCTGCGCGACCCATCCTGGTTCCAATGGCCGCTGCTGGAGGCGGTGATCGAGGGCAACATCGTGGCGGACTTCCCGCTCTGCAACAAGTCGTTCAACTGCTCGTACTCCGGGCACGATCTGTAAGGCCGCCGCCATGCGCACGCTGCTGAGGAACCTGCTGTCCGCGCCGCTGACCGAGGCGCTGTCGCCCGCCGAGCGCGAGGCCATCACCGCGCTGGCCGCGCAGGTGCAGGCCGGCGCGCTGCAGCGGCTGGGACGCAGCCTGTCCATCCGCGAGGTGGACGCCGGCTCCTGCAACGGCTGCGAGCTGGAGATCCACGCGCTGAGCAATCCGTTCTACGACGTGGAGCGCTTCGGGCTGCGCTTCGTGGCCTCGCCGCGCCATGCGGACGTGCTGCTGGTCACCGGGCCCGTCACGCGCAACATGCGCGAGGCGCTGGAGCGCACCTACCACGCCACGCCCGCGCCCAAGTGGGTCGTGGCCGTCGGCGATTGCGGACTGGATGGCGGCTGCTTCGCGGGGAGCTACGCCGTGGTGGGCGGCGTGTCCGCCGTGCTGCCGGTGGACGTGCACATCCCGGGCTGCCCCCCCACGCCCACGGCCCTGCTGCGCGGCCTGCTGGCGCTGCTGGCGCGGCCCGCCGCCCGCTAGCCGGACCCGGAAAAGCCACATCCTGCGAGGGAGCAGGCCCTCTCGCGGGGCGAACCAACAGCACAGGTGCGGGGGCAGCGCCACCGCAAACCAAGACCCCATTCGTCACTTGCCTTCTAGCGCGGCGGGTTCAAGCGGCTGTGGCGGGCCGCGTGTCTCTCCGGCGCCGCGCACGCCGTGCCAGCCCCGGTGGCGCCGTTGGTCCCGTTGCTTCCCGTCGGGCGCGTGGCGGCGCCGGCGGCGTCTGCCGGCCGTGCACTGGGTTCGTTTCGCAAAATCGCCGCTGGTTCGTTTTCGTCGCCCGGCAGGCCCCTGCCCCCCGCAGCGGGCTGCGGGGTG
>JBGOUY010000303.1:0-5099 GCA_041477795.1 bacterium
CCTCCGCATCCTCCAGGCGCGTGAAGTGCTGCAGCAGGAAGAAGTCCACCCCCGTGTCCGACAGATAGATCACCTGCTCGGCCTGCGCGCGCTGCCAGGTGGGTTCGTGCACCAGGCCGGGCCGCGGCGGCGGGCCCAGCGTGCCCATCACCGCGCCGTCCGCGCGCAGCGCCGAGCGGGCGAGGGCGCTGCCGGAGTTGTTGATGGCCTCCGCCCGCTCCGCCAGCCCGTGCGGGGCGAGCTGCAGGGCCGTGGCGCCCTCGGTGTGGGTGCGCAGCAGGCGCGCGCCGGCCGCGGCGAATTCCCGCTGCAGGGCCTGCACCGCCTCGGGCCGGAACTGGTTGAGCGCCGGCAGCGGCTGGCGCCAATCGGGCTGGCGCCGCGCCAGCAAGTCGGCCAGGCCGCCGTCGGCGAGCAGCGGCAGGCGCGTGAACACGGCGGGAGCGGCCATGGGAGCGGGCGTGGGCGGTGGCGAGTGCATGGCATGGGCCGGAAACGCCCGTCCGGCGCGGGTTCGGCGGCGGCCGCGCGTCCAGGCTACCAAAATACCATTTGTGATCAACGGGGGAATGTGAGAATTTCGAAATCAGGGCCAAGCGCCCGGAAAGGGGGAGAACCGCATCCGCGTCCGCAGCGTAGACCGCGTCGGCCGAACCGGCGCGGAGCCAATCGACCAGCGACGCACCGGCCATGACGCGCAGGCAGCCAGAACGGATGGGGCAGCAACGGGTCTTCATCCAGACCTTCGGCTGCCAGATGAACGCGTACGACTCCGCCAAGATGCTGGAACACTTGCGCGGGCAGAACTACGTGCCCGTCGCGTCTGCGCGCGAGGCGGACCTGGTGTTGCTCAACACCTGCGCCATCCGCGAGAAGGCGGAGCACAAGGTCTATAGCCTGCTCGGCACCCTGAGCGGCCTCAAGCGCGCCCGGCCCGACGTGGTGATCGGCGTGGGCGGCTGCGTGGCCCAGCAGCGCGGGGCGGAGATGCTGGGCCGGGTAGAGGCGGTGGACCTGGTCTTCGGCCCCGATCACCTGTTCGACCTGCCCGCGATGCTGGCGGACGTCGCGGCGGGCGAGCGGGTCGTGCGCACCGATTGGCGCCACCGCACGCAGCGCGTGGCCAATTTCATCCCGGATTTTGGGCCGGCCGTGGGTTCCGCGGGGGACGTGAAGGCGGGGCTGGCCATCACCAAGGGTTGCAACAACTTCTGCACCTTCTGCGTTGTACCCTATACACGCGGACGCGAAGTGAGCCGCGAGCCGGACAACATCCTGGCGGAGGCGCGGGCCTTGGCGGAGCGGGGCGTGAAGGAGATCACGCTGCTCGGGCAGAATGTGAACTCCTACACCGCCGGCGGGGTCAACTTTGTGGAGCTGCTGCGGGGGCTTAACGACGTGCCGGGCCTGGAGCGCATCCGGTATACTTCCCCGCACCCCAAGGACTTCCGCGAGGAGCTGGCCCAGGCGCATGCGGAGCTGCCCAAGCTCTGCGAGCACGTGCACCTGCCCGTGCAATCCGGCTCGGACCGCATCCTCAAGGCCATGCGCCGCAACCACCAGATCGCCGAGTACCTGGACAAGATGGCCATGATCCGGCAGCGCGTGCCCAGCGTGGCCCTGTCCACAGACATCATCGTGGGCTTCCCCGGCGAGCAGGAGCAGGACTTCCAGGCCACGCTGGACGTGATGCGCACGGTGCGCTTCGACCAGCTCTACGCCTTCAAGTACTCGCCGCGCTCCGGCACGCCCGCAGCCGACCTGCCCGATGCGGTGCCCGAGCCCGTGCGGGCCGAGCGCCTGGAACGCCTCTTTGGGCTGCACGACGAGATCGTGCGCGAGCGCAACGCGGCGCTCATCGGCACGCGGCAGGAGCTGCTGATCGAGGGCCCGCACCCGCGCGGCGCCGCCATGACCGGCCGCACGCGGGGCAACAAGCCGGCGCTGCTGCCCGACTCGCAGCGCCGCCCCGGCGAGCTGGTGCCGGTGGAGATCGTCGCGGCGCGCAAGTATTCCCTCGTGGCCAGGGAGGTGACCCGTGACTCCTGACGGCTTCACAGAGATGAAGGTGCACCGGCTTGTGCTGGATCCCAACACGAACTCCCCCATCGTGATCCTGCAGGCGGAGGAGTCCGGGCTGATGCTGCCGATCTGGATCGGGATTTTCGAGGCACACGCCATCGCCATGAAGCTGGAGGGCATCGAGTCGCCCCGGCCGATGACGCACGACCTGCTCAGCAACACCATCGCCGTCATGAGCGGCATGGTGGAGCGCGTGGAGGTGGTGGACCTGGTGGACAATACCTACTTCGCCCGCGTGTACTTCCAGGTGAAGGAGCAACGCTTCTCGGTGGATTCGCGCCCCAGCGACGCCATTGCGCTGGCCCTGCGCGCGCCCTCGCCCATCTTCGTGGCCAACCACGTGCTGGAGAAGTCCAAGATCGAGCCCACGCCCGAACTGGAGGAAGCCCGCAAGGAGGGCGATGCCGGCGACGAGGAGGACGAGTGGACCCGCATCCTGAAGAACTTCAATCCGCACGGCGGGCGCGAGAAGATCAACTGAGCGCCCGCCAAGAGCGGCGCCCGCTCCGGCGCGGTCCGCCGTGCCCCCAACTCTTGCTCCGGTTTCGCTAGAGCCGACTCGCGGCAGGCGCTCGCCGGCCTGCGCGGAGCATGCCGGCGGGCTGCAGGCAGGCGCCGTCCGTGCGATCGCGCCGGAAGGGCCCAGCCGGCTGTACCCCTCGGTCGCCGCAGCCAGGCCGCTGCGCTAGCCTTTGGTCGACCCCGCCGTGAGGCCGGCGATGTAGTAGTCCATCAGGAAGGCGTAGATGATCACCGGCGGCGCGGCGGCCACCAGGGCGCCCGCCATCAGCCCGCCCCAGTGGTACACGTCACCCCGGATCAGCGTGGCGACCGTGCCCACGGTCACCACCATCTCGCCGGGATTGAAGATGAACGCGGCCGGATAAAGGAACCCCGCCCACGAGACGGTGAAGGCAAAGATCGTGGCCGCGATGATGCCTGGCAAGGCCACCGGGATGAAAATCTTGAAAAGCATCTGGAAATGGCTCGCCCCGTCGATGAGCGCCGCCTCGTCCAGTTCCTTGGGGATGGAGGCGAAGTAGCCGATCATGATCCAGGTACAGAAGGGCACCGCCAGGCTGGGGTACACCAGCACCAGGGCCCACTTGGTGTTCAGCAAGCCCAGCGCGCCGATCACCTTGAAGAGCGGGATGAAAAGCAGGGTATCCGGCACCAGGTAGGTGAGGAACACGCCCGTCGCCAGCGCCGCCGACCCCAGGAAGCGCATGCGTGCCAGCGAATAGGCCGCGATGACGCTGATGCAGATGGAGACGATCACCGAGGAGATCGTCACGATGACGGTGTTCAGGAAAAACGTGGGGAATTGCGTGTTGGTCAGCAGGTTCGTGTAGTGGTAGAGCGTCGGGCTCTCGTGGATGAACCAGGGACTGCCTTTCAAGCTCGAGATTTCCACGTCGGTCTTGAATGACGTGATGATCATGTAATAGGGCGGGAACAGGAAGAACACCACGAACACGCCCAGGAACACATAGGCCAGAATCAGGGCCCAGCGGCGGCTGCGCCGGATGCTGCCGGCGCGCGACCGCTGCGCCCCTTCGGCCGCGCTGGCGGGAACGATGCCTTGGCTGTTCATTGCGTGTTCAAATCTCCCGGGTGCGGCGCGAGACGTCGCGCAAGATGAAGACGGCCAGCACGGCCAGCAGGGGAAACAGGAACAGCGAGACCGAGGCCCCCAACGGAATGTCGCCCGAACCGATGCCGAGCTTGAACGACCAGGTTCCGAACAGGTCCGTCGTGTTACGCGGTCCACCCCAGGTCAGCACCCGCACGATGTCGAAGTTGGCGAAGGTCACGATGATCGAGAACAGCACCGTGATCGCGATAATGTTGCGCATCATCGGGATCGTCACGTAGCGCATGCGCTGGAAGGCATTGGCGCCGTCGATGGCGGCGACCTCGTACAGGTCGGCGGGGACGGACTTCAGCCCGGCCAGATACATGATCATGAAGAACGGCGACCCATACCAGATGTTGACCAGAATCACCGAGAAGCGCGCCCAGAGCGGCTCGCTCAACCAGGGAATGCTGATTCCGACGGTGGAGCGGAGCACCCAGTTGATGGCGCTGTAAGTCGGGTCGAACAGCCACCACCAGCCCAGCGTGCTCAGGGCCGGGGGAATCACCCACGGCACCAGCAACATGCCGCGCCAGATGCGCTGCCGCTTGTTCGGGAGGGTATCTACCAAGTGGGCAAGTATGAATCCGATCAAGGCCTTGAACGCCACGGCGGTCAGGGCAAACAGGAACGACTGCCGAACCACCATCCAAAACGTGTCGCGCTTGAGCAGGAACTCGTAGTTCTTGAAGGCGACGAACGTCGTTTCGGACTTGTTGAGCAGGCTCAGCCAGATCGCATAGAAAAAGGGATATACGACCAGCCCCCCGATCAGTGCGAGCAGCGGCAGGACGAGCAGGAACGCGAGCGTGGAGCGGGCCGAGGCGAACCGGCGCACCCGATAGGCCAGACCGGCCCGCTGGGCCGGTCCATCCAGCAGCGAAACGCGCGCGTGGGAGATGTGCAAAGACATGGAAGGTTCCCCAAGGGATGACTCGTACAGCGGATCGCGGCAACCTGCGTGGCTCCGGCCAACCCTCCCGGCGGGGAGGGCTGGCCAGCAGTCAACTGCCGCTGGACATCACGCCTCCCGCAGGAAGCCTTCCAGCTCGTTCTCACACCACTTGATGGCCTCGTCCACGGACATGCCCCCGGTGGTGTGGCGCGCCACCAGGTTGCCGAACGTGGACTGGGAGTAGATCTGGCCCCCGACGTCGGACGGCGCCGGCATGCCGCCCATCCAAGGAATCTCGTCGCCGCGGATGGGATAGTTGTACTCAGTCCCGACCGGGGGCGCAGCCTTCACCCACGCATTGTGCGTCAACAAGCTGGCCTGTTGCGGCATGTCGTAGCCGTCGGAAGCGGTGAGAATCTGGAACACTTGTTCCTTCTGGCTGATATAGCGGATCAGATCTTTCGCGGCCGATTTGTTCTGGGCGAA
>JBGOUY010000226.1:0-7414 GCA_041477795.1 bacterium
CATGCAAGATCGGCACCCGGCGCGGCTGGCCCGGCTGCGGCTTGCGAGGCAGCGGCGCTGGGCGTACACCTGTAGACAGCCGCCTCGACCGCGCGCAGGCGGGGCCCGCCACGCCTGCGCCCCCCTTCCCTCCCTTCGGCAGGCCGCCCGGCTCGCATGGACGCACCCGACCGCCCCGCGCGCACCCAGCCCCCCGACCGCCCGCAGCATCCGGAGCGCCCAGACGGCCTGGCAGCGGGGCCTGCGCCCGCGCCGGCGCGCGCGGCATTCCCGCGCCGCCCGATCCGCATCCTGCCCGACCGCGTCATCAACCAGATCGCCGCGGGCGAGGTGGTGGAGCGGCCGGCCTCGGTGGTCAAGGAGCTGCTGGAAAACGCCCTGGATGCGGGGGCGGGCCAGATCTCGGTGACGCTGGGCGAGGGCGGCAAGAGCTTCATTTCCGTGCTGGACGACGGCTGCGGCATGGACGAGGACGATGCGCGCCGCTCCGTGCAGCGCCACGCCACCAGCAAGCTGCACGACGAGGCGGACTTGGCGCACATCGCCACGCTGGGCTTCCGCGGGGAGGCGCTCGCCTCCATCGCGGCGGTCTCGCGCTTCGAGCTGGTGACCTGCGCGGACGAGACGGCGGGCGGCACGCGCCTGCTGCTGGAAGGGGGCGTGCCGCGCGAGGCCGGTCGGGTCGGCTTCCCGCGCGGCAGCAAGGTCACGGTGGAGGAGCTCTTCGCCGGCGTGCCGGCGCGGCGCAAGTTCCTGCGCGCCACGGCGACGGAGTTCCAGCACGTCCAGGCGGCCTTCGCCAACCTGGCGCTGGCGCACCCGGCCGTGCACTTCCGCCTCGTGCACAACGCGCGCACGGTGCAGGACCTGCCGCGCTGCGCCACGCTGGCCGAGCGGGTGTACCAGCTCTTCGGGCGCGAGCTGCACGAGGGGCTGCTGCCCGTGGCCCTGCAGACGGCCGCGCTGCGGGCGACGGGGCTGCTCTCGCACCCCAGCCATTCGCGCGCCAGCCGGCGCTGGCAGTACCTCTTCATCAACGGGCGGCCCATCCGCAACGCGGGGCTCAACCACGCGGTGTACCAGGCCTACCGCACGCTGCTGATGAAGGATCGCCACCCGGCCTACGTGCTGATGCTGGAGCTGGCGGCCGAAGAGGTGGACGTCAACGTGCACCCGGCCAAGAGCGAGGTGCGGCTGCGCAATCCGCAGCTGATCCACACGCTGCTGGCGGATCACCTGCACCGTGCGCTGCTGGCGGGCGCCCGGCGCGCGGTGTTCCCCGGCGCGGCGGAGGACGCGGCGGCGGAGGGCGGCGGGCCGGGGGCGCAGGGGCGCCTGCCCGGGCTGGGCGGCGGCGCCGCTGCGGGCGGTGCGCGCGGGAGGGACGCCGCGTTCCCGGCGCGCGAGGCGGCGCAGGTGCGCGATGCGGGCCTGGCCGCACCGTGGGCGGAGAGAGCGTGGGCGGCGGGCTCGCGCGGAGCGCAGCCGGGCCGGCAGCCGGCGCCGCTGGAGCCGGGCGGAGCGCCAGGCCGGGAGCCGGGCGCGGCAGCGGGCCAGGCACCCGGCGAGCCCGTGCGGCCCTTCGCGGGGAGCGCTTTCCACTTCCAGCCCCTTGCGGCCGGGCTGGCTCCGGGACGCGAGCCGCCGCAGGCCCTGCTGGACGGCGGGCTGGCGGTGCTGGGCCAATTCCATAACACGTATGTGCTGGCGCAGCGGGGCGACGGGCTGCTGCTGCTGGATCAGCACGCCGCCCACGAGCGCATCCTGTTCGAGCGCTACCGGGCGCAGTACTACGCCGGGAGCCCGCCCGGCGAGCGCTTCCTGATCCCGCTGAGCGTCGAGCTGAGCGCGCAGAACGCGCTGCTGCTGGAGCAGTACCTGCCCCAGTGGCGCGCGCTGGGCTTCGCAATCGAGCCGTTCGGGCGCAACAGCTTCCTGCTGCGCCAGGTGCCCGCGCTGCTGGCCGGGCGCGACGTGCCGGCGCTGATCCTGGAGGTGCTGGACGAGCTGGCGCTGTTCGGCAAGAGCGGGCGCCTGGAGGAGGTCTACAACGAGATCCTGGAGCGCGTGGCCTGCCACGCCGCGATCCGCGCGGGGGACGTGCTCAGCCGCGAGGAGATGGAGGCCCTGCTGAGCCAGCTGCAGCAGCTGGACATCAACCTGTACTGCCCGCACGGCCGGCCGGTGTGGGTGGAGTTCCCCCTGCGCGAGCTGGAAAAGCGCTTCAAGCGCATCGTCTAGGCGGTTGCGGGCAAAGGACGAACAGCCGCGCGGGGGCGCGGCCACCCGCACCTATGCTGTGGGTTCGCCCCGCGAGCGGGGCTCACGGCCGGGAGCGCTGCCCCCTGCCCCCCCCCCCTTGCAGAGCCAGCATGGGCGCGGCGGTGCTGCGGTCCGGTGCTGCGGTCTGCGGCGGGGGCGGCTAGGCGCGGCTGGCGGCGGCGGCCGGCGCGGACTCGGCGGCGCGCGGGCCGGCATTGGCGATGGTGACCTGGTTGCGCCCGTTCTGCTTGGAGAGGTAGAGCGCGTCGTCGGCGGCCTTGATCAGGTCCTCGCCGTTCTTGGCGTCCTCGTCGAAGGTGGCCACGCCCAGGCTGGCCGACACGCAGCCGAGCGGCTGCTTTTCCTGGTTGGGGAACTTGCGCTCGCAGATGGAGCGGCGCACCTTCTCCGCCACCACCGCGGCCATTTCCTTGCGCGTCTCGGGCAGCACCACGGTGAACTCCTCGCCGCCGTAGCGCGCGGCCAGGTCCGACGCGCGCACCGCATCGCGCAGCGCCCGCCCGATCCCCTTGAGCACCTCGTCGCCGAACTGGTGGCCGTTGGTGTCGTTGTAGTGCTTGAAGTTGTCCACATCCAGCATGATCAGCGAGCAGGGCTTGCCGGTCTGGCGCGAGTATTCGACCTGCGTCTCGAGGAACTCGTCGAAGTGCTTGCGGTTGGCCAGCTTGGTGAGCCCGTCCGTGTAGGCCTGGCGCTGCGCCTGGTCCATGGTGTGGTGCAGCGTTTCCTCCTTGCGGTGGGAGGAGAGCAGCGACTTCACCTTGAAGCGCAGATCGAAGATGGAATAGGGCTTCTCGAGGAAGTCCGACACGCCCCGTTCCACGGCGATGGTGCGCTCGGCGAAGTCCTTGTAGAGCGAGCTGACGGCCAGGATCGGGCACAGGTGGCGGCGGTTCTGCGTGAGCGAGGCCAGCACGCGGTGGTTGTTCCAGCCCGGGTCGTGGATGTCCGGATCGATGATGACCAGGTCGGGCCGGAAGTCCTCGTAGTTGTCGAGGAACTCGAAGGGATTGTCCGTGGAGAGGATGATCGAATCGGGCCAGAGGTGGTCGATGACGCCCTTGGCGATCATGCGATCCATGTCCTGCTCGTCCACGATCATGATGCGGTTGGGCCGCTCCTCGCCCGCCTTCTGCACCTGCGGCAGCACGATGCTGACCGAGCCCTTCTTCTTGTCGCCCAGGAACTGCAGCGTGCCCTGGTACTGGGAGATCACCTTGCGCGCCAGCGGCAGCCCGATGATGAGGCCCATGCGGCCCTTGGCCGCGCTGTCCGAGGCGGAGATGGTCTTGAAGCTGGGGCCCTGGTAGGCCACCTCCAGGTGCACCTGCTGGGAGGCGTCGAGCGCCTTGCCGCGGATGGTGATGGTGGAGCGCGTCTTGCCCACCAGCAGCGCCTGCTCCACCAGCAGGCTGAGCACGGTCTTGAACTGGTCCCGGTCGCCCACCAGGGTCAGCGGCTCGTCGGGCAGCTCCAGCACGAACTTGATGGACTTGCGCTGGGCCCAGGATTCCAGCTCGCTGGCGACCGTGTGCGCCACGTCGCGCAGGTCCAGCGGGGCCGTGCCCACCGTCTGCAGGTCGGTCTGCAGGTCGATCAGGTAGTTGATGTTCTCGGTGATGATCTTGAGGTATTCGGTCTGCTCGTGGATCGCCTCCAGGTGCTGCTGCAGCTCCTCGGGCGAGAGCTCCTTGAAGCTCTGGTGCACCTTGCTGGAATGGTTGATGATGCGCCGGATCGGCGTGCCGAGCTCGTTGGAGATCGCGTTGAGCGTCTCGGTCTTCATGAGGTCGGTGCGCTGCAGCTCCTGGTAGGTCTCCTCCAGGTCCAGCAGGGTGTTGCGGATCTCCTCGTTCTTGGTGCCCAGGGCGCGCTCCTGCTCCTTCTGCAGGGAGATGTCCACGAGCTGGAAGGCCACGTGCTTGAGCGTGTCCTGCTGACCGTAGATGGGCGTGACGGTGACCCGCAGCACGATGGGGTCCACCTCGCGCTCCAGGCTCCATTCGCCCTGCCAGGCCAGACCGAAGTCCTGCTCCGGGTAGTTGCCCAGGCCAAAGTTGGCCACGACCCGCATGATCTTGTGGGGCTCTCCACTGGGCTTGATGCCGAGCTGCTTGAGGAGCTGCACGGCCGCGGCGTTCTGCTTGATGACGACGCCGCCCGGATCGGTGATGAGCACGGCCGAGGTGCTGGACTCGATCACGCGCGAGTACAGGGTGATCTCGTTGAGCTTGTCCTCGATCTCCGTTTCCAGCCGCGTGTGGGCCGTGGCCAGGTCCCGCGCCTCCAGCACCGCGTCCTCGTACAGGCGCGCCCGGCGCGAGGTCTCGCGCAGCTTGGCGGCCATGATGTGCGAGAACACCGTGTAGAATTCCACCACCAGCTTGGGATTGGCGCTCCAGCGCCGCACGAAGGAGGTGGAGACGCGCACCAGGCGGGACCTGGTCTCCGTGACCACGTCGGCCGAGCGGGCCTGGTCGCTGATGACCGCCAGCTCGCCGACGACATCGCCGGGGGTGTTGAGGCGCAGGATGACCTTCTCGCCGGACTTGACGGCGACCGAGCCATCCAGCAGGAAGTACATGTCGTCGTCTGTGGCGCCCTCTTCCACCAGCTTGACGCCGGCGGGCACCTCCAGCAGCTCCCCGTTCTTCAGCACCAGACGCAGGATGTCCGGCGTCATGGAGTGGAAGTACTTGCAGCCGATGAGCTGATGGAGGATCTGCTCGGTCTGCTCTCGATGGGGCGCCAGCACGGTCGCCCGGATCTGGGGCGCCAAACTCGACCGTTTTGCTGCGCGTGCCTTCATCGCTCGCGTTCCACCACAGACAGGACCAGCGAAGGGTTAACGTCCTGTATAGTATGAACCCGCCGAAAACGCCAATCCCCGCCGCGTCCCGCCGGGCTCGGCGGGCCCCCGGCCCCTGCGCTCGGCGGGGGCTCGGACAGGGTTGCCCCGGAGCGGGGAGCGCTCCCCTATAACGACGCGCGCGGGGCGCCGGACCCCTTCGTGCCGCCGTGCTGCCCCGGAAGGGCCCCGGCTGGCCCCAGCGGCCGGCCCGCGCCCGCCCGCAGTGCTCCCCCCGGCCGGCCCCGCCGCGGCCCGCCCGCCGGCTCCGCTGGGGTCGCTCAGCGCGGCGCGCCGGGCGGGCCGCATGGGCCGGGGCGGCCACTGGGGGCGGGCGCGCTACAGGTTGGCGCTGGTGCCGAAGGCGACGCCGACCGCCTCGAAGACGCTCTCGGAGAGGGTGGGATGGGCGTGGATCGTCGCCAGCAGCTCCTCGTAGGTCGCTTCCAGCCGCATGGCCAGGCCCAGCTCGGCCAGCAGCTCGGTCACGTCCGGGCCGATCAGGTGCGCGCCGAGGAGCTGGCCGTAGGGCTCGCCGAAGATCAGCTTGACCATGCCGTCCAGGTGCCGGATCGCATTGGCCTTGCCCGAGGCGGCGAAGGGGAAGCGGCCCACCCGGTAGCGCAGGCCCTGTTCCTTGCACTTGGCCTCCGTGAGCCCGATGGAGGCCACCTGGGGCTGGCAGTAGGTGCACGCGGGCACCTGGCCGTAGTCCAGCGGGCGCGGCGCGTGGCCGGCGATGGCGGCAACCGCCGTCTCGGCCTCGGCGGAGGCCTTGTGCGCCAGGAGTTGATGGCCCGACACGTCGCCGATGGCGTAGACGCTCGGCACGTTCGTGCGCTGCTGCCCGTCCACCTTCACAAAGCCGCGCTCCAGGGCCACGCCGGCCTTGTCCAGCCCCAGCCCCTCCACCAGCGCCTCCATGCCCACGGCGATCAGCGCCAGGTCGCAGCTGAGTTCGGTCGTCCCTTTGGTGCCCTGCAGGGTCGCCTCGACCTTGCTCTTGCCGGCCTTGAAGCGCTCCAGGCGCGTGCCGGTGTAGCAGTGGATGCCGGCCTTGCGGAAGGCGCGCAAGAGCAGGTCGGCGATCTCCGCGTCCTCGTTGGGCAGGAGCTGCGGCAGCATTTCCACCAGGTGCACCTCCACCCCGAAGGCGGAGAAGTAGTAGGCAAACTCCACGCCGATCGCACCGGCCCCCACGATGAGCAACTGCTTGGGGAACTTCTTGAGCAGCAGCGCATCGCGATAGTCGAGCACGGTCTGGTGATCCACCGGCAACGCCTCGCTGCGGCGCGGCCGGGCGCCGGTGGCGACGATGACGGAGCGGGCCTCGACGGTCTGGGCCTTGCCGCCCTCGCCGCTCACCTCCAGCCGCGTGGGGGCAAGGAAGCGCGCGCTGCCCTGCAGGTGCTCCACCTTGTACTTGCGGAACAAGGAGGCCACGCCGCGGCTCATCTTGTCGGCCACCTGGCGCGAGCGATCGACGATCTTGCCCGCATCGAAGCCGAGCTTGCCGGTGCTGAAGCCGTAGGCTTCCGCGTCCTGCAGCACCTGGTACAGCTCCGCGTTGCGCAGCAGGGCCTTGGTGGGGATGCAGCCCCAGTTGAGGCAGATCCCGCCCAGGCGGTCGCGCTCGATCACGACGGGCTTGAGCCCGGCCTGGGCGGCCTTGATGGCGGCCACGTAGCCGCCCGGGCCGGAGCCGATCACGGCGACGTCATAGGGAGTGGGCATGGGTCAGGGACACAGGTGACGGGGGGGAGGAGAGTGAACCGACGCTGCCGTGAGGCCGGGCGCACCGGGTCGCTGCGTGCGGCGCTGCGTGCGGCGCCGGGCGCGTTGCCCGCCTGCCGGGGCGCGCGGCACGCACTCCCAAGCCTAGCCCACGGCCCCCGCCGCGGGCAAGCCGGGGCCGCACCGCGGGTCAACGCCGTCGGCGCAACGCGTGTGAATTTCCTGCCTCCGGCGGGTCAGGGGCTCTGCCCCTGACCATCCCGCCAGGGAGCGAGGCTCCCGGCACCCATTTTGGTTATTATCTCAGCGAGTGGGTGAATCGTTGCCGGGCAAGTGTTCAGTGGAATGGGGGCGCGGGGGAGCATGCTCCCCCGCAGCAGAAGTTTCGTTGTTCAGCAAAAGGAGCTCCTAGCGCAGGGTGTGCAGGATCACAAAGCGGGTCTCGCCCGCGGCCACGGGCACCTCGCCCAGGTCGCGCGTGGAGGCCGCGCTGCCGCCCGCCGTGGTGTACTGCACCTGCACGTGGTGCTTGCCCGGCGGCAGCAGCAC
>JBGOUY010000053.1:0-18621 GCA_041477795.1 bacterium
CTCAGTGCTGCGTCCCCAGGTCGCTCATGAAGCGGTGCTTGATGAAGGTGGGGCTCTTGGGGGGCGCCTTGCCGGCGCGCTGGTCGTCCACAATGCAGTGGATGAACCAGGGGCCGTCCTCCACCAGGGCCCGCTTCACGGCGGCGTTGAAGGCCGGCAGCGTCTCCACGCGCTCGACCTTGCTGATGCCGGCGCCCTCCGCGATGGCGGCTAGGTCGGCCGGGCCGGCGGTGGCGGTGGGCTGCTTGCCGGTCAGCTCGTACATGCGGTTGTCCCACACGATGTGCACCAGGTTGCGCGGCGCGCGCCAGGCCTCGGTGGCCAGGCAGCTCAGGTTCATGAGCAGGCAGCCATCGCCCTGCAGGACGACCACGCGCTTGTCCGGCTGGGCCATCGCCAGCCCCAGGCCGATGGAGGCCGTCATGCCCATGGCGTTCCAGATGTAGAAATTGCGCGGGCGATCCTTGGCCTCGAACAGCGTGAACTTGGGATTGCCCAGGCCGGCCACCACCAGGTGCTCGTCGGACAGGTGCTTCACCAGGGCCCGGGTGGCCTGCAGCATGTTGATCATGGGCGCGACGGCAGTGGGGTGAGAGAGCGGGAGGGGGCGCGGACGGGGCGGTCAGCCGCCCAGCTCGGGCTGGAAGCGGTGGCGGATGCCGGTGGGGCTCGTGGGCCCCTTGGGGTCGCGCCGGGCGCGCTCGCCGGTCACGACCGCCAGGATGAACCACGGGCCCGCCTCGGCCAGTGCGCGCTCGATGGCGGCCTCGAAGGCGGCCAGCGTCTCCGCGCGCTCGACGCGGGGGAAGCCCGCGCCTTCGGCCATGGCGGCCAGGTCGGCCGGGCCGGCGGTGGCGGTGGGCTGCTTGCCCGTCATCTCGTACATGCGGTTGTCCCAGCACACGTGCACCAGGTTGCGTGGGCCGCGCCAGCCCTCGCTGGCGAGCGAGGACAGGTTCATCAGCAGGCTGCCGTCGCCATCGAGCAGCACGACGCGCTGCTCGGGCCGGGCCATGGCCAGGCCCAGCGCCAGGGAGCAGGCGGAGCCCATGGCGTTGCGGAAGTAGAAGTTGCGCGCGCGGCCGGGCTTGGCGTTGTACAGGTTCAAGCCGGGATTGCCCAGCGAGGCCACGACCGGCACGTCGTCCGCCAGGCGCCGGACGAGGGCCTGGGTGGCCGCCAGCATGTCCATCATGGTCGCGACCGGTGCGGGGGCGTCATTCCTTCCAGCCCGCCAGCTGCGTGGTGATCAGCAGGGCGGCCGGGGATTCGGTGGCGTAGCAGATGCGCAGGAAGCCCTCCGTCAGCACCGCCACCTCGTCCTCGCGCTTGAGCTCGTAGAACGGGATGCGCATAGCGCGGAAGATGTCCGGCAGGGCCTGCCCCATCATCACCTGGGTGGAGTTGAATTCCCCCAGGTCCCCGCGGAAGCCGATGATCATGGGTACGGGGATGCGGTAGGGGATGGGCAGCGAGGCCAGCGCATTGAGCGAGTTGCCGATGCCGGAGGTCGGGCAGAGCAGCACGCCGCGCTTGCCGCCCAGGGACTGCCCGCAGACCACGCCGATACCCTCCTCCTCGCGCGCCAGGGGCAGCAGGTCGAAGTCGGGGTCCTCGCGCATGAGCTTGAGCAGCCGCTCGCCCATGGCGTCGGGCAGGTAGTTGACGTGCTTGACCTGGTACTGCTTGAGCACGTTGACGATCGTGTGCGGCCAATCCATCGGCATCGTCCCGCAAGGGAGGTGGGGTCGCTGCGCGCCGGGCGCTCGGGGTGCGCCGGGGCGCTGCAAGCCGCGTCGGCCCGCTCCGGTGCGCCGCTGGCTGCAGGCGGCTGTGGGGGCTGCGTGGGCGGCGGTGGGCGGGGCTGGGCCGCGCTTCTTCCGATGGTCTATCCCGTTTGGCGGGGCTAATCAAGGCCGCGGCCCGGGCGGGCTCAGAGACCTCGGCGGGAGCGCCGGGCGTGGGCAGGGCAACCGCATTCCGCCCTGAGCGGAGCCACACCAGCCTCGCGCAAGACCCCACCCCGCACGGCGCCGGGGCGCCGTGCCGCCCCTCCCCGCTAGGCAGGGAGGGGCTGCAAGGCTCATTGCAAGCGGATCTGCGCAGCCAGGAAGCCCCCCTGCTCTGCCTAGTGGAGCAGGGGGGTTGGGGGGATGAGGTCCCGCTCCGGCCGAATCGTTGGCGCATGGCAGGCGACTTTGCGGTTGCCCTGCGGGCGTGGGCCCCTGGCTAGACTTCCGCGGTGAGCGGTGGGTAAGATGCTAGCTTAAAAGCGGAGGCCCAAGTGCATCCCGTCCGCCGCGAGGATGCGAACCGGGAGACGCCGGCGGGCATGATTTTCAATCAGCGAGGTCGGAAATGTTCGGCTTAGGTATGCAGGAGTTGATCGTCATCCTGATCATCGTCGTCGTGCTCTTCGGCTCCACCCGGTTGCCGCAAGTGGGCGAAGGCGTCGGCAAGATGATCACCAATTTCCGCAAGAGCATGAAGCAGGCCGAGAAGGGCGAAGAGGAAGAAGAGCCGCCCAGCAAGAAAGAGATCCCCCGCTCCTGATCCCTCCAGCCCGGCTTCCGGCAGCGCTTCGGTCCGCATCGCTGCCGGCCTCCGCAGTCCCGCGCGGCGTTCTAGCCGAGCACGTCCAGTACCTGACCCGACTTGGCGAGTTGTTGGCCGGGGGGAAGCTGCTCCTGGATCAGGCCCGTGTGCATGTAGGCGATGCGCCCGGGCCAGCTCAGGTAGTCGCGGTAATCGCCATGGATGGCACCGCCGCCCGCGTCGATCACCACCAGCGTCTCCTCGCCCGTCAGCAGGTGGGTCGTCTGCTCATAGCGCTGCTTGGAGATGCCCTTGGCCTTGTGCATGGCGTCCAGCGCCGAGCGGGCCAGGTGATCGCCGGAGATGTGCAGCAGGGCCTGGCGGCCGCCCAGCTCCTTGCGGATGCGCACCCCGATCGCCGGGATGGCGTGCACGGAGTGGAAGAACTCGAACGTTGCGCCGGGCACTACCTCCACGGGCGGCTGATCCACGTCGATCGGGTGCCAGTGGTGGAACTTCCTGGCCTCCTCCACGCTGCAGCCGTACACCGCCGCCAGCTTGATGCGCAGGCTCAGGTACACCTCCGGCGTGGCCCACAGCTCGAAGGGCGGATCGCGCAGCGACTCCGAAGCGTCCAGGTGATCCTCGTGCACGTGGGAGAGGATGAACGCGTCGATCTCGTTGGGCGAGAGCTTGAGCGCCTTGAGGTGCTGGTGCAGGTAAGCCGGGCAATCCCACAGCACCACCTTGCCGTCGATGTTGAGCAGGTAGCCGTTGGCAGGGTCTTTCGGGTCGAAGCCGTTGCTGCGGCCGAGCACGGTGATCTGGAACTTGCCCGGCGACTTGTCGAACGTGTGGTGGGCGAGCTCGTAGTTGGGCTGCTGCTCCGCCGAGACGGTCAGGTCGACGTCATAGGCATCCTCACCGTACAGGACGCGGTAGTGCGCGCCGCCCTGGCGCTCCACGAACACCGCAGGCAGCTTGTCCTGCTGCGCATAGACCTCGATGTGCTCCTTGGGCTTGAGCGGGAAGAAGTTGATCATCTCCTCGATGCGGTACGGCTTGCCCTTGCTGGCCGGGTTCTTCAGGCTCATATAGGTCAGTTCGCCGAAGAGCTCCTTGGCCACGGCCGCCGGCGTCCCGGCTGCGATCATCTCCTTGTCCGTCGGCCCCAGCACCGTCACGCGCAGCAGCTCGGCCAGCGCCTTGCACTGCTCCGGCAGCGCCAGCACCTGGAAGCGCCGCTCGCGCTCCAGCCCGCGCTGCACGAACAGGAAGTGGTAGAGCGGGAACTCCAGCGAAGCCTGGGACGAGTGGAAGTGACTCAGCTTCTCGGGCACCACGACGGTGTCCGGCATGGGGAGATGGGCGGACAGGATGCGCTTGAGCACCTCCGGCGGGCAGCCGAACAGGATGTTGCCCTGCGGAGAGCAGAACAGGAATGTCCCCTCCGCAATGGTGTGCAGCTGCACAGCCGAGCTGGTTGGTTCGCCCAAAGCTGAACTCCTCAAAGCAAATCGGCGCAGCCCGGCCCACGTGCCAGCCGGGCGGCATCAAGCGGGCGGCGCCGGCCAGAGCGGGTTCCGCCACCTGCATGCGCCTGATACGTAAGCAACTATTAAGCCATGGGGAGCCCCGCCTGGCATCCGCGCGCACCCGCCGCCCCCTCTGCGAGGCGCCCCCCGCGCGGCCCAATCCTGGTCGCGGCCCTGTTGCGCCCCCCGTCCGGCCCCGCGCCATCGCCCGGGCGGCACTCCCGGCCACCTGCGGGCACGGCGTTGCACCCGGCCGGCTAGCGCCCCCCGGCGATGGAGGGCACGATCTGGATCACGTCCCCGTTCTTGACCTGCGTGTCCAGGTTCTGCTCGAAGCGGATGTCCTCGTCATTGAGGTAGATGTTCACGAAGCTGCGCACGCGGCCCTGCTCGTCGAACAGGTGCTCCTTGAGCCCGCCATACTGGCTCAGCAGGCTGTCGATAGCAGCCTTTACGCTGCCTTCCGGCACCGTCACGCTGGCGCGGTTGTTCACGAACTTCTGCAATGCCGAGGGGATCTCGATAACGGCGGTCATGGTGATTTCCTGAAGAGCGATGAAGGTTGAAATGATTATTGAAATTGATCCTAAAGGTTATCACTCCAGAACCGCTCGCTCAAGTATTTCATGCCGTTGTCGGGAAACACCGTGACCACGCACTGGCCCGGGTGCTCCCTCGTCACCTCGCGAGCGGCGACCAGCGCCGCACCGGCAGAAACGCCCACGAGCAGTCCCTCGCGCTTTGCCAATTCCACCACGGCATCGTAGGCGGCCTCGGTGCGAACGGCCATCTTGCGGTCGGCGAAGGCAGGATCGTAGAACTTGGGCACGATGGCGCTGTCCATGTGCTTCATGCCCTCCAGCCCGTGGAAGGAGGAGTCCGGCTGCACCTCGATGGCCTGGATGGAGGGGTCGCGGGCCTTGAGGTAGCGCGCGGCGCCCATGAACGTGCCGGATGTCCCCAGCGTGGCCACGAAGTGGCGAACGGCCCGCCCGGTCTGGCGCCAGATCTCCGGGCCCGTGGTCTCGAAATGTGCCTTCCAGTTGTTCTCGTTGCTGTACTGGTCCGCGTAGAAGTAGCGCTCCGGCTCGGCCCGGTACAGCTCCTGCGCCTTGAGGATCGCGCCGTCGGAGGACAGCGCCGGGTCCGTCAGGATCAGCTCCGCCCCGAAGGCCTTCAGAATCTTGATGCGCGAAGGGCTGACGCTGGCCGGCATGCACAGGCAGACGCGGTGTCCGCGCGCCGCGCCGATCATGGCGTAGGCGATGCCCGTATTGCCGCTGGTGGCGTCCAGCAGGGTGCGCCCGGCGCGCAGCGCGCCGCTGCGCTCGCCTTCCTGGATGATCTTCCAGGCCGGGCGGTCCTTGGCCGATTGGCCGGGATTGTACCACTCCGCCTTGGCGTACAGGTTGCCGCCCGGCACGATGCGCTCCAGCCGCAGCAGCGGCGTGTTGCCGATCAGGTCCGTGAGGCTCTGACCCAACGCACGCGGCGCGGCGCTCAGTTCCGGTGCGGCAGTGCCGGTCATGTCCACCTGGGGCCAGAATGAGGTCGTGCCGGCCCGCCCCGCGCCGCCGGCAGGGCAGCGCAGGAGCAGCCAGCCTGCGTTCAGCATGCCCCGCCCGGCGCGGCAGGGCAAGCGGGCGCAGCACCCCGGGTGGCCTGCAAAGCCTTGCGGTCTGCGTTCCGATCAACCCCTCGTCAGCCGGGTCCGCCAATCCTGACAGGCTCGGGCGTGGGCGCGCGGCCGAAGTTCCCGCGTGCGGGTGAGCGAGCCGGCGATCGCAGGGGCGGCCGGGGCTGGTTCGAGCTGACGGGCGTACGGCCCGCTGTGCGGCGTCTGGCGAATGGGCGGTGCAGGCTGGCCGCAGCCGGCCGGAAGGGGCGGGGCGGGGCGGGGCTAGTCCACGAACAGCATCTTTTCGCGCAATTGGTCCAGGTCCTGCGGCTGCTTCTTATCCAGCTCCTTCATCACGTCCTTGGGCGTCAGATAGACCTTGTGCTGCTCGGCGGCGATGCGGTCGGCTTCTTCCTTCCGGCGCCGGTCGTAGGCCTGCAGGAACTCGTAGGCGTTGATGACGGTGCCGCTCTCGTCCTCGACGGTGATGTCGCGGAGCTGCTCCTCGCTGAAGCCCGCTTCACGGGCCAGGTCGATCAGCCGGCGCAGCTCGTCGATGTTGGTTTCGCCCTTGATCTGCGGCAGCTTGATCTTGCCCGACATGAGGGGCACCTCAGCCGGTGCGGCGCCGGTTGCCGGTGCGGAGGCTTGCGGCGGGCTGGGCGCCGGCAAGGGAGCGGACACGCTCGGCGCGGCCGGCTTGGCCGCCTGCGGGGCCTTGCCCGTCGCCGCGGACTTGGCGGGAGCGGGCTGCGCGTACTGGGCCGCCGCCACCCCGCCGCGTCCGGGCCACCAGGGGGCGGTCACGGCCAGCAGCAGCGTCGCCACGGTGGAACTCGCGATCCATGCGCTGCGGCGAATGCGATTCATCGGCGGCTCACCTGTCTCGTCCCTTTTTCGTCCCAACGCCGTGCCGTCGCTGGGCCCTCCACGGGCCGTCCGGCGCGGCTGGCATGACCCGGCCGCTGGGCGCGGGGCTCCCTGCCGGCTTCGATGCAAGTCCCCGGCCGCTCAGGATGCCGCGCGCCGCCGGCCACGCAGTCGCCGCGCTTCCGTCCGCAAGACCTCCGCGCAGCGCTCCACGTCCGCCGCCGTGCTGGCATGGCCCAGGCTGATGCGCAGGGAGGACGTCAGCCGCTCCGGCGCCACGCCCATCGCCCGCAGCACGTGGCTGGCTTCGATGGCGCCCGAGGAGCACGCCGAGCCGGTGGAGACGGCCACGCCTTGCAGGTCCAGCGCCACCAGCAGGCTCTGCGCCGGCAGGCCGGCAAAGCCCAGATTGGCCGTATTGGCCACGCGTGGCGCGCCCGCTCCGTTGAGGAAGAAGCCCGGCTCAGCGGCCAGCCGCTCGATCAGGCCGTCGCGCAAGCCGGCCAGGCGCGCCTGGAGCGCGTCGAATTCGCTCTGCACCCATTCCGCGGCGCCCAGGAAGCCGGCCACCAGGGCCACGCTCTCCGTGCCGGCGCGGCGGTCACGCTCCTGCCGGCCACCCAGCAGCAGCGCCGGCACCGGCACGCCTTCGCGCAGGAACACCGCGCCCACGCCCTTGGGCCCGCCCAGCTTGTGCGCGGTCACCGTAAGCGCATCCACGCCCCAGGCCCGCACATCCAGCGGGATGCGCCCGAAGGCCTGCACCGCATCGCTGTGCACGATCACGGGAGGCCGCGGCCCCGCGCCGGCGGCGGCCTGCGCCTGTTCCCAGGCCCACACGCGGCGCGCCAGCTCGGCCACGGGCTGGATCACGCCCGTCTCGTTGTTCACCGCCAGCAGGGAGACGAGCCGCGTTTCCGGGCGCAGCAGCGCCTCCACGGCCTCCACGCGCACGACGCCGTCGGCCTGCACGGGCAGCATGTCCACCCGCACGCCGTGCCCGGCCAGCCACTCGGCGCTGCGCAGCACGGAGGGGTGCTCGATCGGGCTGGTGATGAGATGGGCCGGGCGCTCCACATCGGCCAGCCAGCGCAGCAGGAAGTTGTTGCCCTCCGTGCCCCCGCTGGTGAAGAACACCTCGCGCCGCGCTGCCCCGAGCAGGGCGGCCAGCCGGGCGCGGTCCGTCTCCAGGGCGTCCCGCGCGGCCTGGCCGAAGCGGTGCGGGCTGGAAGGGTTGCCGGGCAGGGCTTCCAGGGCCGCCAGCATGGGAGCGCGGGCAGCGGGGTGCAGCGGTGCGGTGGCGTTGTAATCCAGATAAACGGCGGGCGGTGCGGCGGTCCTGCCGGGCCGCTGCCGCGGGGCCCCGGCAGCGGGCTGGCCGCGGACCTTTGTGCCGGCCTGGGTGCGGGCCATCGTCTGGGCCTTCCTGAAGCCTGGCGGCGGATTACGGCGCGGGGGACGCTCGGGGCACCGTGGCCGTGCGGCCACCGCGGTCACGCAGTGCGGGGCGGCCCCGCTCAGGACGAGATCAGGCGGAAGTGGGAGCGCTTGAATTCCCGCTTGTCCAGTAGTTTCAAATAATGGTGGGCCATGTCCAACGGGTTGTCCAGTTCATTGTCGAAGTCCTCCCGGCTGCTGCTCTGGATCAGCCGCGAAAAATACAGGCGCGCCTCGTAGAGGTTCTTCTCCTGAAAGGCGATCACGCCCAGGTAGTAGAGCGCCTGGGGGCACTTGCTGGGGCCGGCCACGATGCGCTGGAAGGTCAGCTTGGCGGCCGCGACCTCGTTGACCTCCATCTGGAAGCGCCCCAGCTCCAGCAGGAAGGGCGTCTCCTGACCGGGCGCAGCGCAATTGCCGAGGGCACGCTCGACCTCCTTCAGGAAGTGCGCGGGATTGAGCGTCTTGCCCTCCAGCCGGGGGAACTGGATCAGCCGGACGTGGCGCAGCGCCGACTCGTCTCGCGTGCTGGGCGGAAAGAGCTTGGCCGCCAGCAGCTCGGTGAAGAGATCGGTGAGGAAGCGCTCGTCTGGATCGAACGGCACCGGCGAGCCGCACTTCTTGCACTCGAAGCGCGTGGGCGACCATACCTCGCGGGTGGTGGGGATCTGCCGCTGCTCGATGCGCTCCTCGTCCACGTAGATCGTCCCCGCGGCATACTGATACGCGCCGCCGCAGGCGCGGCAGAGCAGGCGCACCATGCCCACGGGCGGCGCGGGTTCCTCCGCCGCCGCCTCGCTCGCATCGGTCACGAGCTGGGGATAGGGGCGGCGATGCACGTCGCAGATGAAGTGGATCAGGCGCTGCAAGTCCTCCTCGCCCGTCCGGTAGTGGTTCACCAGCGGCTGCAGGAAGCGCGCATCCGGCAGGTGCGTCATCAGCTCCACGAAGCCGTGGTAGTGCTGGTTGATCAGCGTATCGAAGTGCGGCAGGAGCTTGTCCACCAGCGCGGTGCTGCCGGCCCGGCGGAACACCTCCAGGCAGTAATCCACGGCCTGGGTGCGCTGGGCGGCGAGATAGCCCGGCAGGCGATCGGAGAGCAGTGCCACCAGGCGCGGCATCAGGTCCGGGATCGGGAACTCCCAGGGTTGCGGCAAGACCTGCTCCAGCGGATAGTCGATCCCCTCGAGCTGGCCCGTGTACAGCTTCCACAGCGCGTCTTTTTCCTCGTCGCGCACCCAGCCGGAAAAGCCGCCGCTGCCCAGCGCGTTGAGATCCGGCCCGGCGCCGGTGCGGCTCAGCAAGTGCAGCACCTGGCTCATGAAAGGCGGCGAGAGCAGGGCGGACTGGTAGATGCGCGTGATGCGCAGGGCCTCCGTCTGCGGCGCGGCCAGGCACTGCGCCTCGGCCTGGGTCAGCAGGGCCACCAGGGGCAGGGAGGCCAGCAAGTGGAATTCCAGCTCGCGCACCTTGAGGATCGCGCCATCCCATTCCGCCAGCCACGCCGTGCAGCCCTGCAGGAACGCGCTCACGAACGCGGTGGCCTCCGCAGCGGGCGCCAGGCGTGCCAGCAGCGCGCCGGCCAGCGGCACGAAGCGCTCCAGCCCTTCGCGCGTGTTGCCGCACTGCATCAGGCCATCCAGCAGGCTGCGCGTCTGCGGGTCGCTGATTTCCCAGCCCAGCGACTTGAGGCATTCCTGGTACACGGCGTTGAGGCGGTAGCCGCTGTTGAGGCGCGCCTGCAGCAAGCGGCAGAGGTTCCCCCGCCCGATGCTGGCGACCAGGTGCTGCGTCAGGTGCACGTCGTTGAACAGCTCGCGCGCGGGGCCATAGGCCTCCGCCAGCAGGCGCAGGTGCCGCGGCGTCTTGGCGTGCAGGCAGAGCTGGGCGAAGAGCGTGGAGAAGAACGAGTGATTCTGGTGGCAGTGCGCCAGGTGCGCGTGCACGTCCTCCCAGTGCCCGGCCTGATCGTAGAAAAGCAGGGCCTCCGTGGCGGCTTCCAGCTCCAGCGGATTGGCCTCCGCGTTGGCGATCGTGTCGTTGAACCAGCGCCGCAGCAGCTTGCCGACCGGCTCGTAGCCCAGCCGCCCCAGGGCGACGCCAGCGGCGTGGCTGAAGGGGTGCTCCTCCGAGCTGAACACGCGCATCAGCGGGAAGGCGTAGCTGTGCAGGTGGTACTTGCCGATCAGGCCGATGGCCGATTCGCGGATCTCATCCTCCGGCGCTTCCCAGAGCTTCTCGATGAAGCGGGGGCAGGCATCCTGCCAACGGTCCACGAGCTGGTAGGCACCCCACATGCGCACCTGGGTGCTGGGGAACGACAGGCGCTCCACGAGGAACGGCAGCGAGAGCAGATCGCCCGGCTCGCCTTCCCACTCCGGCACGGGCGGCGTGTGGCGCTCAGGAGGAGCGCTGCGCCGGCGCGTGCTCAGCTCGATCACCGACTCGGGCTGGCTGCGTCCTGTGTCCACCATCGCGGGTTCCCTTGAAAGGGATTGGGCGGCGCTTCCGGCTCGCTGGCCTGGATGCGCGAGGTCGGGATCGGCGCGCGCCGCACGGGCGGCGGCGCAAGCGAACGGCCGGACTGGCCGCGCCCGGCGCTCTCGGGCGGATAGCCCAGGCCGGTCGTGGCGCCGGCGTTCACGGCCTGCGGCAAGGAGAACTGCGGGCCGGGCCGCGAGGTGCCGGCCGACTTCACCCCGGACAGGCTGTCGACGGGCTGGAATCCGGCCGCGCTGGGCCGGCTGGCCCCGGAGGCGCTGGCGGCGACCGGCTGGAACGTGCCCCCGGCGCTCTGCGAGTTCGCGGCGGTCGGCGCGGCATCGTGCGGCTTGTTGCCCGTCACCAGCGCCCGGTAGCGGTTGTAGTGCAGGTTGGCCGCCGCGGCGTTGTACAGCTTGTCGTAGGCCAGCGCCAGATTCAGTTGCGCGTCGGCGAAGACTGGATCCAGCTTGATGGCGTGCTGGTAAGCCTCCACGGCGTCCTCATAGGCGGCCACGCGGTAGTAGGCCAGCCCCAGGTTGTAGTAGATGTCCGGCGCCTCGTCGTCGAACTGCAGCGCCAGCTTGTAGTGCTCGATGGCGCGCGCGTAGTCCTCCGCCTGATACGCCGCGTTGCCTTTCTGGAAGTAGTGCAGTGCGGAAAGCGACACTTCCTGTTGCGAGGTGCAGGCCCCCGCCAGCGCCAGCCACGCCCCCAACAGCAGCAGGGCCCCGCCGCGCCGACCCATCACTGTGTGCGCCATTGCGATCCGTCACGCCGTTCGGGTTGACCCGGGGCGGCCGCGGCCGGCCCTGGCGAGGAGACAGGTCTCCCACCCCCACTGGAATGCAACTTCCATGCGCGCGGGAGTGGGGGCGGCACCGCCCCGCAGCGGCCGGTGCGGGCCTAGCAGCGGCCCCACCGCCTCGAAGATCGGGGCGTGCGTGGCCCGCTCCACGATGCGCGCGGCGAAGGCGTGCCGACGATACAGATCGGCAGGGTCAGGGGTTGGCGCAGGGCATCCACCAGCGCATCGTCCCAGGGCGTGCGCGTGCACTCCAGCACGTCGCGCTGCAGCCGGTTCAGCCCGTGCGGGTTGCCCTGGCCGACCCGCTCGCGGTATGCAAGGGACTCGACCGCGCCGGCGTTACAGGCCGCGCCTGTGCGTCCAGTCGATCTTCCTCGCACCCCGGCAGACGAGGCGAGCCATGGCCGATCCGAAACTGGAGCTGGAGTACCAGCGCGTGCTGGAAGCCAGCCGCAGCAAGGGCGAGGTGCTGGAAGAGCCCGGCGGCGGCGACCGGCGCAAGCATCCGCGCATCAAGGTGCAGCCCGGCGCGCTGCCCGTGGAGCTGGACCCCTGGGTGTTCGCCATCGACATCTCCATCTCGGGCATGGCGTTCTATGCAGACGAATCGGTGCCGCCGGGGCGCACCGTCACCATCGCGCTGGGCGACCACGCGTCCGTCGAGGCCGAGGTGGTGGGCTGTCGCCCGGAGCCCTCCGGGCCGCACGGCGAGCCGCCGCGCCACCGGCTGCACTGCCGGTTCGCCAATGAGGAGGCCGGCATGCGCCTGCTCGTGGCCATCAAGGAGCTGGAGGGCGCCAAGGCGTAAGGGTCCGTTTCACGCCTGGGGGCCGCCGCACCGCCAATGATCCACACGCCTGTCTGCGATCTGCTGGGCATCCGGCATCCGCTCGTGCTGGGCGGCATGGCCGGCAGCACGTCCGTGCCGCTGGTCGCGGCGGTCTCGAATGCCGGGGGCCTGGGCATCCTGGGCCTCGCGGCCTTGCCGCCGGAGCGGGTGGCCGCGGAGATCGCCGCCCAGCGCGCCGCCACGTCACTGCCCTTCGGCGTGAATTTCCTGCTCTTCCGCATGCACCCGGCCGCTTTGGATGCGGCGCTGGCCGCCCGGCCGCCCGTGCTGTCGTTCGCCTGGGCGCGGCAGAGCGACGACCTGCCGGCGCTGTTCGGCCGTGCCCACAAGGCGGGTTGCACGGTGATGTACATGGCCGGCACCGTGCCCGAGGCTCTGCGCGCCCAGGCCGCCGGGGCGGACCTGATCGTGGCGCAGGGCACCGAGGGCGGCGGGCACGTGGGCTGGATGGCCACGATGGCCCTGCTGCCGATGGTGGTGGACGCCGTCGCGCCCACGCCCGTGCTGGCCGCGGGCGGCATCGCCGATGGCCGCGGGCTGGCCGCCGCCCTGGCCCTGGGCGCGCAGGGGGCGCTGCTCGGCACGCGCTTCCTGGCCACGCAGGAATCGCCCCTGCACCCCAACTTCAAGCAGGCCGTGCTGCGCAGCGACGGGCACGACACGGTGCTGACGGAGATTCCGGACATCGCGCGCGGGCAGGTCTGGCCGGGCGCCATGGCGCGCGCCCAGCGCAACGCGTTCATCGCGCGCTGGGCCGGCCGCGAGTGGGAGTTGCGCGCCCAGCAGCCAGAAGTGGCCGCGGCGCTGCAGAAGGCCGGCCGCGAGGGCAACGTGGACGAATCGTACCTGTTGATCGGGCAGGACGCCGGGCTGGTGCACGACCTGCCGCCGGCCGGCGCGGTGGTCGCGCGCATCGTGGCCGAGGCGGAGCACCTGCTCGCCAAGCGCCTGCCCGCACTGGTGCGGCCGGACTAGGGATCGTCGCAGCCGCCCGCGTGCCGGAGCACGTCACCTATAGTGCGCACGGGAACCCGTTCAGGAGCACAGCGCCATGGATCGCGACTTCGTGGGCTATGGGGAGCACCCGCCGCGCGTGCGCTGGCCGGGCGATGCCCGCGTGGCCGTCTCGCTCGTCGTCAACTACGAGGAAGGCTCCGAGCACAGCTATGCCTTCGGCGACGCCGAGCAGGAGCCCTACAAGGAGTACCCGAAGACCCTGCCCCCCGGGGTGCGCGACTACGCCAACGAGTCCGCCTACGAGTACGGCCCACGCGCCGGGTTCTGGCGCCTGCTGCGCATCTTCGCGCGGCACGAGATCCCGGTGACCTACTATTGCTGCGCGGTGGCCCTGGAGCGCAACGAGGCGGCGGCGCGCGCCATCGCGGCCCATGGCCACGAGGTGTGCAGCCACGGCTACCGCTGGGAGGAGCCCTACACCAAGTCCGAGGCCGAGGAGCGCGCGGAGATCGCCAAGGCGGTGGCCTCCCTCAAGCGCACCACGGGCCACCGCCCGGTCGGCTGGTATTCCCGCTATGCGCCCAGCGCGCACACGCGGCGCCTGCTGGCGGAGGAGGGGGGCTTCCTCTACGATTCGGACAGCTATGCGGACGACCTGCCCTACTGGACGCAGGTGAGCGGCAAGCCGTGGCTGGTGCTGCCCTACACCCTGGAGGCCAACGACATGAAGTACTGGGCCAACGCCGCATTCGCCACCGGGCAGGACTTCGCGCAGTACCTGAAGGACTCCCTGGACGTGCTGTGGGAGGAGGGTGCGCAGACGCCGCGCATGATGTCCGCCGGGTTGCACCTGCGCATCATCGGGCGGCCGGGCCGCGCCAAGGCCCTGGACGACTTCATCGCCTACGCCCGCGCCAAGGGCGGCGTGTGGTTCGCGCGCCGCAACGACATCGCCACCGTCTGGCGCGAGCAGTTCCCGCCGCCCAAGCCTTAGCCTGCCGGCCCGGGAGGCTCCGCTTCAACCTTACCAGCGCGGCCCAACTGACATGACCCGACCGATCTCGATGGGCTTGAGCCTGCTCTCCCGCGCGGAGGTCACCGGCATCGAGCGCGCGCAGTGGGCCGAGGCCCACGGCTACGACAGCGTGTGGATTCCCGACGGCGACGGCAAGATGCACGCGCTCACGCTGGCCGGGGCCGTGGCCGCCACCACCCGGCGCGTCACGATCGGCACGGGCATCGTGCCGGTATACACGCACACCCCCGCCGTGCTGGCCTCCAGCGCCACGGCGTTGGCCCATCTGGCGCCGGGGCGCTTCCTGTTGGGGCTGGGCTCCTCCAGCCAGGCCATGATGGAAGCTTGGAACGGCATCCCGTTCCGCAAACCGCTCACGCGGGTCAAGGAGACGGTGCAGGTGCTGCGGCGCATGCTGGCCGGCGAGCGCGTGGAGTTCAGCGGGGAGACGCTGAGCACGCGGGGCTTCCGGCTCAACCCGCCGCCGCCCACGCCCGTGCCGATCTACCTGGCCGCGCTGCGCCCGAACATGCTGGAGCTGGCGGGCGAGCTGGGCGATGGGGTGATCCTGAACCTGGTGCCGCTGCGCGCCCTGCCGCGCATGCTGGAGCACGTGGCGGCGGGCGCCAAGCGCTCCGGGCGCACCCTGGCCGACCTGGACATCGTGTGCCGCTTCAACGCCGTCGTCGCGGACGACCGCAAGGCCGCGCTGGAGGACGTGCGCAGCTACATCGCGCGCTACTTCACCGCCCCCGTCTACAGCAAGTACTTTGCCTGGTGCGGCTACGAGGCGGAGGCGAAGGCCTTCGCCGACGGCTTTGCCCGGGGCGACCGCGCCGCCACCACGGCGGCCATCACGGACGCCCTGGTGGCGGAAGTGGGCCTGGCGGGCGACGAGGCGGCGTGCCAGGCGCAGGTGCGCGCCTTCATCGCGGCGGGGGTGACCACGCCCGTCATCAACCCGCTCTGCACCACCGTCGAGGCCACGGATCGCGCCTTCCTCGCCTTTGCGCCGGAGCGCTTCGGCCGGGTGTGACGGGCGCAAGTCGGCGGGGCGTGGCTAAGCGTTCAGCAACGCCCCCAGCTCCGGCCGCCGCTGCGCCAGCAGCGGCCGCGCCTGTTCGAAGGCCCAGCCGATGCGCAGCACGGTGGGCTCGGCGAATGCCTTGCCGATGATCTGCAGGGAAGTGGGCAGGCCGCCGGCCGTGAAGCCCATCGGCAGCGCCAGCGCGCACAGGCCCAGGTAGTTCACCGCCCGCGTGAAGCGCGAGGCGGCCGGCGCGGCGCTTTCGTCCACGTCGGCCAGGGGGATCGCCGCCAGGGGCGTGGTGGGCGTGAGCAGCGCATCGTAGTCCGCCAGGAACGCCGCCATCTCCCGCCGCGCCTGGGCCATGTGCGCCAGCCCTTCAATGTAGTCCGCCGCGCTGACGCTCTTGCCGGCCAGCAGGCGCCGCTGCACGTGGGGGTCGAAGGGCGCGTCCTTGCGCTCGATCCAGCCGCGGTGCACCTGGTAGCCCTCCGCGCTGAGGATCACGGAGACCTGGCGCTGCAGGTTGAGGAAGGACATCCCCTGCAGCCGCACGGGCTCCACGCGCGCGCCCAGGCCGGCCAGCACCTCGCCGGCCGCGCGGTAGTGCGCCGCCACCTCGGCGGTGGTGCCCTCCAGCTCCTCCAGCACGACCTGTCCGATGCGCAGGCCGGCCACGCCGCGCTTGAGGCCCGGCAGGGGGTCCACGGGCGGCGCGGCCAGCGTGGCGGGGTCCAGCGGATCGGGGCCGTGCAGCACGGCGAAGAGCAGCGCCGCATCCTCCACCGAGCGCGTCATGGGCCCGATCGTATCCAGCGTGGTGGACAGCGGCACCACGCCGTGGTTGCTGATGCGCCCCCACGTGGTCTTCAAGCCCACCAGCCCGCACAGGGAGGAGGGGATGCGCACCGAGCCGCCCGTATCGCTGCCGATCGCCACGGGGGCCAGCCCCGCCGCCACGGCCACGCCCGATCCGCTGCTGGAGCCGCCCGGCGTGCGCTGCAGGGCCAGATCCCACGGGTTCCAGGGCGGCCCGAGGGAGGCGTTGCTGCCCCAGGCGCCCAGGGCGAACTCCACCATGTGCGTCTTGCCCAGCACGATCATGCCCGCGCCCTGCAGGCGCCGCACCACCGTGGCGGTTTTGCTGGAGATGCGCTCGGCCCAGAAGCGCGAGCCGGCGGTGGTCACGCGGCCCTCGATCTCGCAGAGGTCCTTCACGGCGATGGGGATGCCGTGCAGCGGCCCCAGGCGGTGTCCCGCGGCGATGGCCGCACCGCAGGCCTCGGCCGCCTGCAGTGCCTCCTGGCCGTAGACGGCCACGAAGGCGTGCAGCTTGGGATCGGCCTTGGCGATGCGATCCAGGCAGGCCGCGACCAGCGTGCGCGGCGCCAGCTCGCCCGTGGCGATGAGCGGCGCCAATTGATGGACGGGCGTGAAGACGAGGGACTCGGCAGTGCGGTTGGGCATGGGCATCTCGCGCAGCAGGAGCGGCCACGGACGGCCGCGATGCGCGGCGCGGCCGGCGGGCTGCCTGCTTGTACCACGGATGCGGGCCGCCGCGGCAAGCGGGGCTGGCGGCGCAGCCATGCACTCTGCGCAGCCGGGCAGCGCGGCTAGAGCTTCACCCGCACGCCGTTGACGATCCAGCGCGGGACCTTGCCCTCCACCAGGTAGCGCCGCACGTTGGCCAGGGCCCAGCCCACCTCGCGGTCCGTACACTCCTTGGTGGTGCCGGCGATGTGCGAGGTGAGCACGACGTTGCGGGCCCTGAGCAGGGGATTGTCCGGCCGGATGGGCTCGAGGGAGAAGGCGTCGCAGCCGGCGCCCGCCAGCCGCCCCGCGTTGAGCTGCGCCGCCAAGGCCGCTTCGTCCACGATGCCCCCGCGCGCCAGGTTGATCAGGTACGCCGTGGGCTGCATCAGACCCAGCAGCCGCGCATCCACCAGCCCGCGCGTCCCGGGATTGAGGCTCACGTTGACGCTGAGGAAGTCCGCCTCGCGGAAGAGCTGCTCCAGGTCGCGCTCCTCGGCAGCGACGGCTTCGCGCAGGCGGGTGTCCACGGGCGAGCGGGAATAGTAGACGACGCGCATGCCGAAGACGCGGGCGCGGCGCGCCAGCTCGTAGCCGGACCTGCCGAAGCCCAGCACGCCCAGCGTGCGTCCCTGCAGTTCGTAGGTATCGTCGCAGAGGGCGCGGGCGCCGGCCCAATCCGCCTGGGCCGTGAGCTGGTGGTTGGGCACCAGCCGGCGGGCCAGGGCCAGCATCAGGCACATGCCGTGCTCGCCCAGGGCATCCTTGTTCACGTCCGCCAGGTTGCACACGGGTATGTTGCGGCGCGCGGTGGCCTCGAGGTCCACGTTGTCGTAACCCACGCCCATGCGCTGCACGATGCGCACGCGGGGCGCCGCGGCCAGCAGCGCCTCGTGCACCGGATCGCGGATGGAGCCGATCAACGCATCCACGGCCTTCAGGCGAGCCAGCAGCTCCGGTGCGTACACCCCGTCGGGCCCTGCATACGCCTGCACCCAGTCCAGCTCCCTGGGGATGCGCTGCTCGTAGTCGGGGCGGTCCTTCATCAGGAATGCGACTTTCAAGGCGGGGCTCCTGTGCGTTGCGTGGATGGGCAGGCCGTGCGGCCTGCCTGCGCAGGCCGGGCCGCAGGCGTGGGCCGGTCTAGAGGCTGTTCCAGTGATCGATCATCATACGGCGCTGGCCGGCCGTGGGCAGCGCACCGCGCCCGGCCCCCAGGTTGTCCTGCAGGTGCCGCGGCCTGGCCGTGGCCGGGATCACGCAGGTCACCGCCGGGTGCGCCAGCACGTACTTGAGGAAGAACTGCGCCCAGCTTGCCACGCCGAACTCCGCCGCCCAGGGCGGCAGGCGCTTGGTGCGAACGCGCTTGAAGAGGTGGCCTTCCTCGAAGGGCTGATTGACGAGCACGGCCACGCCGTGCTCGGCGGCGGCCGGCAGCAGGCGCCGCTCGGCCGTGCGTTGGCCCAGGGAGTAGGGCACCTGCACGAAGTCCAGCGGCTCCTGTGCGAGGATCAGCGCCAGCTCGTCCAGTGCGGCGGGCGTGTAGTGGGTCAGGCCCAGGTAGCGGATGCGCCCGGCCGCCTTCCACTCGCGCAGGGTGGCGAGCTGCGTGCGCCAGTCCACCAGATTGTGCACCTGGATCAGCTCGACCTGCGTGCGCCTGAGCAGACGCAGGCTCTCCTCCATCTGCGCGATGCCTCCGGCGCGGCCGGTGATCCAGACCTTGGTGGCGAGCCAGGCCTGCTCCTGCGCGCCCAGCCCCGTGAGCAGCTCGCCCAGCACCTGCTCGGCGGGCACGTACATGGGTGCCGTATCGATGACGCGCGCGCCTTCGGCGAAGAGCAGGCGCAGCACCTCGATCAGCGGCGCGCGATCCTGCGGGCTCGTGCCCACGTTGAACGTGCGCCAGGTCCCGAGCCCCACCACCGGCAGCAGTTCCCCGCTGGAGGGGATCGCCC
>JBGOUY010000323.1:0-4625 GCA_041477795.1 bacterium
CGGTTGCCTTTCCGCTGCCATCGCCCCAGGGCCGGCGGGCCGTCCAGCGCCGTGCCGCTCCCCATGGCCGCAAAGCATAGGGCGGAGCCCGGACGCGGTCAAGCCGTGCCGGCCGCGCGGGTGCATCGCAGCAGGCTGGCGTCGGCCCTGACGCGCCTCAGCGGGCTGGCGCCGCTCCGCGGGCGCAGGCGGGGCTGAAAGAATCCGCGCTGGCCGGTGTAAATCTCTGTGAATGCACGCGGCCTGCGGGACGCTTTCGGCAAATCTCGAATCGGAGGAGGATAGCCATGATGGGCGGATACGGAGCGGGATGGGGTGGCGGATGGGGTTGGGGCATGGGCTTCGGATGGATCATCCCGCTGCTGGTGATCGGGCTGATCGTCTGGGCCATCGTCGCCCTGACCCGCTCGCGCATGGGCGGCCAGGACGCCGCGCCGGACCGGTCGCTGGCGATCCTCAAGGAGCGCTTCGCCAAGGGCGAGCTGGACAGCGAGACCTACCAGCGCATGCGCAAGGAGCTTGAATCGTGACGGCAACCCTGCTGCGCAAGGTTTGGCTCAAATTTGTGCGGGGGTTCGTGGGTCTGTTCGGCCTGGACGTCTGCCCGACTCAGCCGGTGCCGGCGCGCCCGGAGACGGCGGAGCAGCGCGCCCGCCGCGCGCGCCTGGCGGGTTTGCTGCGGCCAGGCCCACCGGCAGCCGGCCGGCCCACGGATGCGGAGCGGCGCGAACGTCACGAAAATCCGGCGCGCTTGACCTAGGTCAATGGCGTGCGCTGCCGGTTGCGTTAGAAATGGCATAGCGATGCAGCCCGGCCGACGGCGCTCCCGTGGAGGAACGTCGGCTGGACGAATGGCTTTCAACCCAGTGCACGCTCCGGGCGGAACGAATCCATGATTCGCGTCAGGCGAGGAGTCCGATTGGCGGCTTTGGCGGCCGCAGCGTTGCTGCTGTGGTGCCACGGGCTGGACGCTTCGTTCCATCCCGGCGCCACCGTCGCGCACCGGTCCGTAGCCGGCGCGTCCGTCACGGCCGTTGCCGCGCCCGCCCCGCCCTCGCACCATCCGGCGCAACTGGATTGCTGCTTTGGCGCCAGCGGGAGCAGCCTGCTCCCGGTCGTCCTGGCCAAGTTCCCGGCCGTGGCCGCCCCCTGGGTGGCCGCGCTGCTGTCCGTGCCGCTGATGCTGGCCGCGCTGCGGCCCCTGCGGCCCGGTCCGCAACGCCTCGCTCCGCACCGCGCCAGCCTCGTTGAGCAGTCGGTGCTGATCCGCATTTAGCAAATTCTCCCCCGCAGTTCCGTGGGCCCGCGCACGAGTGCCGTGTCGCCGGGCCTGCTGCCGGACGCAAGCCCGCTCCGCACGGCCCTGCCCCCTGGGGCCGCGCCGAGCCGGCGCGCCCAGGCGCTTCCCAGGCGCAATCAAGCCTCCCTCCCCAGGGCACCGTCCTGCGGAGGGGCACAACCCGGCGAGGGGTCATGCTGACCTCGTGGAAATTCTGGACCGTGATGGCCGCCATCGGCGGGCTGGCGGGCCTGTTCGCCTTCGGCTTCACCAAGAATCCCAAGGAGGTGCTCTCGCCCCTGGTGGGGCGGCCGGCGCCGGGCTTTGCGGTGGTGGAGATGAACACGGGCGAACCGGTCAGCCTGGAATCCCTGCGCGGGACGCCCTTCCTGCTCAACTTTTGGGCGTCCTGGTGCACGGCCTGCAAAACAGAGGCGCCCCTCCTGGAAGCCGCCTACGAGCGCTACGAGCGCAGCGGCCGCGGCGTGCGCGTGATCGGCATCGCCATCCAGGACACGCTGGCCGATGCCCGCCGCTTCGCCCAGCGCTACGACAAGCAGTATTACCTGGCGCTGGACAATGCGCGCGGCGACGTCTCCCTCAACTGGGGGCTGTACGGAGTGCCGGAGACGTTCTTCGTCGATGCGCGCGGCATCATCACTCACAAGCACATCGGGGCGCTCACCGGGCCGGTGATCGAGACCGAGCTGGAACGCCTGCTGGAGCGACCGGCCGCCACGGCCGCGTCGCCCGGCTCATCCCACTGAACGCAATCCCTTGCGGACGAGGAGGAATTCCATGACAAGCAAACACAGCGACTCCGGCAAAGGCCCGCGCCGCTCCGGGCGCGCCCGCCGCAGGCTGCGCACGCTGATCCTGGCCGGCATCGCCGCGCTGGGCCTCGCCGGGGTGGCGGCGCTCACCCTGGGCAACCGCGAGGGCGGAGCCTCCGCCGAGCAGATCGCCGCCGCGACCGGCACGCTCAGCGCCCCCAGCCTGTTCCACGACTTCGGCCAGGTCTCCATGAAGAACGGCAAGGTCAGCCACCGCTTCCCTGTGCGCAACGACAGCGATGCACCGGCGCTCGTGGAGCAGCTCTTCACCTCGTGCATGTGCACGGAGGCCTCGCTGCTGGTGGGTAACGAGCGCATCGGGCCTTTCGGCATGCAGGGACATGGCTTCACCCAGCGCATCAGCCGCGTGATCCCGCCCGGCCAGGAGGCGGTGGTGGAAGCGGTGTTCGACCCCAATGCGCACGGACCGGCGGGCGTCGGCCGCAACGACCGCGCGGTGACGCTGCTGATGGGCGGCCGGCGGATGCTGCAGCTCGAGTTCACCGCCTACGTGACGCCCTGAGGAGGAGCGACCATGATTGCCGCACTGAGCCGCTGGAAGAAGCCGGCCCTGCTGGCCCTGGGCACGCTGGGCCTGCTGCTGGCCGCGCTGGTCCTGCAATACAGCCCGCACTCGGCGGGCTGGCTGTGGCAATTGAGCGACCGCGGCGCCTGGCTGCTGCCGCTGATTGCCGTCGCCGCCCTGATCGACAGCGTGAACCCCTGCGCGTTCTCGATCCTGCTGGTCACCATCGCGTTCCTGTTCGCCATGGGGCGCCTGCGCTCCAACGTGCTGGCGATCGGCGGGCTGTACGTGGCCGGCGTCTTCGCCGTGTACCTGGCGATCGGCGTGGGCCTGCTGCAGGTGCTGCACCTGTTCGACACGCCGCACTTCATGGCCCGGCTCGGCGCCGCGCTGCTGGTGGGGGGCTGCGCGCTCTCCATGGCGGGCGAGCTGGTGCCGGGCTTCCCCTTGCGGCTGGCTGTGCCGCATGCCGCGCACCAGCGCATCGCCACCCTGATCGACCGCGCTTCGCTCACCGTGGCCTTCCCGCTCGGGGTGCTGGTGGGGCTGTGCGAGTTCCCCTGCACGGGCGGCCCGTACCTGATGGCCGTGGGCCTGCTGCACGACCAGGCCACCGCCTGGCAGGGCGCGGGCTACCTGCTGCTCTACAACGCGATCTTCGTGCTGCCGCTGGTGCTGATCCTGGGCGTGGCCTCGGACAAGCGCCTCGTGGAGCAGGCGCAGGCCTGGCACAGCGACCACAAGGGCGCCATGCGCCTGTGGGGCGGCGCCGCCATGATCGTGCTGGGCCTGCTCATCTTCGCGCTGTGAACGCGACTCCGTGAACGCGACAGCGGGAGGGCCACACCATGAACGCGACACCCTGAGGCCGTCATGACGACCGTGCTGCTGACAGCGACCCTGGCATCGATCGGCGTGCTCACCGGCCTGGCCTGGCTCCTGCGGAGGGCCGTGCTGCCACGCCTGTGCCCGTTGTGCACAGGCGTGGCCGGCACGTGGATCGGCTTGCTGGCTGCGCACGGGGCCGGCGTCGCGCTGGATCTGCGCCTGCCCGCCCTGCTGCTGGGCGGCTCCGTGGTCGGGCTGGCCGGCCTGGGCGAGGCGGCCCTGGCCGGCCGTGCGCCCGGCGCGGTGCTCGCCTGGAAGACCGCGTTCGTAATCACCGGATTCGGCACCGCCTATGCCCTGCTGCTCGCGGCCTGGCCGGGCGTGGCGGCGGGCGTGGGGCTGCTGGCGGCGCTGCTGTGGGTGCCCTGGCGGCGCTTGCCCGCCAGCGTGCCGGCCGATCGCCCGCAGCGGCAGGCAGCGCTGCTGGCGCAACTGAAGAACTGCTGCTGAACGAACCGAGGAACCGACCATGTCCGACGAACACTCCATCAAGTCCCCGCGCTGGTACCGCACCCGCAACGGCCAGCTCCTGCTCGCCGCGCTGGGCGTCGCGGGCCTCTATCTGCTCAGCGAACACTGGGAGCACGCGCTGGCGTATCTGCCCTGGCTGGTGATCCTGGCGTGCCCCCTGCTGCACGTGTTCATGCACGGCGGACACGGCGGACACGGCGGCGGCCCGACCGCCCAGGGCGCACCACCCCTGCCGCGGCCCGGCGCCGGGCCGGACGCCGGCACCGATTCCACACCCGACGCAAGGAGATAAAGATGCGTTCGACTATCCAGGAGATCACCGGCTGGGCGCCGCTGCCCGCCGCACTGTCGCTGACGCTCTATGGCATTGCGCTGCAGCTCTGGCCCGGCCCGGCGGAGCGGCTCTTCGCCGCCGTCTTTGCGCTCGATCCGCAATCGCTCCAGCCGATCCAGGGCTGGGCCGCGCTGGTGCCGGGCCTGCTGCTCTGGAGCGCCGCCTCCTATGCGGCCGCGGCGGCCGGCTGGGCGATCCGGCGGAAAGCCCGCGTGCGCGGCTCGCGCGCAGGGCCCTGGGGCGCGCTGGCCGCCGCGGCATGGCTGCACGCCCCACAGGATCCCGGCCGCTGAG
>JBGOUY010000291.1:0-5446 GCA_041477795.1 bacterium
ATCCGCTTTCCGGACAAGGAGACGATGAAGCGGATCGTCAACGTCCACTATCCGGACCTGCACGAGGAGCTGCTCAAGGAAGCGCTGGAAGTGTTCTTCCAGTTCCGCGAGGTGCAGGGGCTGAAGAAGAAGCCCTCCACCAGCGAGCTCATCGACTGGATCAAGCTGCTGATGGCGGAGAACATCCCGGCGCAATACCTGGCGAACCTGGATCTCTCCAAGGAGCTGCCCCCGCTCTATGGGGCGATCCTCAAGAACGAGCAGGACATCCACGCCTTCGAGCGGCTGCGCTTCATGCAGCGCCGGCTCTAGCTTCCACCGCGGCTCCACCCTCCGGCGGGTGCGCGCATGTTCGTCGACTTCTTCTACATCCTGCGCGAGGCGGGCGTGCCCGTCTCCACCAAGGAGTTCCTGAGCTTCCTGGCGGCGATGGACAAGCGCGTCATCGAGCCGGACGTGGACGAGTTCTATTTCCTCGCCCGCTCCACGCTGGTGAAGGACGAGCGCTTCTTCGACCCGTTCGACAAGGCCTTCGGCCACTTCTTCAAGGGCGCGGAAAAGTTCGTGGCACTGCGCGCGGACATCCCGGACGAGTGGCTGAAGGCCAACCTGGAGCGGCTGTTCACGCCGGAAGAGATCGAGCAGATCCAGTTGCTGGGGAGCTGGGAGGAGATTCTGCGCACCTTCCAGCAGCGGCTCGCCGAGCAGGATGGAGAGCACCACGGCGGCAACAAGTGGATCGGCACCGGCGGCAAGAGCCCCTACGGCAGCGGCGGCTACAATCCGGAGGGCATCCGCGTCGGCGAGGCGGGCCAGCGCCAGCACCGCGCCCTCAAGGTGTGGGAGCAGCGCAAATACGAAAGCCTGGCCGGCAACGTCACGCTCAACACGCGCAACATCAAGATGGCGCTCAAGCGCCTGCGCACCTTCACGCGCGAAGGCGTGCCGGACGAGCTGGACGTGGACGGCACCATCCGCGCGGCCTGTCGCAAGGGCGCCATGTTCGATATCGAGATGCGCCCCGCGCGACGCAACAACGTCAAGGTGCTGCTCTTCTTCGATATCGGCGGCTCGATGACACCCCACGTCAAACGCTGCGAGCAGCTCTTCTCCTCCACGCGCTCGGAGTTCAAGCACCTGGAGACGTTCTACTTCCACAACTGCCTCTACGAGCACGTTTGGAAGGAGGAGCACCGCTGGGAGGGCAAGACCAAAACCTTCGAGATCCTGCACAAGTACAATAGCGACTACCGCGTGATCTTCGTCGGCGATGCCGCCATGAGCCCCTACGAGCTGCTGCAGGTGGGCGGGAGCGTGGATCACTTCAACGAGGAGCCGGGCATCGTCTGGCTGACGCGGATGAAGGAGAACTTCCCGCACGCGGTATGGCTCAATCCGGAGCCCATGGACGACTGGCAGTACACGGAGTCCACCCGCCTCATCGGCTCGCTGCTCGAGGGGCGCATGTACCCGCTCACCCTGGACGGCCTGAGCGCGGCCATGAACTTCCTGCGCCGCCAGGCCACGCCCCCGGCCGTCGTCAAGCTGCTGTAGGGCCGCCGCCGCTCAGCGCGGTGGCTCGTCCGGGCCGTGCGTGGCCGGGGCGCCGTCGGCGTCCAGGCCGGTCGGCTTCGCCCCGTCCGGATCGTCCGGCGCGATGACCCGCAGCTCCGGCGGCCGCTTGGGCGGCGGCAGGCTGAACGCGCACCACAGCGCCACGCCCATCGCGGCGAGCAGCAACGGCCATTTGGCCGCGCCCTCGCTCAGGGCCAGCCCCACCAGCAGCAGCCCCAGCAGGGGCAATCCGATCTTGAGCGGCAGCTTCATGGGCGGGGCCGGCCTCAGGGCGGGACGATGGTGAGCTGCTGCGTGGCCGCGGCCTGCTCGTAAAGCCGCCGGCGTTGGGCATCGCCGCAGCGGTAAACGCGCCCGACCAGGCGGCCGGCGCGGTAGTCCTCGCGAAAGCTCGGCAGCAGCACCACGTTGCCGCCCAGCAGGCGCGCCTGCTCGACCATGTCCAGCACCGCTCGCGAGCGCGCCTGCTCGGCCTCATAGCTGGCCGACGGCGCGGTATCTCCCGTGATGCGCTCGCCCAGGAAGGTGCAGTCCTCCAGCGGGAAGTCCCCCTTGTGCAGGAAGTAGGTGCCCAGCGGCGCGGGTAGCTCCGGTCCGCCCGGCGCCGTGGGGGCGCGGGGCTGCGGCAGCGGTACCGTTTCCGGCTGCGCGGGCGGTGGAAAGGTGACGCGACCCTCCACATGGCCCTGGCCGATGCAGGCGATCAGCAACAGCAGCGCCAACCCTGCGCCGAGGGCGGGCGCGCCATCGAGCCAGTGGTAGCGGTGCTGGCGCATCGGAACTCCGGATTGCGGGCCGGCGCAGCGGGTTTCCATGCGCCGGGGCGATGCGTCCAGCCTAGCCGCTCGCGGAAGCGCTGGGAAGCGCCGGCCATCCGCCGCGGGTGGAACCCGGCGCCAGCGCCTCAGGCGCGCGCCAGCACCAGCGCCTCCACGCGCTCCGCCCCGCCGGCCAGCAGTACGCCGGCGCAGGCCGAGAGCGTCGCGCCGGTGGTGGTCACGTCGTCCAGCAGCAGCACGCGCCGGCCCTGCAATGCCTCCGGATGGCCCGCCAGGCGCGGATGGAGGGAGAAGGCGCCGGCCACGTTGGCCTGCCGCTCCGCGCCCGGCACGCGCACCTGCGGCCGCGTGTAGCGGTGCCGCACCAGCACGTCCGCGGCCAGCCGAGGCAGGGAGGCGCCCCCGGCGCCGCTCGCCGCGCCTGCCGCGCGCAGCCAGGCGTGCGCCACCAGCAGGCTCTGGTTGAAGCCGCGCTGCCAGAGCCGCCAGGGGTGCAGAGGCACGGGCACGACCCAATCGACCCCCTGCAGCGCCGCGGCGCCGGCCGGCGACTCGTGCAGCAGCGCGGCCAGCAAGCGCACCAGGCCCTCGCGCCGCTCGTACTTGAGATGCTGGATCCAGCGGCTCACCGGCTCGCGGTAGTGACAGGCGGCCGCCACGCGCACCAAGCCCGGCGGCGCGGCTCGGGCAGCCAGCGCGGCTGCGTCCGGCAGCCAGGGCAGCGCCCCGTGGCACGCGGCGCAGAGAAAGGGATAGCCCGCCGGAGGGGGCGCGTCGGGGACGGCAAGCGCAGCGGCGGAGGCAGGGGCGGGCGGCCCGGCGCGCCCATGGCCGGGCGGCGGCAACAGCCGTCCGCACTGCCGGCAGGCCGGCGGGAACAACCACCCCTGAATGCGTTGCAGCGGATGCACCCGGCCCCCCGATGATGAGTCCCGCCCCACAGGCCGCGGCGGTGGCGCCGTCTGGCGCCAGATGGCGCGGGCACGCGGCCCCGCCACCATCAATCCCCGGCGCGCGCCCCGGTAGCGCGCATGGCGACGATGCCCGGCTGGCGGCGATTCCAGCGGGCCACCACGCGCCCAGGCAAGGCCGCCAGCCAGCCCTTGCCCCCTTCCGCAGATGAATACAACACAGGCACAATCACCAGCGTGAGGATCGTGGCCACGGACAGCCCATAGATCGTCGCCAGCGCCAGGGGCAGCCAGAACGCGCCGCCCTCGCTGCCGAACACCACCCCATTGGGCCAGCGCTAGAAGTCGATGTCCATGCCCATGGCGATGGGCAGCAGGCCCAGCACGGTCGTTACCGCCGTCAGGAACACCGGGCGCAGGCGCACCATGCCCGCCAGCACCACCCCCTCCGCGGCCGTCGGCGGCCTGGGCCTGAGCCTTGCCGACGTCGGCCTGCTTCTACTCGGTGAGGGCTCCCTGCGCCATCTTCTTGCGGTCGCCGGCGGCGAGGAGCACCAGCAACGCCAGCAGCAGCGCCGGCAGGGCCAGCCGCGCTGCCGGCCGCAGCGCCAGGTGGCGCTGCATCGTGCGAAGCGGGGAGGACTTCATGGAGACGTTCCGGGCGCCGTCAGGTCGTAATGGCTGTAGATATCGCCCGTCAGGATTTCGAGTTGGAGGAAGTTCCTCTCGAAGTTGAGGCGCGCCAGGATCTCCTGTACGCGCGCCGAGGCCGCCGCCTGCTGCGATTGCGCCACCTGGAAGCTGGTGCTCTCGCCGACACGGAAGCGCTCGATCTCGTTCTTCAACTGCTCGTCGGCCAGATTGCGCGCCACGACGGACGCATCCACCTGCTCCTGCGCCACCTGGATCTGGCGCAGCACGCCTTGCAACTGGACGTTGAGATCGGACTTGCGGCTATCGAGCTGCAGCTGAATCTGCTGCCGTGCCAGGGTGGCCTGGCGGATCGCTTCGGGCGTCTGCACGTTGAACAGCGGCACCGTCCACGTCAGCGTGGCGCCATAGCTGTCCAGCCCGGTCTTGCTGAAGCCGCTCACGCCACCAAAGGCGGAGCCGCCGACGCCCTGGGCCGTATAGAACAGATGCAGGCCCACGTTCGGGCGGTCGCCATTTTGCGCGTTCTGCAGGTCCAGGCTGTTGACCTGGAGCTGGTTCTCAAGCTGCTTGATGTCCGGGCTGTAATCGTAGACGCGACGCAGCAGATCGGTGTAGGGCACTTCAACCTTGTGCACCTGCGGCCGGTCTATGGGGCGCACCTCGAAGGCGATCGTCTGCAGGTTCAGCAACGCCCGTGCCAGGTCCTCGATGCGCAGCACTTCGGCCCGGGCTGCAGCCAGGCTCTGGCGGTCCCGGGCGAGCTGGGTCTCGCTCACCTGCACGTCGAACGGGCTGAGCACCCCGGCCTGCAGGCGCTGGCGGTTGTCCTGCAGGAGCTGCTCGCTCAGCTTGACCGCGTCTTGCTGCACGCCCAGGTTTTCAATGGCTGCCACCAGATCCCAGTAGGTGGAGGCCGTCGCCTGCACCAGGGTGAGCTGGTTCTGCAGGATCGTGAGCTGGCTGCCCGTCAGGACCGCTTCGGCGCGGCGCTGCGGGATGGCATTGAAGTCGCGCCCGGCGTCCTGCCCGAAAGGGACGGTCAGCGCGCCGGTGAGCGCGCTGATGTTCATCGACTGTCCGTTGAGCAGGCCCGTATCCGCGCCACCGGAGGTGGGGATGCTGTTGGACACCGAGTGGGCCTGCCGCTCCGAGTAGGTCAACGAATAGGAGAGCCCGGTTTCCGTCGGCTTGGTGAACTGCGAGCTGAGCGTGACGCCGCTGGTGCCGCCCAGCATCAACAGCGTGGAGGGCGTCACCGTAAGCGTCGGCACCAGGGTGCGGTTGTAGTCCGCCGTATTGGTCAAAGTCGGCGTAAAGCGGTCGCTGGCGGCCCTCAGTCCGCTCTGCGCGATGGTCTCGCCGAAGCGCACCGATTGCAGGGTCAGGTTGCGTTCCAGCGCCAGCTGCAGCACCTGGTGCAGGGTCACCTCCACCACCTGTCGCCCATCTTCCTGCTTGAGCTGGAAGCCGTAGCTCTTGAGCAGCGTTTCCAGGTCCTGCTCTTGCTGCGCGTGGATCGGTGCGCCG
>JBGOUY010000009.1:0-31406 GCA_041477795.1 bacterium
AGGAATCGAGGATGTCCACGATGGCCATGAAGAGGATGTCCTCCTTGTCCTCGAAGTACTGGTAGATCAAGCCTACGCTGACCTTCGCGCGCTGGGCGATGTCACGGATGGTCGTCGCATGGTAGCCGCGTCTCCCAAACATCGCCACGGCGATGGACGTGATCTGGGTGCGCCGCTTCTCGACGAGCCCGTTGTCGTCCACGCGGGTTCGGATTCGATCAAGCAAAGGACCCCCTTGTTCGTTGTTGGTTCGGCGCCCTGGGGCACCGCGTTAACGGCTCACGGTATCACGCTGCGCTTCCGGAACTGTGTCAGGATTTCGATGAACATTTCCTCTGTATCGATGACCTCGTTAAAGCCAAAGCGGTGCGCTTTCACAGTGGAGGACATGTCGTCCCAGGTTGCAGAGAAGAGAAAATCTCCGAAGCGCCAGTTGGCCAGCTTTGCCAGCGGCAGCGGGAGAAGACGGTGTGTGCGCGTAATGTGCGCCCACACATCCTCCTTGTCCGCCATCTCCACCGCAAGCGACAGGGAAGCGGCGGGCCCGGGCTCCATGCCGAAGAACGCCGCGAGCTTGGGCCACACATGCTCCCAGCGAAAATAGTCCCCGTTGATGATGTTGAAGCTCTGGTTGGCGCAGACAGGCTCCGTGGCGGCCCAGAGCATCGCCTTGTTCAGCACAAGTACATCGGTCGCCTGCGACACCGAAGAGAAGGCGGCGGGGCTACCAGGAAACAGGAGGGGCCGCCCCAGCTCCCTGGAAATGGTGGCGTAGGCGGCCAGCATGGTCATCATATTGAACGGGTAGCCGACGGAGAAACCGCAGACAATATGCGGGCGCACGGTGGACCACGTCCAGCGTTTTCCTTGCTGGAGGCACGCGATGAAATCGAGCTGATCGTAGTAGAAGTTCGGAGACGCACAGCGAGAGTCATCCTCGCGCGCCGGCGTGCGGTAGGGGCCCAGGTGGCTGCCGTACCATTTCGTGCCATGAACGAGGTTCACGTGCTGCAGATGCGGCGAAACTGGCTCGACCGCCCCCAGCAGGTTCTCCAGCATGCTGGCGTTGAGCACCGCCTCTTGCTCGGCTGAGGGGGCAGAGGCCCGTGCGGCGTAGAAGATATGGGTGATGCCTCGCAAGGTTGACAGCTTCTGTCGGCATTCGTTCCCGTCGGCCAGGTCGACCTGCACGTGGAGGAAGCCCGGCGGGCTCTCCGGCTGGCCCCGGGACAGCCCAAGTACATCCCAGTCTGCCCGGTCCGCCAACCATGCAGCCAGGTTGCCGCCGACCAATCCGAGTGCTCCGGCCACCAGCGCCCTTTTCTTCATCGCTAACACGCAGCCAGCGCGACGCTGATCACTGGAACGTCGGCGTCACGACGATCTGGTCTATGTTGACACGGGGCGGCAGCTCCAGCGCCCAGGCGATGCAGCCGGCCACGTCCTCCGGCAGGAGAGGCGCTGGAAAGGCATCGTAGAACGCCGCCGCGGCCTCCTGGTCGCCACGCCAACGGTGCAGGGCGAATTCAGACCTTACGACCCCCGGCACCACCTCGATCACCCGCAACCCGATAGCGGCGTACTCGGCGCGCAGCGACTCGCTGAAACCGTGCACCGCGTGCTTCGTGGCCGCGTAGACCGCGAGCTTGGGCGAGGCCTGGCGGCTGGTAATTGATCCCAGGTTCACAATGTCTCCCCGGCCGCGTTTCACCATTGCTGGAATGACAGCGTGCGTGACGCGTACGAGCCCGGCAAAGTTGACCAAGACGGTGCGCGTCCAGTCGTCGACCTGCCCCTCGTCGAACCGCACCATCCCCCCCTCGTCCTGCCCCGCGTTGTTCAGCAGCACGTCGATGGCGCGTAGATCGGCCGGCAGTCGCTCCATCAGGGAATCCACGGACGCCAGGTCGCCAACATCCAGGTACATCGGGAAGCAGGCCGGGGCGAGCCGCTCGGCCAGCCGTTCGAGGCGATCCATGCGCCGTGCCGCGCAGATGACCCGGTATCCGCGCGCCGCCAGCAACACGGCAGTCGCCTCTCCTACGCCACTGCTGGCGCCGGTGATCAGCGCTGTCCGGCCTCCCTGGTTCATGGCCTAATCCGCATATTCGTCCGGGCCGATTCGAGTGTGACGTCGAGTTCCCGCGCACAAGAGAGGCTCTTGAATGAATGTTCGCTCAATATACTCTAGTCAGCGCTCAATGCAACCGGCCGGATCGGGCGGGCTTCTATTGTAGTGAATGGCCACAGCGGGCCGTTGAGAAGCCGATAGTGACCCCGGCGTGACGAGGGTTGAAGTCCTAACCATACGCCTGAGAGCGATGGCACGGGCCAAGCCAATCCGCAGCCAAGGCGATCCACCCCCTGGATTCCGCCTTGCACTGGGAGATCATTCTAGAGGCCGGCTTGACAACGTGATGCCTTGTGAATCACGGTATGAATGCATATTCATATTTGACCGGAGCATCGCGGTAACCGGCGGGTACGGGACTCGAGTCGAGGAGGTCATAGCACAGCCATGATCGCGACGGCGCGTGACGGCTGGGTTGTCGGGGAGGTGCTGGCCCGACAGGCGGAGCGAATTCCGGATCGCGTGTACATCCAGCGGGTCGACGGCCCTTCCATCACATTCGGTGAGATGCACCGTTCGGCCACGCGGGTGGCCAAGGGTCTGCAGGGATTCGGCGTGGCGCCGGGCGACCGGGTGCTGGTGATGCTGCCAAACGGGATCGAGTTCGTGCAGGTCTGGTGCGGAATCGGCCTTGCCGGAGCGGTGCTGGTCCCGCTCAATACGGCCTTGCGGGGCGCCTTCTTGGAGCACATCGCCAACAACTCCGGGGCGCGCCTTATGATCATCCAGGAGGCATTCCTGCCGGTGCTGCAGGCCTCGGAACCAAGACTGCCCCAGCTCGAGCGGGTGGTGGTGATCGAGGATAGCGCCGGCGCTCCGCAACGAGCGACGCTGCGGCGCATCGTCCGGTCGCCATTCGAGGCACTGCTGGAACCCGGAGTAGCGCCCGCGGGGCACACCGTGACGCATCGGGACATCGGCGCGATCTTGTATACCTCGGGCACGACGGGACCCTCGAAAGGGGCACTCCTGCCCCATGGACACCTGTATCTCAACGCGCATATCTACATCCAGCAGCTTCGCATCACGGCCGAGGACGTGATCTACTGCTGTTTGCCGCTGTTCCACGCCAACGGTCTGCTGCTCCAGACGTACGGAGCCATGATCCTCGGTGCGCGCTTGGTGCTGCGGGACGGGTTCAGCGCAAGCACTTGGCTGGACGACATCCGGCGATACGACGCGACCGTCACCAACCTCCTGGGCGTCATGACAGAGTTCGTCTATCGGCAGCCCGAGCGACCCGGCGATGGCCGGAACAGGCTACGGGTCGCCACGGCCGTTCCCACGCCCAAGGCGTTCGGCGCCGACTTCGAAAGGCGCTTCGGAGTCAAGCTGATTGAGCTGTACGGTACGACAGAGGTAAACTGCCCGCTGTACATGCCAATTGATGAGGCTCTGCGGCCCGGCTCGTGCGGCAGGCTCATTGACGAGTGGTTCGAGGCCCGCATCGTGGGTCCGGCAACCGACGAGCCGCTGCCTGCCGGCGAGGTGGGCGAGCTAGTGGTGCGGCCCAAGGCGCCATTCTGCTTCATGATGGGCTACCACGGAATGCCCGAAGAAACGGTGAGCGCGTCACGCAACTTCTGGTTTCACACCGGCGACGCCTTGTACTGCGACGAGGACGGCTACTTCTATTTCGTCGATCGGCTCAAGGACCGCATTCGCCATCGGGGCGAGAACGTCTCCTCGTACGAGGCCGAGATAGTGCTCAACAGTCACGAAGCCATCGCCGAGGCGGCCGTGGTGGGCGTTCCCTCGCAGTTCGCTGACGGCGAGCACGACGTGAAAGCCTGCGTGGTACTCAAGCCCGGCGCCGAGCTCACGCCTGAGGCGCTCATTGCCTTTTGCCGGGAACGCATGCCCAGATTTGCGGTGCCGCGGTACGTCGCATTCCTGGACGCGCTCCCCAAGACGCAGACACAGAAGGTGAAGAAACAGGATCTGCGCGCCGCGGGCGTCGAAGGGAGCACCTGGGACCGGCTCGCCGCCGAAGCCGGGCAAGGCAGGAGCCGCGATTAGCGGAGCGGGGCTGCCCCCACCACCATTCTGCGACGAAGGTCCATATGCGCACACTGAAAGATCGCGCTGCGGTCGTCGGCATCGGTTGGACCAACTACTCCAGGGCCTCAGGCAAGTCCGTCGAGGAGCTCGCCGTCGAGGCCGCCAGAAACGCGATCTCCGATGCCGGTCTGGTGCCGACCGACGTGGACGGCGTGATCACCTACGGGCTGGCCGACACGGTGGGAACGAGCGTCGTCGCCACGGACTTGGGGCTCAAGCGACTGCGGCACTATGCCGACTACAACGCGGGGGGCAACATCTGTTGCGGTGTCGTCACCCATGCGGCCATGGCCGTGGCTACCGGCATGGCGGACACGGTGCTGGTCTATCGGGCGCTGAACGGTTCATCCGGCGTGCGCTATGCCAGCGAGTCGTTCTCCCGGCTGCTGGAAACGACGAGCATTCACTCGGACGCCGAAGCGCAGTTTCTCGACACCAATGGGATCAGCATTCCGGCCCACCATTTCGCTCTCCTGTGCCGCCGCCACATGATCAAGTACGGCACCACGCAGGAACATCTGGCGGCGGTGGCCATGCTGTGCCGCCGGCATGCCGTGCTGAACGAGCGGGCCATGAAGCGCGAGCCGATGACGCTGGAAGACTACTGGCGTGCCCCGTGGATCGCCGAGCCGTTCCGATTGTACGACTGCTCCCTGCAAAGCGATGGGGCGTGTGCCCTGGTTGTCACGACTCGCGAGCGGGCCAAGGACCGCCCACACCGGCCGGTCTACCTGATGGCCGGGGTCACCGGCAGCGGTCCGGCCAATCGCGGGCTGATGTGGGGCAATTACTGGCCCGATCACACCGAGTGCTATGCCCGCTACATCGCGGACGACTTGTTCGGCATGGCCGGCGTGAAGCCAGTGGATATCGACGTGGCGCAGATTTACGACTGCTTCACCTACAGCGTCATCGCGCAACTGGAGGACTTCGGATTCTGCCCCAAGGGCGAGGGCGGCCCTTACGTGGCCGAGGGTCACGGCGAGTTGAACGGTAGTCTGCCGCTCAATACGGCGGGCGGCCTCCTTTCCGAGGCGTACATCCACGGCCTCAACAACGTGGTGGAGGCGGTGAGCCAGCTCCGGGGCGATGCCGGCGCCCGCCAGGTCCAGGGCGCGGAGCTGGCGCTCGCGACCGGCGGCGGCGCCACCTCCACTGGAAGCGCGATCATCCTGCACAACTGACGAGCTCCTGTTCAGAGAGAGGCGATCGTGGTTGCGACTCAACCGATTCCGCGGCCCACGCGATTGACTGAGCCGTTCTGGGCCGGGTGCAAGCGGCACAAGCTGCTCGTGCAACGGTGCGTGGCGTGCTCGGCGTTTCGATTCTACCCCACGGCGGCCTGCCCGTTCTGCGCTGATGAACGCAGTGAGTGGATCCTGATGAGCGGCCGGGGACGGGTTTACAGCTGGATTGTCATGAACCGGGCCATCGACCCGATCTGGGCGAACCAAGTGCCCTTTGTCTCCGCCGTAGTGGAGCTGGAGGAACAGGCGGGGCTGTTGGTGCCGGGCATCCTGCGGGATATTGATCCGCATGCCGTGCAGCCGGGGGCAAGAGTGGAAGTGATCTTCGAAGACGTGACGGATGAGATTTCGCTGCCGCGATGGCGCCCGCTCCCCGAGGTGTAGCGGTGCCGCCGCATCCGATGTCCACGTGCGCCTGACACAGGGAGCGGCCGGCGGCGAGCCCGGGGTCAGCGCGCCGTCATGCCCCCGTCCACCGGAAGCAGCACCCCGGTCACTGCCCGCGCCTCGTCGGAAACGAGGAACATGGCGGCGTTGGCCACCTCTTCCGGCTTGATCAGGCGCCCCAGGGGCACCCCCCGTATCACGCCCGAGATCCTGTCGGCCGCCGGGGCGTCGCCGGTCTTGTGGCTGTCGCGGAACAGCGGCGTGTCCACTGGCCCGGGACACACCGCGTTGACGCGGATGTTCTGCGGCGCCAACTCCAGGGCCAGGCTGCCCACCACGCCGGCAATGCCGTGCTTGGAAGCGCCGTACACCGAAAAGCCGGGGCGCACCATCAGCGACTGCACCGAGCCCGTGAACAGGATCACTGGGGAACCGGTGCGGGCCCGTTCCCGCAGGGCGGGCATGGCCGCGTGCGTCATCAACAGGGGGCCGGCCAGGTTGATGCCCAGCACGCGCTCGATCTGGTGTTCGTCCAGCTCGTCGATCGTGCCTTGACCCGCCGTCCCCGCGTTGTTGAACAGGACGTCCAGCCCGCCCCAGCGCTCCACAGCATGTCGCACGGCCGCCTCGTTTGCCGTCAGGTGACGGTGGTCCGCATGGACGAACGCGCAGCGCTCGCCCAACGCTGCGGCCAGCGCGCGACCGGCCGCATCGGCGACGTCCGCGATGACCACGCGGCAGCCTTCTGCCACGAACAGCCTGACGGCCGCGGCACCGATGCCGGAAGCCCCTCCAGTCACCAACGCGACCTTGTCCTGGAGCCTGTTCATCGCCTTACCGCGCAGGATTGGCTCATCGCGATGGACACATGGCGGCATTGCGGCCCGCTATGCGGCCGGACGTGAACGCCCAGCCGATGTGGTGGCCGTGACCTTCCAGGAGCAGGCCGCCTTGGCCGGTGGAGCCGGCCGCATAGAGCCCCTCGATGACCTCGCCGTCCCCGGTGAGCACCTCCAGGTCGCGGGACACCTTGACGCCGCCATCAGTCAGCACGACGTAGCTGCGGATCGGCCCCAGCCCGTACAGTGGGGGCTCCAGCCGCCGCGTTGCGGAGTCTGTGGGTACGATGTGCTGGGCAATGGCGCGGCACACGCGATCGGCCGGCATCCCCAGCTTCGCGGCCAGTTCCTCGGCTGATCGCGCGCGGCAATAGAGGTCGGGGCGATTGCGGCGGAAGTCGCTGAAGTACGCGTAGGCCACGCCCGGCGCCGTGCAGACAAAGTGGGGCCAGGCCTCGAACAGCTCGGCCAGCCGCTGGTCGAGCACCATGTGGGCCATGCCTTCGGGTTGCTGCGCGATGGCATGGCCGAAGTTCGCCCCGGGCACCAGGAACGGCTCCCCGTTCCGGTTGAGCAGCAACGCACCCCGTTCGAACATCTCCGGCGACGGCCCGAGAACCGTGGTCATGAAGCTCATCACGATGGGACGGATCACGAAGGCGGGCAGGTGGTGGAACGACCAGCGCATGAATCGGGTCAGCACCGGCAGCGGAGGAATGGCTTGCAAGAGCCGCCGCCGCAGGGGCGGGACGAACCGCAGCACCGGCCCCAGCACCAGGTCGCCGTTGAGGATCCGGCCGCCGATCTCCTCCACCATCACTTGGCAGTCCCCGGTGGCAGTGGCGTTAACCGGCGGGATGGCAGCCACGCTCGCCGAGGCAAGCCGGCTCTTCAGCGCCGCGCTGCCGCTGTAGTCGCCGCCGGCGAGCACGACGGCGCGCCGGGCGCGGAATTGGCGCACGCCGCCTTCGGCCGACTCGCATTCCACGCCAACCACCCGGCCGTTCTCCCGGATCAGCCGTCGGGCCCGCTGGCCTGTGCGCACCGACACCCCGAGGGCGCGCGCCCTGCGTCCGAGGTTGTAGATGTAAGCGCCGGCGGTGGGGACGACGATGTGCATGCGCGGTTTGCGGTGGGGCGGCTCCGGAAACGGCCCGATGAACTCCACCCCCTGCGAGCGCAGCCAAGCGACCGTCTCCGTAATATTCTCGGTCAACACGCGTCGCAGTTCCAGATTGTCCCGCTCCGCGAGCGCTCCGGCCAGCGTGCCCATGTCCTCGAAGTGCTCCAGAGGCGAGTCCGTGATGCCGACACGGCGCTGATCCGGTGTCCTCGAGGCGGTGAGGGAGCCCACAGACCAGGCAGTACTGCCTCCGAGCTGCGGGTTCTTTTCCAGCAGGATGACCCGTCGGCCGTGGCTGGCCGCCTCGCAGGCCGCGGCCAGCCCGGAGCCGCCACCCCCGACAATCACCACATCCGCTTCCGGCCGAAGTTCGTCCGCGGTCATATGCAGTCCTCCGCGCACTGTCTTTCCTGCGTGTGCTCGCGGGCCCCTGGACGGAGCGCCTCGGTATCCTCGCGCATGTCCGTGCCCAGGGCCGACTCCAGATTGCCGGCGCCGGCAGAGTCTGGCCCGGGCTGATGGAACGTAATCCTATATGAACGATTATTCATTCGCAAGCGCATCGATGTCCCGGCTACGCAGTTTCGGCCGAGCCAGTCCTTTCTGGCATTGGATTTGCCGGTCGGAAAGGAACGGCAGCGTCAGAGGTTGACATTTCGCATTAATTGAATGAACATTCGATCGAATCTTGCCCCGCGGGCGCGTCAAGCGGATAGCACGATCTGTCAGCGCGTGGCGCAGGGGCCGATGCGCGTCACAGCGGTATGCGCTGGAGGTGGAGCGTGGATGCCGCCGCATGGTGAGACGGCACGGGCTCGGGTCCTTGAACGGACCTCCCTGGGCGCCGCCACGACACGGCTGCAGGTTGTCAGCCTCCTCGGGACGGTGCGCGAGATCACTTGTCTGACGCCCGAGCCAAAGGACGCGCACTCCCGGCCGCAAGCCCGTCCCGGTTCGATGCGCACCTGCCCGGGACAGGCGCCGACAGGTGCACGCTCACCGGCATCCCCTGCCGGTCATCACTCGCAACGACTAACGGAGAGGATAGGCATGAAGGCGAAAGGTTCTGCAGGTACGATCTCACTGATCGCTGCACTTTGCATGGTGGTCGCCGGCGCCGTGATCGTTTTGGCATCCGTGGCGCAGGCGGCAGAGCCGATCAAGGTGGGGCTGACCACCGATCTGACTGGCATCGCCGCGGCCTACGCCCGATCGCAGGTCAACGGGGTTCGCATGGCCATCGATGAGTACAACGCGAACGGCGGCGTGCTGGGCCGGCAGCTCGAGCTGCTGGTGCGCGACTCCCAGCTCAAGCCGGCACTGGGCACGAGCCACACTCGGGACCTTATTACGCGGGAGAACGTCGACATCCTGGTGGGGCCCGACTCCAGCGCCGTCGGCCTGGCGGTCTCTGCGGTGGCCAAGCAGTACAAGCGGGTCGTCATCATGACGATCCCCAATACGCCCCGCTTGCCGATGGAGCTGTTTCATCCGTACATGTTCACCCTGGTGCCCAGCGGACTGATGGAAACCCGCGCCATGGCCGAAGTGCTGGGACCGAAGTACCGCACGTACGCATTCATCGGCGGAGATTACGAGGCGTCGCACCAGGGGCTGAAGTACTTCAAGGAACGTCTGGCCCAGGTCAATCCGGACGCGAAGTTCGTCGACGAGAACTGGCCCAAGCTAGGCGAGCCCGATTTCACCCCGTACATCACACGCCTGCTGGCAGCGAAGCCGGACATGATCTTCTCGTACCTGTGGGGGGCGGACCTGATCGGGTTCATCAAGCAGGCCAAGCCCTATAACCTGTTCGAGCGCACTCAGCTCGCCACGCTGCTGTTCATGGACGACCTCAAGGCACTCGGCGGCGAAATGCCCAACGGCATCATAGGACAGATGCGGGCGCCGTTCTTCGCCATCAACAATCCGCGCATGGATAAGTTCGTCAAGAGCTACCGGGCCCGGTACGACGACTACCCCGCGGACTGGGCCGTGATGGGCTACGAGGGGATGCAGGTACTGGCGCAGGGGATGGAGAAGGCCGGCTCCACGGATTCCGATGCGGTCGTCAAGGCCATCGAGAGCTTGACCTACGAGGGACTGACCGGCACGATCACCTTCCGCAATGAGGATCACCAGGGGAACGTGCCCTCATTCATTGGCCGCACAACCGATAGCCGGCAATACCCATTCAAGGTGCTCACTGGTGTCCGCGCTGTGTCGGCCGAACAGGTCTGGCCCACCATGGAGGAGATCCGCACGGCGCGCGCCAGCCAGTGATCTGCCCAGGCGGAGCGTGACCGCTCGCAGCCGGCGGTTTCCCCGCGGCGCCCGTTGCGGGGGGCCGGCGCGTCCGGCACGAGACACACGACTATGCTGACCGACATTCTCGTACAGGTGATGAGCGGCCTGAGCCGGGGCATGGTGCTGTTCATCGTGGCCTCTGGGCTGACGCTGATCTTCGGAGTGCTCAGGGTGATCAACTTCGCCCACGGCTCCCTTTACATGCTCGCCGCCTACCTGACCCACTCGATCGCGATGCTGGTGGGCAGCAACGATCTGAGTTTCTATCTGGCCCTTCTCATCGCCCCGGTCGCCGTTGCTCTGCTCGGTGTCGTGATTGAGGTCACGATGATGCGGCGTATTTCCCACCGGCCGCATCAGTACCAGCTCATTCTCACGTTCGCCCTGACGCTCCTCATCGCGGACGGGGTGAAGATGGTGTGGGGTGGGGACTACTACACCGTGGCGCGGCCCAGCTTTTTGGAGGGGAGCTTCACGGTGTTCGGTCAGCCGTTTCCGAGCTACTACGGCATGTTGATCATAGTGGGATTCGTGATCGCCGGGGGGTTATTGTGGATGCTCACGCGCACGCGGCTGGGCAAGGTGCTCGACGCCGCAGTCAGCGACGGGGAGATGGTCAGCGCGCTCGGCATTAACGTGCCGGCGCTCTACACTGCCGTGTTTGCGTTCGGTGTCTGGCTGGCCGGCCTCGGCGGTGTGCTGGCCGCACCGGTGGGGTCGGTGTCATTGGGAATGGACAACTCAATCATAATAGAGTCATTCGCCGTGGTCATCATCGGCGGCGTGGGCAACGTGATCGGCGCGCTGCTGGGCGCGATCATCATCGGGGTCATGCAGTCCGTGGGAATCATGGTGGCGCCCAAGATGGCCATCGCTTTCATTTTCGTGGTGCTGTGTGCGGTGCTGATCCTTCGGCCGCGAGGGCTGATGGGCGTCAAGGCGTAACCGACCAACCGGAAACCGTTACCGATGGCGCAGGCGAGCACCAATGATCCGGGGAAGGTCAGGCCGGCGGTGTTGAGCGGACTCCTCCGCCAGCGTTGGAGTTTGCTGGGCTGGTTGGCATTCCTGGTCGTGCTGACAGTGGTGCCGCTGTTCATGGGGGAAAGCTACGTCTACCTGACCACCAATTTCGTGATCATGGCCCTGTACGCCGTGAGCTTCAATCTGCTGCTCGGGCAGACGGGCATGCTGTCCTTCGGCCACGCGGCCTATTTCGGTCTGGGAGCCTACACGGTCGCGCTGCTGTGGAGCAGGCTGTCCATCGCCGTGTTTCCCGCCATTCTCCTGGCGCCGCTGGTGGCAGGGGTGGCTGCCCTGGCGATCGGGTTATTTTGCGTGCGGCTGACCGGTATGTACTTCGCGATGCTGACCCTGGCCTTCGCCCAGCTAATTTTCACGGTGGTGTTCGAGTGGTACAGCTTCACCGGCGGTGACAACGGCCTACCCGTCATGCCCCCGGACTACCTGCTTGCGGCCCGCCGCTACTACTACTTTTCGCTGGTCATCGTGATAGTCTGCACCGCCCTGCTCAGGCTGATCGTCAGCTCGCCGTTCGGTTCGGCGTTGGCGGCGATCCGGGAAAACCCGGAGCGCGCGGCGTTCGTGGGCATCAATGTGCGCTTGTACCAGCTCGCGGCGTTCGTCTTTGCCGGCGTCTTTTCTGGCGTGGCAGGAGGCCTGATGGCGCCGCTGCAGCAGATGGCGTTTCCATCGATGCTGTTCTGGACGCAATCCGCCGATCCAGTGCTGATGGCGCTCACCGGCGGCATCCACAGCTTTACCGGGCCGATCGTGGGCGCGGCAGTTTTCGTTTTCCTAAACTTCGCCGTGACCACCGTGTTCGACTATCCCTTGTTCGCGTTTGGCGCGCTCGTTCTGATCGTGGTGCTGTTTTTTCCCGGCGGCATCGTGGGCGCCACCGAGAGGTTGCTGGGTCAGCGGCGACGGGGGCCTGCCGGGTACCCCGCGGAAGCGGGGGAACCGGATCCCGAAGCGGCCACGATGGAGCCTGATCGGTCCGTGGCGCAAGTGGGGAGCAATGCTGGCAATCAATGACGTGACCAAGAGCTTCTCCGGGTTCCGCGCGGTCAACCACATGAGCCTCAGCGTGGGGCCCGGCGACGTCCACGCCCTGATCGGCCCCAACGGCGCCGGCAAGAGCACGCTGCTGAACGTGGTGGCCGGTCAGTTCCCGCCGGATAGCGGCAGCGTACGCTACAAAGAGGAAAGCATCACCGGCCTGCCGCCGCATCGCATCTGCAGGAAGGGCATTGCCCGCTCCTTCCAGGTCACCAGCGTCTTCGGGGGCTTCACCGTCTTCCAGAACGTGCAGCTCGCATTGATGGCCCGCCGCGGCAGGTGCTGGAACCTGCTGATGCCGGCGAGCGGGGTGCTGGTCGAGGAGGTGTGCGGACTACTCGATCAGGTGCGGATGTCGGACCAGGCCAGTCGCCTCGCCAGCGAGCTGGCCGCCGGTGACCGAAAGCGTCTGGAGTTCGGCATGGCCCTGGCCGGCGATCCCGAGCTGCTGCTGCTGGATGAACCAACCGCTGGGATGAGCAGCGGCGAGCGCGCCAGGGTCGTAAGCGTCATCAAGGAGATCAACGAGAGTCGGGGCGTGGCGATCCTCTTCACCGAGCACGACATCGATATGGTGTTCGCCGTGGCGAGAAAGGTCACCGTGATGCACCAGGGCGAGAAGATCGCCGAGGGTACACCGGAGGAAATCCGGCGGCATCGGCGCGTCCGGGAGGTCTACCTGGGGGAGAACGGCGATGCTGACCTGTAACCACCTGCAGACCTACTACGGAGCGGCGCACGTCCTGTACGACATATCGTTGGAGGTCCAGCCTGGAACGATCGCCTGCCTGCTCGGCCGCAACGGCATGGGCAAGACGACCTGTTTGCGCTCGGTGATGGGTCTCACGCCGCCCCGCAGCGGCAATATCGTGTTCCAAGGGCAAGACATCACCGGTCGGCCACCCCATCACGTTGCGAGGCAGGGAATCGGCTATGTGCCCGAGGACCGACGCATCTTCCCCAACCTGAGCGTGCAGGACAACCTCGAGATAGGCAGGCTCCGGAGGCGCAACGGCGACAAGCGGTGGACGATCGACCGGGCCTATGAGGCGTTCCCCGCCCTGCGTGCCGTCAGGCATCGCACTGGCGGCCTGTTGAGCGGCGGCGAACAGCAGATGCTTACGATTGCCCGCACGCTGATGGGCAACCCGGCCCTGCTGCTACTGGACGAGCCCACCGAGGGGCTCTCGCCGCTGATCGTCAGGGACCTCGAGGAATTGATCCTGCGGCTCAAGCAGGAGGCGGGCCTGACGATTCTCCTGGCGGCTCAGGACATGCGCTTCGCCTTCAAGGTGGCCGACCAGATTCAACTGATGGAGCGCGGCCGCATCGTCTTCAGAGGCTCCATCGAGGAGGCGCGCCGGCAGGAAGAACACTTGAAGGCACGCCTCGCCGTGTGATCGCGCCACACTCGCGCCCGTACCACGTGCTGCCACGGCGGCGGCTTTGGCCAAGCGCTGTTTGTAACCTCCGGGGAGCTGGCTTCTGGGCCACCTGGACGGGCGCTGCCGCTCGACTGCCTTGTGCCACGGGCAATGCGCTCGCGAGCAGAGAGATCCTGGCCGCATTGCGCCCGCACGACGCCAAACGGGCCGGGCGCCTCATGCGCATCCACCGCAAAGGTGCACACCTGGAGTTGCGATCGCGAGTCGCTTGACCCGTCACCACCGGCATGGCGTGCGCCAACTTGCGGATGCGCGTCTCTCTCCCGATCCGTGCCCCGCAGGTGACTCAGGAGTCGCCCCCATCAACGCGACTGTGAGCATCACGTGGCTTTCGCGGCCAAAGCTTCGGACTTTTGCTGGGTCTGTTTCGCCTTCCGCCTCACCTTCGCCACCATCAGCAGCCTGTCCTGCACCTGTTGGGCGGGCACCCGGCGCGGCGCCGGGGCTAGCTTGAGGTAGCCGCCCGTCACGTCGCTGTTCGGTTGCTTGCGGTTGACGAGGCCCTGCAGGGCATACGCGGGCCAACCCAACCCCTCAGCGCACGTGAGATAGGTGCGATGCATCGCATGGAAGCGCTGGGGGGAGTGCTGGATAACGAGTCGTGCTGCACTTAATGAGCACTTACAGTTTCGGGCCCTTCGATTCAGATATTCGTAAGTATCTGAAATAACAATCAGGGTGAGAGGATTTGTACCTCCGACCTCTTCGTCACGAAAGCAACGCACGGAGTTGTTTCGGCACCAGGATCAGCGATCCGACATTCCAGCTTTGTATAGGCAAGGATTCATCGAGGCGTGCCAAATCGGCTAGGCCAACGACATTCGGAAGGACTGCGATCAGGTCGTGTCGTTTCTTGGTCAGCAAGGCTCACGGGCAGTCTTCATTGGTGTATGGCGCGTCCCGCGTAGCTACCCTGCGCGGTAACTGAAGCTGCTCGCTGGATTTCCCGACCCACAGATGTTCCTGAAGCAGCACTTCGATTACCAAATGGACCGGCTGGACGCATTTCAGGAGCGACAGGGTGATGTGATCATTGACTGGGGGTGAATGCGACGCTGGGAGGTTCAGCGGTTGATTGTTTCGCTTCGCCAGTTTCGGCGAAGCGTTAATCGCTGGGAGTACGGCCTGGAGATCGAGCGCGGATAGATCCTGCAGACTTGCCTGATCATGCTCTTCAGGAATTATTGAGACCGGCCCTACTTCAGCTCGATCTCTATGAAAGCATATTCCCCCGCATCGGTATTGATCACATCATGCTCGACACCTTTATTGCGGAAATAGGGCACGCCTTTCTTATTGTCTGCAGAGCCGGGGCCCTCCTTGGTTTCGAGCTTCACCTTGCCGTCCATGAGCGGCACCACCACATAATCATGGCCATGCCGATGCCAACCTGGTGCCTGGCGCCATTCGCCATTCGGTGACAATCACTCTGTCGTTCTCGAAGAAAACAGTAGCTTTGGCGGTTCCGGTCATGGGGATGCTCCGCTGTGCCTGGAGTGGGGGATCTGCAGCGTGCCAGGAAGCTTGGAACGGTCCACAGGTTAAATCACGGACCGTCTTGCGCGTCTCGTCCGGGAAGCGCCAGGGCCCGCTGGGCGTTCCACTTCATCGCGACGGCATCGCCAACGGAAAAGGTTCGCACACCATCGGCCTGGAGTTGCTGAAGCGACCGGATTTCTTCGGCCCCCTCGAGCCGGATGACGTACTTGCGGGAGCGCCCGAGGTAGATCACCTCGCTGACGATCCCGCGGAGGCAGTTCTCCGCGTCCCGTTGGGACTCCTGCGGCTCGATCAACTGAACGTGCTCAGGCCGCACGACAACCACGGCCGGGTCACCTTGTTTCAGCGTTGCATCGCGGCGCGCACGCAGCGGCGAGACGGCCCCGTCCAAACGACAGAACTGATCCTCGACGCCGGTCACCGTTCCCGGCAGGAAGTTCGACTCCCCCAGAAATCCGGCCACGAATTGCGAATTCGGGTTTTCGTAAAGATCTTCCGGCGGCCCCGATTGGACGATGCGCCCATGGTTGAATACCGCCACCCGGTCGCTCATCACCAGGGCTTCCTCCTGGTCATGCGTCACGTAGATCACCGACATGCCGGTTTTCTTGTGCAATCGCATGATCTCGATCTGCATTTGCTCGCGCAGTTTCTTGTCGAGGGCCCCGAGTGGCTCATCCATCAGCAGAAGACGGGGCTCGAACACCATGGCGCGCGCCAGGGCGATGCGCTGCTGCTGGCCGCCGGAAAGCTGACCGGGATATCGATCCCCGTAATCCGGCAGCCCCACCAGCCGAAGGACGTCGGCCACCTTGCGTTTGATCTCCCGCTTGGATTCACCGCGCATTTCGAGCGGAAACGCGACGTTCTTCGCGACTTTCATGTGCGGGAACAGCGAGTAATTTTGAAACACCATTCCGATGCTGCGCTTGTATGGAGGAAGCGGATTGAGAGGCTTGCCGTCCAACATCATCTCCCCCTCCGTAGGGCTCGCCAGCCCGGCCACCATCAGCAACGTCGTTGTCTTCCCGGAGCCGGACGGTCCCAGCAAGGTAAGAAACTCGCCTTTGGCAAGACTTAGCCAGATTTCGTCCACGGCAACGACGTGACCGTAGACTTTCCGCAGCCCGCGCAGTTCGAGTATGAAATCGCTCATCAAACTGATTCCCGGGCTATGACGATTCGCTCGTGAGTGCGCGCTTGGCGCTTGATCGCCGGTACAGATGGTCGATCAGCATGACGAAGAGCGAAAACGAGAATAAGACCGTGGCGATGGCTGCTATCGTCGGATCGACCGAACCCCTGATGTCGGACCACATCTGAACGGTTATCGGCCGTACGCTGGGCGAACTGATGAACAGCGATACGATCAATTCATCGAAAGAGATCACCAACGAGAACAAGAGACCCGTCAGCACGGCCGGCAGGATCAGGGGGAAGGTCACCCGCCAAAAGGCACTCCAATGCGTGGCGCCCAGAGTAAGGGCAGCGTCTTCAAGCTCAGGTTTTACCATCCGCATGGCTGCCAGGGTCGTGGCCATAACGAAGGGGAGGGTCAGAACGGTATGGGCGATCATAAGGCCGAGGAGGGTGCCGTACAGGTTCCAGGCCCGGAACATGCCGAAAATGGCCGCGGCGGTGATGATGACGGGGACCACGAACGGCGCCATCAGCAGCCCGGCGATGAGCGAGGCGCCGGGAAGCCGCCCGCGTGCAATACCTACCGCAGACATGGTTCCCAGCGTGGTAGCGCCCAGGGCTGCCGGGATCATTACCTGGACGCTGATCGACAAGGTCTTGAGCCAGACGGGGTTGCCGAAGAAGCTCCTATACCACTGCAGGGAAAATCCCGGCGGCGGGAACCTCAGGAAGGGCGCAGAACTGAAGGAGATCACGACGATGATGGCGAGCGGCGCCACCATGAATATCGTGAGCAGGACACAGATCGCAGCGCGTACCCAGGTCCACCCGTTCAGCGATCCCATCGTTCCGTTACCGTTCAATGAACCGCAGTTCCTTTGGGAAAGCGATACGGTATATCAGGCCGATGGTCACCGCAGTGCCGAACAGCAGGACGACGGAGAGCGCGCTGGCGAATCCCCAATTGCCGAACTCCTCAATCTGCATTTGGATCAACTGAGCAATCATCACATCGCCACCGCCACCCAGCAGCGCCGGAGTAATGTAATACCCAAGCGAGATGATGAAGACGAGCATCGCGCCGGTGGCCACTCCCGGCATGCTGAGCGGCAGGTACACCCGCAGGAAATTCCGGATGGGCCCTGCACCCAGCGTGGCTGCCGCCTGGGTGTATCGAGAATCGATCCGGATCAGGATCGTATAGAGGGGCAAAATCATGATCGGCAACTGAACCTGCACCATGCCGACGACAACCCCGATCCGGTTGTAGATGAGCGCCGCCGGTTGATCGAGGAGCCCGATCCCGATCAGCACATCGTTGATCACCCCCGTCTTTTGCAGCAACACCATCCATGCGAATGTCCTCACCAGCAGACTGGTCCAGAAGGGGATGAGGACAACAAACACCAGCAATCGCCGGACCTGTGGACTGGCATGGGCCATCGTGTAGGCAACCGGATAACCGAAGGCGAGGCAGACCGATGTGACCGTGAAGCTGATGACGACCGTGTTCCACAGGACGTGAAGATAGACCGGCCGCTCGATCATTCTCTCGTAATGCTGAAGGCCCCAGATGGGGTCTGACACGCTTCGAAGCAGCAGCCAGCCGACCGGGTATACGAACACGACGAGCAGAAGCGCCAGCGGCGGGACGACTAGCCATGCGCGGCGGTCCAACTGCCGCGCAGTGCGCAGAAAGCCATCCCACCACAGGCGTGGCCATGGACGCGGACCGGCTCCCTGCGCAAGGCTTTGATACGTCATGGTCACTCGCTGGCTGTCTCACACGTGACGACCCACGGCTCAGGCCAGCTTCCACTCCTGGAAGCGCTCGTTGAGCTTCTCTCGGTGGTCCTGCCAATAGAGCTTATTGACCAGGAAGCCCTTGCCGGCGTTCTGCGGGCTGGTCGCCAGCCAGGGTGTGATCTGCTTGTCGACACTGGCGTACGCATCCTTGTTGGTCGGCGAGTAGGCGATCAGGTTGGCGACCTTTGCCTGGTTCTCGGCGACCGTCATCTCGTCGATCAACCCCATCGCCAATTCCTTGTTCTTGGCCCCCTTCGGAACGACCAGGTAGTCGATCGACTGGATGTTCTGATTCCATTCGATCGCCAGCATGCCGCCTTTCTTGACCGCATCGTAGGCACGCCCGTTCAGGATCGTCCCGCACGCAACCTCGCCGTCGATGAACAGTTGTTGGGATTGCGAATTGGTCTGCCAGAAGATGACGTGTTCCTTGAGGGTGCTCATTTTCTTGAAGGCGCGCTCCACATCGAGCGGATAGAGCTTGTCCATCGGCACGCCGTCTGCCAGCAGGGCGATCTCGAGATTGGGGACAACGTCCTGGTTCAGGGTTCGTCTGCCGGGGAATTTCTTCACGTCGTACAGGTCGGCCCAGCTCCTCGGATGGTTTTGCTCGTTGAATATCTTCGTGCTGTACCCAAGGTTGTACGACCAGACGATGTCACCGATGCCGTACTTGTGGACGAACTCCGGGCTCACGCGTTTCACATTGACGACACTGGTGTCGATCTCCTCGAGGAGATTGTCCTTGGCAGCGCTGTAAAGGAACGTATCGGTGACATCGACCACGTCCCACACCGGGGCGCCCGCTTCGACCATGGTTCTGAACTTGGCGGCGTTCATCGGCCCGTCCTGGAGCACCGTCGCGCCAGTCTTCTCGGCGAACGGATCGCAATACGCCACCTTCTCCGCATCCTGATAGGAGCCGCCCCAACTGGCGAAGACCACTTTGCGGCCCTCGAATTTCTTGGCTGCCAGCGCCCGGTTCCCAAGCGGGGTCAGCATCGTTCCGATGCCCCCCACCGCGACCGCGCTGCTGGCGATCAGGAACGCTCGTCGGCTGAACTCCGGATCGACACTCGACATAAGGGCCCCTGGGGGCGCCTTCACGCTCTTCTTGTCCATGTCCGATTTCCTCCTGAGGATTCATTGAAGGGGATGCTCGTTCTTGCGGCCATTTGGTAATGACAGACACGCGGCATCCGTTCCCCAGCGGATTCCACGCCCACTCACAAGATGCCGCCTTGTGGCCGGGGCGGCGCACCGAGGCTGGAGGCCTCAGTGCCGGTAGGATTCCCAGGCTTTCACGATCTCCCGGGAACGAGTCACCATGGCGAGTCGCTTCAGGAAGGCCATCGCCTCGCCGTGATATTCCTTTTGCATGGCGGCCACCACATCCTCGGGGATGACCACGGAAAACCCGAGGTTGAGCGCATGCCAGGACGTCGGGAGAATACCCACTTCGGTGGCGATGCCTGTGGGAATTAGGGTCTTGATTCCGTAGAGACGGAGCAGGAATTCGAACGGCGTTCCGATAAACGTGTCCGTGCGGTTCTTGCTGATCGAAATTTCCCCCTCCCGCGGCTTCAGTTCGTCGATGATCTCCCATCCCGGGGTGCCATCCACCAGGGAGCCCACCATATTGCGCATGCGCTCGTCCGGGTCCTGGAGAACCTCCCGGAACCGGCGGATGGCGGGCTCGGTGAAGGTCGCGAAGTCCGGCAGGTTCGTATACTGCGTGTACATCACCCGCACCTTCCGTCGGCGCGCCTCGCTGACGAAGTCGGCGAGCGGGCCAAGGATATGGGTGACGTCGATGCGCTTTCCCGCCCGATCGTAGGCCCAGCCCTCCGCCGTGTTGTCCTTCTGCATGTCGTGAACGACGACGACCGTCTCCTCCGGTCGCACGATTTCGCTCAAGGTTTCCCGGATCTGCCGGCCCTTGAATTCAAACATGATCGACACTCCTGCGCTGTAACGGGTTGGTAGGCCATCGCCCCATCGTCAGATGCGGATGACCAGCTTGCCGGAGAATTTGCGGTCGGCCATCCGCCGCTGGGCCTCGGCCGCCTCGGCGAGTGGAAACACGCTGTCGATCACCGGTGAAATCTTGCGCTCCTCGCAAAACGCCACCGCCCGCAACAGCTCGGCGCGGCTGCCGATGTTGGAGCCCATGATGGTCAATTGCCGACGCACGATCTTGGGGATAGGCGTCTGGCCCATTGCCCCAGTCGTCGCCCCGCAGGTGACCAAACGGCCCCGATTCGCCAGCGCTTCAATGCACTGTTCCCAGGTGGCCGCGCCAACGTGGTCGATGACGAGGTCCACCCCCCGTCCATCGGTCAGCCGGCGCGCTTCCTTGCCGATGTCATGGGTGGTGTGATTGATCCCCGCATCCACGCCCAGTTCGCGGGACTTGGCCAGCTTCTCGTCGGTGCCGGCCGTGCCAATCACGCGGGCACCGTACGCCTTGGCGAGCTGAGCGGCCGCCATGCCGACGCCGCTGCCCGTCGCAAGGACGAGCACCTGCTCTCCCGGGCGGACGCCGCCCCGCGTGATCAGCATGTGCCACGCGGTGAGATAGACTGTGGGGAACGCGGCGGCCTGCTCGAAGGACGTGCCATCGCCGATGACGATGGCATTGGCTTCCGGCACCACGATCTGTTCGGCATACCCTCCATCGATCCCCACGCCCAGGGTCTCGTATTCCGGGCAGAACGGATCCTCCCCGGACAGGCACTCGATGCAGCGCCCGCAGGTGAAGACCGGACAGATCATCACCCGGTCTCCGACCTTGATGCGCCTTACGTCCGGCCCAACCTGGCTCACGCTTCCCGCTACATCCGAACCTGGAATGTGGGGGAGCGGAATCTTCTTGCCCGGCAGCCCTTCACGCACTTTGAGGTCGAGGTAATTGAGCGCGCAGGCCCGGATGTTGACCCTGATCTCGCCGGGCCCCACCGTCGGGGTGCGGAAGTCTCCATAGCGGAGATTTTCAACGCCGCCATGCTTGTCAAAGAAAACAGCCTTCATCGCTTGCCTTCCTTTAAGGTCGTCTGCACATTGGCTTCCCGATGGCGGCCACGGCCACAGGGCGGTTCCCAATGTGCGGCACCGTCAGCCAGACGCACCGCCGGGCGGCCGCCCGTGGACAGCAAAGCCGATGGATGCTTCGGAGCGCGAAGCTCCCGTCGCAATGCGCCCCTACCAACTCGGCGGAGTAATCACCCACAGGGCCTCGATCTCGTCTTCGCCAATGTTTTCCCAGCGGTGCGGCACGCGGCAGTCGAAGTAGGCGGCATCTCCCGCGCCGAGTTCGATGACCTCGTCCCCGAAACAAAACCGCATGCGCCCACTGAGGAGAATCATGAACTCTTCACCCTCGTGGGACGTGGTATGGCTGATCGCTCCCGGCTTGGCCCGGCTGAGCACCGGTTCCATCTGTCTCTGAAAGTCCGGGGCGAGCAGGAAGCTCTTGAACTGGGAGTCCGGGCCCATCTGGATCGGCTCCCGCTCCGACCTGCGGATGATGGTCGGTCGGGAGTTGTTGGCCTGTTCGGCCAATTCGAACACGTGGGACACGTTCACGTTCAGGGCTCCTGCCAGCTTTTCCAAGGCTGTCACGGAGGGCAGCACAACGCCGCGCTCGACCTGACTGATGTAGCTCTCTGAGAAGCCGCTTTGCTCCGCCACGTCCTTGAGACGAAGTCCCTTGTTCTCCCGTAAGCCGCGGATCACCTTTCCCAGCCCGTTCATTCCACCGTCCCTGGGGCGCAAGTGCGTCCGGCAGCAGACCGCTCCGTGCCCTCACTTGCCAATTTTTTCTTTTCCGCTGCAGTCTTGATTTTCGCTGCATGCTCCGCCCCCACGGCACCGGTCACGTCTGCCGAGGGCCCCGCCAGGGCAAACACGTTGACGGCAGGCTCGCCGGTCGCCTTGAGGGTGTAATGGATCCCCTTGGGCAGGAATATTTGCTCGCCCTTGCGGACGATCTCCTCACCCCCTTCGCCCGCGTCGCTCCGCCAAGCGAGCTTTATGCTGCCCTCGGCGACGAAGAACGACTCCTCCACTTTGCCGGTCCAATTGAAGTCGTCCATGTTGGGCTGATGGAAGCAGACACCCGCCCGGAGCATTTCGCTCGACACGGTCTGCTGGCACACGTTGAAGTGCGTCGACATGCCCTTCACCGATTCCACGCCAGGGATATCTCCGCGGCTGATTTTGGCAACTTTCGACATCCCGTCCTCCTGTGAGTTCCGTTGAATACATCGCACCGAGACGGCGACCACCCTGGCTGCTAACTGCCCGGTTTCTTCTGGCGGTCCGAACCTAGAATCCCGCCGATGGCCCAGTTTTCACGCTTCACATCGTCAATCAGCACGTGAACTGCATCCGGGGTATTCCCGGTGACCCTGCATACGACTTCGGTGACCCCTTTGATCAGTTCCCGCTTCTGGTCTTGCGACCGTCCTTCGTACATCGCAATCGTGACGATTGGCATCGCGGTCCTCGTCTCCCGGATTGGATTTGATGGAATTTCGGTCACTCCAACCACGATCTGGATGAAGTATTTGCAAAGTTTATGAAGGCATACTGCAGTCGGTCGCGGCAAGTCAAGCTTCTTCACCCAGTGCCCGCGGAGACCCCGGTAGAACCCATCCGCACACGTGAGCCCGGTGCGCGGCAAGTCATTCAAGATCCGGGTGGGCACGATGGCGAGCGTGCTCAGCTGACGGCGTTGATCGTCGGAGCATTTGGTTGGCTCTGAGGCGGAGATGAATCGGTTTCTTTTCTCACCGCTCCTGTGTATACCTGCTGTGCATAGATCAACCGACGTCTCCACAATCCGCTGGGTGTCGCGCCTGGAAGTCCTGTGATATGAATGGGTTGCGAGGCAGATCGCGAGGGTCACCAGACCTGTTCGATCCTCCTCGTCTCCATGTCAGAGCAGGGCGTTACGGGATTCCGTGACGCCCTTTTTTGTTGGGAGGACTCAGGAGGATACGGGTTACTTCGCGCTGATTCGAGGAAATGTGGAGGACTCGCGAAAGAATCGCTCGCCCGCCTCCGCTCTTTGTGCATAAGCGGCCGCATTTCCGGAAATAAGCCGGGGGCGAGCGAGGCTTGCAAACGCGCCTGCGGCGCGCGTTTCCGGGAGTGCGGAGGTTCCCGGCGAATAGTGCCGCGAATGGCGCATGCTGGCGGACTGGAGGCCCTGGGGGAAGCTTGGGACGCGCTGGATGATCGCGATTCATGCGCGCGAGCAATTCCGCGACAGCGCCCAGGGCTGGCGACTTGGCGGGGTCGTCCAGGATGCGCAGGACCTGTTCCCAGATCACAAGAATCGCGCAGCACGCGGGATTTCCGCATTGCCGCGGGGCGTGCGGAACAGCCCGGCCGTGAACTATTCCGACCGCAAGGCGTAAGCGACGGCACTGGTGCTCCCGGCGCGGCGGGGACTCCGCGACGGGCCCAGCCGTGAAGAGCGCCCAGGGCGCGGCCGGCTTGACTTGGCAGGATCGCCCAACTATATAGGCTTCGAGGCGTGTCTGCTGCGGCGCCGTGCCGGCTCCTCTGGTCAGTTCGCATCCTTAACAGGTCATTGCCGAGGTCTCCATGGTCACCACGATTCGACTGCAGGCACTGGTCGCGGCGTTGCTGCTCGCCGGGGCCGTTTCCGTCCAGGCCCAGCAGAAGACCTTCTACGTCGCGGGCTACGGCGGCTCCTTCGAACAGACCATACGCAAGGAGGTTATGCCGGACTTTGAGGCCAAGCACGGCGTCAAGGTCGAGTTCATCGCCGGCAATTCCACCGATACGCTCGCCAAGCTCCAGGCGCAGAAATCCAACCAGCAGATCGACGTCGCTATCGTGGACGATGGCCCCATGTACCAGGCCATCGCTCTGGGCTTCTGCGGGCCGATCCAGGGATTGCCCGTCGCGGACCTCTACGAGAGCGCGCGCTTCAAGGACAACAAGGCCGTCGGGATCGGTCTCGTGGGCACCGGGATCATGTATAATACCAAGTATTTCCAGGACAAGGGCTGGCCGGCGCCCACGTCCTGGAACGACCTGAAGGATCCCAAATACAAGAAGCTCCTGGTGATTCCACCCATCAACAATACCTACGGCCTCCATACCCTGGTGATGTTCGCCCGCCTGAACGGAGGCGGAGAGAGGAACATCGAGCCGGGCTTCAAGGTGATGACGGAGGAGGTGAACCCCAATGTGCTCGTCTATGAGCCATCGCCCGGCAAGATGACCGAGCTCTTCCAGAGCGGTCAGGCCGTGATCGCGGTGTGGGGATCGGGGCGGGTGTTCTCGTTCGCCACCACCGGCTTCCCGGTCGATTTCGCCTATCCAAAGGAAGGCGCGGTGACGCTCGTTCCGGCCGCATGCCCCGTCGTCAAGCCCAATGCTTCCCCCCTGGCACACGAGTTCATCAAAGCCCTGATCGAGCCGGACCTTCAGGTCAAGCTCGCCTATGAATACGGCTACGGCCCCGTCAACAAGAAGGCCAATGTTGATGCCTCGCGCCTCCGCATGTCGCCCACGGGCGAGCGGGCCGCCAAGCTGGTCAATCTGGACTGGGACGTCATGAATGAGAAGCGCGACGAGTGGACCAAGCGCTGGAATCGCGAGGTCGAGCGCTAGTCGGTCGCGCGCTGTCGGCTCCGGAGGGCCGCGCGGGCTCTACAATCCGCGCCGGCGAAAGGACCCGCGCTCCGGGCGCGGGCGCAGTCCATTGCCGGTGCGGCCGCGGCGCTCGCTGCACGCCTGACGATCGTGCATCGTCCTGATCGGCTGGTCTTCCACGCCCAACAGGAGCAGGATCGTGGCGTTTTTGGTCCTCGATCATCTGAGCAAGTCCTTCGGCGGGCATAACGCGGTCGACGACCTGTCGCTTTCCGTGGAAGATGGGGAGTTTGTCACGCTACTCGGCCCGTCCGGGTGCGGCAAAACGACGACGTTGCTCATGATCGCCGGATTCGTGGAGGCCACGTCCGGCAGCATCACGCTGGAAGGGCGCGACCTGCTCGCCATGAAGCCCAACCGGCGCGGCCTGGGCATTGTCTTCCAGAGCTATGCGTTGTTCCCGCACCTCACGGCGGCGGAGAACGTGAGCTTCGGGCTGGAGATGCAGCGCGTGCCGCAGGCCGAGCGCGAGCGGCGGGTGCGCGAGACCCTGAAGCTGGTGGGGCTCTCCGAGCTGGCCGATCGGTTCCCGCGCCGCATGTCCGGCGGCCAGCAGCAGCGCGTGGCGCTGGCCCGCGCCCTGGTGATCCGGCCGCGCATCCTCCTCCTGGACGAGCCGCTCTCCAACCTGGATGCCAAGCTGCGCGAGGAGATGCAGCTCGAGCTGCGGCAGATCCAGCGCACGGTCGGCGCGACCACGATCCTGGTCACGCACGACCAGGCCGAGGCCATGGCGCTCTCCGATCGCATCGTGGTGATGAACGCCGGACGCGTGGAACAGATCGCCCGCCCGCACGAGGCCTACGAGCGGCCCGCCAGCGCCTTCGTAGCCGGCTTTCTGGGCCGCACCAACGTGCTCGCCGGCACGCTTCAGCGCGAAGGGGCGCGCACCTTCGCCGCGATCGGCGACGGCCGCTGGCCCGTGCCAGCCCTGGCGGGCGAGCGCCTCACCGCCTCGGTGCGTCCCGAGAAGATTCGGTTCTCCGCAGCAGAGCCAGGCAGCCTCGGCGGCACCATCGCCACCTGCACGTTCCAGGGGTCCCACTGGCTCTACCAGGTGCGCACCGAGGCCGGTACCGTGACGGTGATCCGCCAGAATTCCCACGAACCGGCGCTGCCCGAGGGCAGCGCGGTGCGACTGGCCTGGCGGCCCGAGGACATGACCCTGCAGCCGGTGACGTCATGACCCGTCCGGCCGCGCGTTTGCGCAGCGCGGTGCCCTATCTGCTCAGCGCGCCGGCGCTGGCGCTGTTCGTCGCCGTCGTGCTGGTGCCGCTCACCATGACCGTACTGCTCTCGTTCCACGACTTCAGCATGTCCAAGGGCATCCAGCCCGTGTTCATTCTCAAGAACTGGAAGGAACTGGCCACCGACGGTTATTTTCTCGAGATGTTTCTGCGCACGCTGCGCATCGCGTGCTGGGTCACGTTCCTGGCGGCGGCGATTGGCGCTCCCGAGGCCTACATCCTCAACCGCATGGCACCGGCCTGGCGCAGCCCGTTCCTGCTGGTGATCCTGGGGCCCCTGCTCATCTCCGTCGTGGCCCGCACGCTGGGCTGGGCGCTGCTCTTCGGTGGCGAGACCGGCGTCATCAACAAGGTGCTCCTGAAGACCGGACTGATCGCCACGCCCATCCCCTTCATGTTCACCGAGACGGGCGTGGTGATCGCCCTGACGCACGTGCTGGTGCCGTTCATGGTGCTCTCGGTCTGGGCGGCGCTCCAGCGCCTCGATCCCCAGGTGGAGAACGCGGCGACCTCGCTGGGGGCCTCGCACCTCACGGTGCTGCGGCGGGTGGTGCTGCCGCAGGTCATCCCCGGGGTGCTCTCCGGCGCCATCATCGTCTTCGCGCTGGCGGCGAGCGCCTTCGCCACGCCGGCCATCATCGGGGGCCGCCGGCTCAAGGTCGCTGCCACGCTGGCCTACGACGAGTTCCTCAACACGCTCAACTGGCCGCTCGGGGCGGCGGTGGCGATCCTGCTGCTGGTGGGGCTCGTCGCCATCATCCTGGGCTGCAACTGGCTCGTTGAACGGCGCAATGCGGAGGTGTTCCAGTGAATCGCAACGGCCCTCTGGCCCTGGCGTTCCATACGTTGTTCGTGACCTTCATGCTGGCGCCGATCGCCATCGTGTGCGTGGTCGCGTTCACGCCGGAAGGCTTCCTGTCTTTTCCCACCAACGTGTGGTCGCTGCGGTGGTTCCGCGCCATTGCGCGCTACCCGGAGTTCGTGGATGCGTTCTGGTACAGCCTGGGGTTGGGCGCGCTGACCTCCACGATCTCCCTGACCTTGTCGGTGCCGGCGGCGTTGGCCATCGCCCGTCATCGTTTCCCGGGCCGAGAGGCATTCACGGCATTCTTCCTCTCCCCATTGTTGATCCCGCCCGTGGTGCTGGGAATCGCCTTCCTGCGCTTCTTCACCCAGATCGGGTTGAGCGGGACCTTCAGCGGCCTGGTTCTGGCGCACGTGGTGATCGTGTTCCCCTTCGCGCTGCGCTTGGTGCTGTCCGCCGCGGTGGGCATGGACCGCTCCATCGAGCACGCCGCGATCTCGCTGGGCGCCACGGACTTCGGCGTATTCCGGCGCGTCACGCTGCCGCTGATCCTCCCCGGGGTAGCCAGCGGCTGGGTGTTGGCCTTCATCCAGAGCTTCGACGAGGTGACGATGACGTTGTTCATTGCCGCGCCGGGCGCGACCACGCTGCCGGTGCGGATCTTCCTGTACATCCAGGACAACATCGATCCGCTGGTGACCTCGGTCTCGGCCTGCGTGATCGCGATCACCGGGTCGTTCCTGGTCGTGCTGGACCGGCTCTGGGGCCTGGAACGCCTGCTGGTCGGCCGCGGCAAGGATTAGCCCATGGCCCGACCGGTGGCAGCGCGGCTGTTCGACGTGGCCGTCATCGGCGGCGGGGTGGTGGGCTCCGCCATCGCCTGGGGCCTGGCGCGGCTGGGCCAGCGCGTCGCCGTCCTGGACGAGGGCGACGTGGCGTTCCGCGCCTCACGAGGCAACTTCGCGCTGGTGTGGGTGCACAGCAAGGGTCTGGGGATGCCCCAGTACGCCGCCTGGACGCTGCGCTCCTCGGACTCCTGGGCGTCGTTCGCCGAACAGCTTCAGGCGCAGACGGGCATCGACGTGTGCTTCCAGCGCCCCGGCGGCTTCCACCTGGTGCTCAGCGAGCGCGAATGGAAGCTGCGCGAGGACATGCTCGGGCAACTGGCCGCACAACCCGGCATGCCCAGGATCGAGTACGAGATGATGGATGGTGCGCAGGTGGCGCGGCAGATTCCGCAGATTGGCCCCGCCGTGTTCGGTGCCAGCTACAGTCCGCTCGATGGGCACTGCAATTCCCTGCGCCTGTTCCTGGCCCTGCACGCCGGGATGCAGCAGTTGGGGGCCACGTATCTGCCCGAGCGCCGCGTCGAGGGCATCGAGCACCACGCCGGCGGCTTCCGGATCACCACTGCGGCCGGCGCGGTGTACGCGGGCAAGGTCGTGCTCGCCGCGGGCCTCGGCAATGCCCGGCTCGGGCCCATGGTGGGCCTGGAGGTGCCCGTGCGGCCCCAGCGCGGACAGATCGTCATCACCGAGCGGACGGCGCCCTTCCTCAACTACCCCGTTTCCACCGTGCGGCAGACCGACGAGGGCGGCGTCATGCTGGGCGACTCGCGGGAGGAGGGGATCGGCCTGGACGCGGCGGAGGGCATTGCCGTGCTGAGCGTGCTCGCCCACCGCGCCGTGCAGATGTTCCCGCAGCTCGCCGGCCTCAACGTCGTGCGCACCTGGGGTGCACTCCGCGTGATGACGCAGGACGGATTCCCCATCTACGAGCAGTCGGCGCGCTGTCCCGGCGCGTTCGTGACCACCTGTCACAGCGGCGTGACGCTCGCCGCCAACCACGCGCTCGCGCTGGCGCCCTGCATCGCCGAGGGCCGCCTGCCCCCCGAGCAGTTCCAGGTCTTCAGTTCCCGGAGGTTCCATGTTCCAGCGGGTGTATGATGCAAGTGGGGCCAGTGTCGCCGTCACCATTGACGGCAAGCCCGTGCAGGCCCGCGAGGGCGACACGGTAGCGGCGGCGATGCTGGCGGCGGGGTACGAGACCTGCCGCACCACGCCGGTGTCGGAGGCGCCCCGCGGCCCGTATTGCATGATGGGCGTCTGCTTCGAGTGCCTCGTCACCATCGGCAGCGTGGGCAACCGCCAGGGCTGCTTGGTGCGCGTGCAGGCCGGCATGCGGATCGAGACGCAGCACGGCAAGCGGGTGCTGGGCCGATGAGCGCCGCCGGGATTCGCGACGCCTACGACGTCGCCATCGTCGGTGCCGGCGCGGCGGGCTTGGCCGCGGCGGACCTCTGCGCACGGGCCGGGCTCTCGACCGTCGTCTTCGACGAGCAGGCCTCGCCGGGCGGTCAGACCTACCGTTCCATTGAGGACACGCCGCTTCGGCGCCCCGAGGTGCTGGGCGAGGACTACTGGAAGGGCGCCGCCCTGCTCGCGGCATTCCGGGCGAGCGGCGCGCAGTACGTGCCAGGGGCCGGCGTGTGGAGTCTCACGCACGAGCGCGAGCTTGGGGTGTCGGTGGACGGGCAGTCGCGCCTGACCACCGCGCGGCGCGTCATCGTGGCCACCGGAGCCCTCGAGCGCCCCTTCCCCATCCCCGGCTGGACGCTGCCCGGTGTGATGACCACCGGCGCGGCGCAGATCCTCCTCAAGTCCTCCGGTCTGGCGGCGCAGGGACGCACGGTGCTGGCCGGCGGCGGGCCGCTGCTGTGGCTGCTGGCCTGGCAGTATCTCAATGCGGGGGCGCGCATTGACGCGATCCTGGAGACCACGCCGCGCGGTAACCTGCTGCGGGCCGCACCGCACGCGCCCGGGTTCCTCGTCTCGCCCTATGTTCGCAAGGGCCTCGCCCTGCTGCTCGCGGTGCACAGGCGCATCCGGGTCGTCAGCGGGGTATCCGAGCTGCGCGCCGAAGGGGACGGTAAGGTGCAATCGCTCGTCTACCGGGTGCGCGGCGGGGCCGAGCAGCGCCTGCCGGTGGATACGCTGCTCCTGCACCAAGGCGTGGTGCCCAACGTGAATCTCGCGATGGCCGCCGGCATCGAGCACCGCTGGGACGACCGCCAGCTCTGCTGGACGCCCGTGCTGGAGCGGGACGGCGCCACCTCCGTGGAGGGGATCGCCATCGCGGGCGACGGGGCCGGAATCGCCGGGGTGCAGGCCGCCGTCTCGCGCGGAGTGCTCGCCGCGGCCGTGGCCGTGCGCGCCCTCAAGCCGGGCGCCCGGCCCGACGGCGAGGCACGGGCGCGCGCGGAACTGGCCCGTTACGAGCGCGGGCGCCGCTTCCTGGACGAGCTGTACCGGCCGGCGCGCGCCTTCCGCATCCCGCAGGGTGCCACGATCGTCTGCCGCTGCGAGGAGGTGACGGCGCAGCAGATCGTGGATGCCGTGGCGCTGGGCTGCACCGGCCCCAACCAGATGAAGGCGTTCGTCCGCTGCGGCATGGGTCCTTGCCAGGGGCGGCTGTGCGGACTGACGGTCACCGAGCTGATCGCCCGGACGCGCGGGGTTTCCCCGCAGGAGGTCGGCTACTACCGCCTGCGCTCCCCGGTCAAGCCGATCACGGTGGCCGAGCTCGCCGGGCTGCCCCATACCGACGCCGGTGTGAAGGCCGTGGTGCGACATTAGAAGCGGTCTCACGAATGGTGTTTGCGCGGAAAGCCCGATCCTGCGAGACGGGCCGCTGCGGAACCCTCCTCAGGAAGTCGGGCTTACGGCCGCGTTCCTGAGGCGCGAGCGTCTCGGAGCCGCGGCAGGAGGGCGTTCTTTGCACCAGCTTTAGGGGATCGATGCCCAGCACGGATGTCGTCGTCATCGGTGGCGGCCTGCACGGCTGCTCCGCGGCGCTGCACCTGGCACGCGCCGGCGCCCGCGTGGCCGTGCTGGAGAAGGATCACGTGGGGCGTCATGCATCCGGGGTCAATGCCGGCGGCGTGCGTCGGCTGGGGCGCCATCCGGCGGAAATCCCGCTCTCCGTCGCCTCGCTGCGCCTGTGGCAGCGCATCGCCGAGCTGGTCGACGACGATTGCGGCTTCGAACGTCACGGGCAGGTGAAAGTCGCGGAAACCGAGGCGGACCTCGATCTGCTGCGCCGGCGCGTAGCCCAGGTACGCGCCCTGGGCTTCGAGCACGAGGAGTTGGTCGGCCGGGCGGAGTTGCGCGAATGGCTGCCGGCGGTTGCCGATCACTGCGTGGGAGGCATCGTCTGCCGTGACGACGGCGCCGCGTCGCCCTACCGCACCACCCTCGCTTTCAAGCGGGCGGGGGAACGCCTGGGGGTGCGGTTCTTCGAGGGCGCCAGAGCCGGGGCCATCGAGCGGGCTGGCACCGGCTGGCGGGTGCACACCGATCGCGGCGTCTTCGAAGCGCCCGCCGTCGTCAACGCTGCCGGAGCGTGGGCCGGCCGCATCGCGGAGAGCCTGGGCGAGCCGGTGCCCGTGGAGGTGCGCGCCTACATGCTCATGATCACCGAACCGGTAGCGCCCTTCCTCAAGCCGGTGGTCGGGACAGCGAGCCGGGCGCTGTCGTTCAAGCAGTTCGCCAACGGCACGGTGCTGATCGGCGGCGGCTACTTCGGGCGTGCCGA
>JBGOUY010000113.1:0-12891 GCA_041477795.1 bacterium
GCACGGAACGACCCGCAGGCTCATGGTGGCGTCCGGGGCGGGCGGCCTCATCCCCCGCCGGCTGACGCCGGCTCCTCCTTCTCCCGGGGGAGAAGGCTGTCGCAACCCGGCCAGCGGGGCGGGTCCTCAACCTCTCTCCCTTTCGGAGAGAGGTGGCTGCCGTCAGGCAGCCGGAGAGAGGCCCCGCCGGGCGATCGCCATTCCGCACGGGGTTTGCGCCCAACACATCGTGGCGCTGAAGCCGCCATCCAGCCGCCTACAGCAAAAGTGTCGGGTATTCAGCCTCCGCTTACGGGCGTTGGCCCGGCGCGGGTGGCGCGCTATAGTGGCCGCGTCAGCACAGCGGCCAGCCCCCTAGACCGATCCGCTCCCATGCTCGATCGCACCGGCATCGCACAGCGCACCCTGCGCCGCGTCCGGGTGCAGTGGGGGCCGCAGGAGCGCCGGCACGAGGCGCTCGTCCCCGTCTTCGACCGCGGGTACAAGGTGCTGGGAGTGGTGGGCCTGGACGTGGACGGCAGCCTGAGCTGGTACCCGGGCACGCCGCTGACGGTGGAGCGGGGGCGCCTGCGCTTCAGGTCCTCCCTCTCCGCTGCCTCGCCGCGCTGGAGCGAGGTGCCCGCCGACCTGCTGGAGGGGTCGTGCTTCCTCGATCCCTGGGGGGCGATCCAGGCGCTGGTGCCACGCCAGCCGGGCGCGCCCTCCCTGGCCGGCTCGATCAACCTGACCGGCCAGCGCATCCTCGGCCGGCCGATCCTGGACGTCATCTTCGAGCCGACCCTGCATCGCGTGCGCGGCTTCGTCCTGCGCGGGCGCTGGGGACGGTCGCAGCGGATCGACGTGATGCGCATGCCGGCGCTGGCGCAGTCGCTTGAGCTGGCGCGCGTCGTGCCGCTGGACGCAACCGCCTTCGGCCCGCCGCCCGAACGGCCGCCGCAGCCGCCGCAACCGCCGCAGCCGCCGCAACCGCCGCAGCCGCCGGAGCGGCGCAGCGTGCTGGGCACTCTGCTGCGCGTGCTGACAGACGCCCTGAATCGCGCTGGCCGCGCGCAGCCCTGAGCAGGGCGGTGCCTCGGACGCGGCCCCTGCCGGGGCCATCCGCGGAGGGGGTTGGGGGAGGCCGCGCTGGCCGGCGTGACCGCAATTTACCGAATTGGCCGGATCGGTAGTGATCTAGTTTGAATCACGGCTTCCCTTAAATTTCTTGACTTCTTCCAAGATTTATACACTGCTTTCCTAGTTGACCAATCGCAGGTTTGTTGGTATGGTGGTTGTGCGAATAATTTCTCCGCGCTCCTAGGGCTGGAGCGAAGGGGCCTATGGCCTCAGTTGGGACCTTTCCTTGCATCGACCGTTCTGAGCCGGTAGGCGAGACCGTCCGGTAATCCCCCATAGAGCGTGGGCGGGTTCAACGGACAGGATTGTCCAAATAGAGGCTGACCAATGCGTGTCATCAAGAAAGACGGACAATACGCCATTGACAACGAGCCAATGCGGCTATTGGGAAAAGCGGCTCGCAATTTCTTGGCAAAGCTGGAGAGCGGCAAGACCAGCAATCCAAGGCATGCGCAAGTTTTGGCGGAAATCCAGGCAGAAGTGCGGAAAGCCAAATCCAGTTAGTTTAACCCTTCCTATTTCCGTTCGGCTAAGTCGAAATACATCCACGTCTTGGGTTGCGTGGATGTGTCTTCGACTTCATCAAACCCCATTTTCGCATAGAGCCCGGTCGCCTCATCAGTGGGCAACGCGTGGACATGCACAAATCTGCATCCAATTTTTGAAGCAGATTCCTCTGCACAGATGAGAGCATGTCGTACCATTTCCTTGCCCAAGCCCTTGCTGCGACATGATTTATCTACACCCAGCATTCCTATGAGCATTGCAGGAAATTTGTGGGCTTCCTTTTTCTGACCTCTCACAAATCTGATTTCTGCCAAACCAAGATTGTGCCACCAGTTTTTGTCTTTGACGTCAGTATTGCTCATGGAAATCGCGGTATATCCGACTATCCTGCCGTTATCGAGCCAACAGGTCACAGCAGCTATGCGCTTTCTGTGATGATCAAGGGCGCAGTCGGTTAGGTACCAGTTTATCCCACCAGGGTCGGTCCCCGTATCTTTGTCGCAATCAAATCCCGTAACGATCATTGTTGCATCAATGGCGCGTGTCTCCAACCGCTTAAGAAAATTCGCATCTGTCCCCATGCCTTCTCCCAAGATGGTACGGCGTCCGCTTGCAACTCTTTAATCGCTGTGCGATATTCGATGCATGAGCGCTAAAGCACCACGTCGTCCAAAGAACCAGAATCAACTAGCAAAACTGCTCGTTGACCGGCTTACAGGCGAAACTACGCCAGAAACCAAGCAGTCCGCTACTACTATTAAGAATCCGGCTGCCGTGGCTCTTGGCCGCCTTGGAGGCCTTAAGGGCGGCAAGGCAAGGGCCGAGAAGCTCTCAGCCCGCCGTCGAAAAGAAATCGCCAAGAAGGCTGCTCAAAGCCGTTGGAAAACTGGTGACTAGAGAATGCTAACCAAGTAAGCAAGCTCCTTTTGATAGCGCTCCACGGATGCGTTAACTTGGAGTCGTCTCCCCTCCACGGTGTGGAAACTCCCAACCTTGAGACGCGAGATTGGGACGCTCTTTGCGCCGCTTATCCGGCCCGATGACACGAAATCGTCCGTAATGACGAAGGCATCTGGCGCCCGCATGTGGTAGTCTAGGTGAGCCGCTAATCCGCTCTGGGAGCGCTTCCGCGCGAAGACTTGGAAATTTCCAAACGAAGCCAGGACAACCTCCACCGGCTCCCGCTCTCCGTTTGCGACGGGGGGACGTGAGGCGATGGTGCCGTTCCCAGAGCGGGTGTGCGAGGGGTGCAAACCCCTCGCCCGCAGTTCACGGCGTGCGAAGCGGGGGGCCTCGAATTTTCTAAACGAACCCAAGCGCCTCTCTCTGGCGCGGCGCTCAGTCGCGCCGCAGGTCCATGCGCGGCCAGGTGCCGCCGAAGCGCTGATCCACGATGCGCGGGAGGCGCAGGAAGTCGTGCGGGAAGCCCAGCTCGATGCGGCTCAGCGCATCGAGGCGTTGGAGTTGCGCCGTGTCCAGCTCGAAGTCCAGGCAGGCCAGGTTGTCGCGCGCCTGGGCGGCCGTGCGCGCGCCTACGATGGGGATGACGCGCGGGCTCTGCTGGCGCACCCAGTTCAGCGCCACCTGGGCCGGCGTGTGGCCGATCTCCTGGGCGATGGCCTGCACCTCGGCCGCGATGCGCAGCGAGCGCTCGCTCGTGCGCGGGCTGCCCGCGTTCATCTTGCCGCGCAGGGTGTCGGGCGGGGCCTTGGGGTTCGGTGCGGAGTGGTACTTGCCTGTCAGCACGCCGCCGCCCACCGCGCCCCAGGGCGTCACGGACAGCCCGAAGGCCTTGGCCATGGGCAGCAGCTCGCGCTCCACCGTGCGCTCGAGCAGGCTGTATTCCACCTGCAGGCCCACGAAGGGCGTCCAGCCCCGCAGGGCGGCCAGGGTGTTGGCCTGGGAGCAGATCCAGGCGGGGGAATCGGAGATGCCCAGGTAGAGCACCTTGCCCGCGCGCACCAGGTCGTCCAGGGCGCGCAGCACCTCCTCCACCGGCGTGGTGTCGTCCCACTGGTGCAGCCAGTACAGGTCCACGTAGTCCGTGCGCATCCGGCGCAGGGAGGCCTCCAGGGACTGCACGATGGACTTGCGGTGGTTGCCGCCTGCGTTGGGGTCGCCCGCGCGCATGTTGAGCGAGAACTTGGTGGCGAGCACGAAGCGGTCGCGCTCGGGCCCCATGAACTCGCCGCACCAGGTTTCGCTGGTGCCGTTGGTGTAGCGGTTGGCCGTGTCGATGAAGTTGCCGCCCGCCTCCACGAAGGCGTCGAAGACGCGGCGGCTCTCCGGCTTGGGCGCGCCGAAGCCCCCCTCCTCTCCGAAGGTGAGCGAGCCCAGGCACAGTTCCGAGACGCGCAGGCCGCTGCGGCCGAACAACTTGAAACGCATGGACATCGCCGATGGTCTCCCGTGGCACGAAGGCGGAACGAAGGGTCCGCAGAGAGCCGGAATTGCCGTCCGAAACGCGTGAGGCCGGGGTGGAGCGCGGTCGCCACGCCCAGGCCAGCACGCCTTCACCCTGGCCCATCGCCGGGGTGGCTGTCCAGCCCGGCCGCGCCCGCGGGAAGAGGCGGCGCGGCGCAGGCGCCCGGGAGGTAAAACGCGGCATGCGCATTGCCTGCCCCGGCGCGACGGGCTACCCTGGAGCGACGCTGGCCTGCCGGCGGCCGCTGCCGCAGCGGAGAGCGGCCGGCGGCGGGTGCAGCCGGCAACGCGCCGTGCCGGCTGTGCGGTCGACCCCAGCACAGCGTGGCCCCCAAATCTGAGAGTGCGGCATGAGTTACCTGCTCGTCATCACCAACCTGTTCTGCAACCACCAGTGCTCGTACTGCATCCAGCAGAAGTCCTCGCTGGACGTGCGGCTGAACGGCAAGCAGGTGGACGTGGATGCGCTGCTGCCCTTCCTGCGCCGCAACCGCATCTCGCGCTCGGTGAAGCTGATGGGCGGCGAGGCCACGCTGCACCCGCGCTTCGAAGAGCTGATGGAGGGGCTGACCGCGCTCTATCCCAAGGTGGTCTTCACTACCAACGTCAACGGGCGCTGGTACAAGGACTTCGGGCGCGCGCTGGCCAAGATGAAGCACTGGGGCGACCGCGTGAAGTGGAACACGACCTACCATCCCTCCTGGATGGACGTGGACCTCTACATCGAGCGCATCCGCGCCATGCGCCAGGCGGGGCTGTGGATGGAGCAGGTGGCCTCCACGGACACGCCTGAGCTGAGCGCGGAGGCCGCTGCCAAGCTCTTCGCCTCCGACATCGGCTGGAAGATCCAGCCCTTCACCGGACGCGACGGCTCCGGGCGGCTGCTGCCGCACACCTGGGACGACGTGAACACGAAGTATCCGCTGCTCTACGACCCCGCCAAGTACATCAAGCACTACGAGGAGTACGAGCGCGAGTGCGAGGACGCCAACTACTCGGACCGCATGTACCGGGACGAGTGGGTGACCTGCACCACCTCGCGCTTCCTGATCGGCCCGGACAACAACGTGTACCCCTGCCACCGCCATCTCTACGCGGAGGACACGCGCTACGCCTGCGGCACGATCCACGACACGGGCATGCGCGAGTTCAAGTTCAAGTGGAACCGCTGGCTGGGGCGCTGGGTGCTGCCGTGCGACACCAAGTGCAATCCGTGCGACTTCCGCGTGGTGAAGATCAAGCCCACCGGCGCGCTGACCGGCATGAACGAGCCCCTGGCGCCGCCTGCCGAGGGCCCGCAGCAAGGCGCGGCCCAGCCGGGCTAGCGCCGCCCGCCTCCGCAGCCCCTGGCGCGGCCGGTGCGGCGCATCGCTACCGCACGAGGCCGCGCGCCTGTACGCGCCAGGTCAATTCCACCACGCCGCCGCGCACGCCGAGGACCTCGTCGTGCAGGTTGCTCACCGTGCAGCAGTGGTTGGGAATCACGGAGACGCGCTCGCCCACCGCCGGCTTGCGCCCGCAGCGGCTCACGTCCACGTTGGCGTGCTCCTCCGAATAGCCGTAGATGCTGGCCTGCGGGTACTCCACGATCGTGCCGTAGGAGGGGTCGCGCCAGAGCAGGCGCTCCGCGCTGAGGGTCTTGGAGCCGCCGTCCAGGATGGCGCGGTCGGCGGTGGGGCGGCTGACGATCGTCATCAGCACGCGCATGGCGCATTCGTCCAGCGTGGCCGTGCCGGCGGCCAGCGTGTTGCTGTCGTTGTAGACGTACGTGCCGGCGCGGTGCTCGTTGATGGCGGGAATCTCGTGCACCCGCCAGCTCTGCGGCGTGCCCCCGCCGCTGACGGTTTCCGCTTGCAGCCCGGCGCGGGCCAGCAGGTGCAGGCTCTCCTCCAGGAACGGCGGCGTCGTCTGCGGATGGGTCGGGAAGGTCATCAGCCCGGCGAAGCGCACGCCGGGCAGGCGCTCGATGTGCCGCGCCAACTCCAGCATCTGCGCTGGGGACTGCACGCCCGTGCGTGCCGCGCCCGTGTCGCACTCGACCAGCAGCGGCACCTCCAACTTCGCCGCCGCGGCGGCCGCGCTGATGCCCTCGGCCACCGGCGCGGAATCGACCGCAACGCTGACGCGCACGCGCCGCGCCAACGCCACCAGGCGCTTCAGCTTGATCGGGCCGATCAGGTTGTAGGGGATGAAGATGTCGTCGAAGCCCGCGTCCGCGAAGACCTCCGCCTCGCCCAGCTTCTGGCAGGTGATGCCGCGCGCGCCCGCCTGCACCTGCAGCCGGCCCAGCTCGGGAATCTTGTGCGTCTTGATGTGGGGCCGGAAGCGGATGCCGTGCGCATCGCAATAGGCCTGCATCTTGCGGATGTTGGCCGCCACGATGTCCAGCTCCACCGTGACGATGGGTGTGTCCAGCTCCTCCACGCGGGTCATGCGGGACTCCTGTTGCGGGGGTGTGCGGCCCGGCACACGCCGCCGCGCTTTGCGACGGATGGCCGGGTACCGCTCCCGGTGTAGCGCGCCCCGTCCGCGGGGGCAAATGCGCGCCGCGCACGCTGGCCGCAAGAGCGGGAGCACCGCCCCCGCACCCAGCAGCGCGCCGAGATGCGGGGCGCCTACGCCGCTTCGGTGAAGCGGTGGGGAAGCTCCAGCAGCGTGCCGGGCGACTGGGCCGTTTCCAGCAGGCGCAGGGCGTCGGCGATGACCTGGCGCTGAAGCTCGGCCGCATGGGGCGGGCCGCAGGTGGCGCCGCGGGGGAACTTGACGATGGCCGCGCGCGGGTAGCCGACCCGCGTGACGCGCTCCGGCAGGTTGGCCAGCCCCACGGTGGGGATGCCGGCCGCTTCGACACCGCGCTGGATCAGTCCGCCGGACTGATGGCAGATCGGTCAAATGGGCACGTGGAGCAGCACGTCCGTGCACTCCGCGCGCAGGCGCTGCACGACCTGCGGCAGCGTGTGCTCCACCACCTGGTCGGCCCGCGTGCAATAGCCCGAGATACTGAAGTGCGTCGGCGCCAGCCCGCCGATCAGGCCCTGGGCGGCCAGCTCCTGCAGCCGCGTGTGGGGGTAGACGCAGTTGAGGTCCGCCTCGGCGCGGGCGTGGTCGAAGTGGTCATGGGCGATGGCGAGGCCCTCCAGCGGCTGGTCGTTGCGCAGCTCGCGCAGCGTCCAGTCGCCTTCGATGTCCGTAACGCGGAAGGGCGGCTGGTCGCCCGCCACATAGAGCCCGGCGGTGGTCAGGATCGCCACGCGGCATTGGGCGAGGGGCTTGGCCAGCGGCGTCCAGGGGCTCGCGGGGTTGGTAGGGAAGGGATAGGTCTTGAAGGCGCCCTTCAAGTCCGCCGCCTCCAGCAGGGGCCGCGCCTCGGCCAGCCAGCGGGGATAGCGGCTGCGGAAGAGCGCCAGATCCATGATCTGCATGGGTCGCCAGGCTCCGGTGACGGGGTCAGTGCGCAGCCGGCCCCGTGCGGCGCGCCGGCAACCTGCCCAGGCTGGCTCAAATTGACCGATCGGTCAAGTTCTCGGGGGTTGGCGCGGGGAGGGGTCTTCCAGCCGCGTGCGGATGCGGGCGAGCTGCATGAAGCGCACGTCGGGCTGCACCTGGTGCCGGTCCAGGACGTAGGAGGCGATCTCGACGGCGGCCTCCAGCTCGGCGGGCACCACCTTGTCCGCGCCGGCCTGCAGCAGCGCCTTGATGTCGCCCACGTAGCGCGAGCGGATCACGATGTGCAGGTGTGGCGCAATGCGGCGCGCCGAGAGCGCGGCGCGGATCGCCGCCCCCGGGTCGTTGATCGCGAGCACCAGCTCGTGCGCGCGCTCGGCGCCCACGGCCTCCAGCACCTCAGGGCTGGAGACGTCGCCGAAGCAGGCCGGCTCGCCCCGGCGGACGGCGTTGCGGACGTTCTCCGCGTTGAGGTCCACCAGGATGTACGGGATGCCCGCCGCGCGCAGGGAGGCCACCAGCTCCTCCCCGACGACGCCCATGCCGGCCACGATGACGTGATCGGTGAGGCCCTGCAGGGCCCCGCCCTCGCCGGCCTCGGTCACACCCAGGTACTGCGTGAGCACGCGGATGCGGCCCGCCCCCGCGGCGATGTGCGGGCCGGCGGCCAGGGCCAGCGGGGCGATGAGCATGGACAGGATCGCCGCGGCGGACAGGTTCGGCACCAGGGACAGGGCGGCCCAGCCGCGATCCACGATGCCCGCGCTCTGCCCGGCGCGCAGCACCACGAAGTAGAACTCCCCGATCTGCGCCAGCGCCGCGGCGGACAGGATGGACACGCGCGCCGGCAGGCGCATGAACATGCCGGTCAACATCACGACGAGGAACTTGCCGCCGATCAGCGCCACCAGCAGCCCCAGCACCGGCAGCGGTTGTTCGATAGCCGCCCGGGCGTCCAGCAGCATCCCCACCGAGACGAAGAAGACGCTGGTGAACACCTCGCGGAACGGGATCAGGTCGGCGAGCGCCTGGTGCCGGTACTCGCTGCCGGCCACCACCAGCCCGGCCATGAACGCCCCCAGCGCCAGCGAGATGCCCGCGCTGGAGACGATCCAGGCCGTGCCGATGCACACCAGGAACGTGGAGAGCATGAACAGGTTGCGCTGTCGGGTGCGCGCCACCAGGTGCAGCGCGCGCGGCACGATGAGGCGCGCGGCGACGAGCACGCCGGCCAGCACGCCCGCTGCCTTGAGCAGCGTCAGCAGCACCTGCATGCCCGAAGCGGTCGTGCCGGCGAGAATCGGGATGGCGAGCATCATGGGCACCACGCACAGGTCCTGGAACACCAGGATCCCCAGCGTGAGGCGCCCGTGCGGGGCCTCCAGTTCGCCGCGGTCGTTCAGGGCGCGCAGCACGATGGCCGTGCTGGACACCGCGACCAGGAAGCCCAGGAAGATGGCGCTGGCGGGCGTGAGCCCGAACATGATGGCCAGGCCCATGCTGACCAGGATCGTCAGCCCCATCTGCAGCGTGCCGCCGATCAGGATCGGCTGCCACAGGCGGCGCAGGCGCCCCAGGGAGAGCTCCAGGCCGATGCCGAAGAGCAGCAGCACCACGCCCACCTCGGCCAGCACCTCCACCTGGGGCAGGTCGTGGATGAGCCCGAAGCCGTGCGGCCCCACCAGCGTGCCGGCCACGATGAAGCCGGCGATGGGCGGAATGCCGGCTTTCTGCAGCACGGCCACCACCGCTACCGCCACGGCGAAGATCACGACCAGGTCGTGCAGGAAGGCAAGCTCACCCATGGCTTGAGAACACCGGCAAGGAAAAGGGGTGGTCGGAATTGACGGGATGAAAGGGGGCGCCCGTCACGCCAGAGCCTGAGGCATCATCGGCGCCCAGCGTACGGCAGGGCGACGAGAGGCACAATAGGGTCGCAGAATGTCCCGCTGCAAGGAGGCCTTCAAGGTTGAGCCGGCTGGTCGCGCAGGTCGGGCTCGCCCAACCGCTGCAGGATGGCGGCTCGCACCCGGTCGCGCAGGGCCAGCGCGGCGTTCCAGCCGCTGCCCTCCGGCGCCAGCGGCGCGCCGATCTCCACGGTGATGCGGCTGCGGCGGGGCAGCCACTGTCCGTCGCGCAGCAGCGAGCGCGTGCCGCGCAGCACCACCGGCACGACGGGCGCGCCGGCCTCCACGGCGGCCTGGAAGGCCCCCATGTGGAAGGGCAGCAGGCCCGGCTGGCGCAAGAATGTGCCCTCGGGGAAGTACACGAGCGAGCGCCCCGCGGCGAGGGCGGCGGAGACCCGGCGCGCATCCTCCACGCCGCGCTGGCGGTCGAAGCGTTCCACGAATTCGGTGGCCAAGCCGCGCAGGAAGGGCCGCGAGAGCCAGTGCCCGGCCAGCTCCGCCTTGGCCACGAAGCTCCACGCGCCCGGCAGGCCCTCGAGCAGCATCAGCGCGTCGAGGTAGCTGGCGTGGTTGACGGCCAGCACGAAGGGCCGCCCGCGCGGCAAGTGCTCTCGCCCGTGCACGCTGGGCCGCACGCCCAGCGCCCCCAGCAGCAGCCGCGCCGCGCCGCGCACCAGGGCGAAGCTCCAGGCGGGCCTGGGCAGCAGGCACACGATGAGCCAGGTCGGCGGGGCCAGCAGCGCCAGCAGCGCCCAGGCGTAGCCCCCATAGGCCAGGCCCGCGGCCAGGCGGCCTGTGCGGCGCGCCTGCGGAGCCAGCCCGGCCAGCCACAGGCGCAGCACCTGCAGCCACACCGCGCGCCTACCGGCGTGCGTGGTGCCACGTTCGTACAGCTCGCGGCTGGAGGCGCGGCGGATCTTGCCGCTGGAGGTCTTGGGCACCGTGTGCGGCGGGGCCAGCATCACGTCGTCCAGCGTGGTTCCCAGCAGATCCACCGCCAGCGCATCGATGCGCTGGCGCAGCTCGTCCAGGCGCAGGGGATCGTCCTCGCGCGTCTCGGCCAGCGCCACCAGGCGCTCGGTGCCGGTGCGGGTGTCCGTGCTGCCGAACACGGCCACGCAGCCCTTGCGGATGCCCGCCAGCTCCCCGATCGCCTCCTCCAGCTCGTGAGGATAGATGTTGCGCCCGGCGCGGATGATGATGTCCTTGCGGCGGCCGGTGAGGAAGACGTCGCCGCCCGCGACGTAGGCCATGTCGCCCGAATCCAGCCACTCGCCGTGCAGCAGGGCCTTGGTATCCGCCGCGTTGCGGTAGTAGCCGCTGGTGGCCGAGGGACCCTTGAATTCGAGCCGCCCTTCCTCCCGCTCGCCCAGCTCCTGGCCCGCCTCGTTGACGATGCGCACCTCGTGACCCGGCAGCGGCAAGCCGCAGGCCACAAATTCCAGCGCGGACGCGCTGCCGTCCGCGACGGGCTGGGCCCGTCCGGAGCGGTCCAGCACGGCGCGGTCGATGCGGTCCACCAGCGGCCCGCGCCCGTGCGGGGGGAAGGCCAGGCCCACCGAGCATTCCGCCAGCCCGTAGACCGGCGTCATGGCCTCGGGCCGCAGGCCGTAGCGCGCGAAGCGCTCCTGGAAGCGCCGCAGCGTGCTGGGGATGACGGGCTCGGCGCCGTTGAAGGCGATGCGCCAGGAGCTCAAGTCGAGCCCCTCGAGCTGGTCGTCGCGCACGCGCTTGAGGCACAGTTCGTAGGCGAAGTTGGGCCCGCCGGAGAGCGTGCCGCGATGCTCGTGGATGGCCCACAGCCAGCGCTCCGGCCGTGCCAGGAAGGCGAGCGGAGACATGAGGAAGAGCGGCACGGAGAAGTACATGCTGCCCAGCCAGGCGCCGATCAGCCCCATGTCGTGGTAGAGCGGCAGCCAGCTCACGAACACGTCGCGGGAACCGACCTGCAGCGTGTGGCCCATCGCGCGGATGTTGGCGAGCAGGTTGTCGTGCGTGAGGATCACGCCCTTGGGCGCGCCGGTGCTGCCGGAGGTGTACTGCAGGTGGGCGATGTCCCCGGGCTGGCCCGTGGTGTGGGGCAGGCTTGCGGCGTCCCCCAGCAGTTCCTCGGGCGTCACGATGTCGCGCAGGGAGAGCACCTGCATGCGCAGCAGCCGCGCGGCGGTCTTGGCCTGGGGCACGGTGATCAGGATGGCCGTGCGCGCGTTGTCCAGGATGCGCGCGTGGCGCCGCAGGTGATCCTCGATGTGGGAGGGCCGCGCGGGCGGGTAGATCGGCAGCGGCACGCCGCCGGCCAGCAGCACGCCGAGGAAGCTGTGGAAGTACTCCAGCGCCGTGGGCAGCATGATCGCCACCGGCTGCCCCGGCTGCAGGTCGCGCGCGCGCAGGCCCGCCGCGATGCGCCGGGAGTCGGCCAGCAGCGCGCCGTAGGTCATCACCTGCGTCGGGCCGTCCTCGGAGAGCAGCGTCACGTGCGGCCGATCGGCGTGGGCGGCGATGTGCCACTCCAGCACCTCGATCAGGGTGCGCGCGCGCTCCGGCAGCTCGTCCACGGCGGACAGGGCGGCGGCATCGCGCGCGTGCGGCGCGGCCGCGCGCGGGGCCGCGCCACCACTGGGCCGCGCCGCCTCCAGCGCCCGCATCAGCTCCGCCGGGGACTCGGCGGTGGCCATCACCTGCTCGGGCAGGGTCGCACCGAAGGCCTGCTCGATGCGCAACATCAGCTCCACACGGCTCAGGCTGTCGAAGCCCAGCTCCTGGTCCAGCAGGCTGTCCAGGGAGACGCGCAGGGTGCCGGCCTTGTGCGGGTGCAGTTCCAGCGCCAGCGCGCGCACGATCTCCAGCAGCGCCGGCGCGGACGTGGGCGGCGCTGCGGCGGACGGGGCGGATGCGGAGGTCGGCGCGCTCATAAGGCGTCCCGGAAGGCGGGCCAATGCAACGCTTGGCGGATGGACGATCGCTGCCCGCAGCCTAACCAAGTTCGGCGCGCGGGTCTATGCCCTCCCGGCCGGAGCCGGGGCGGATTGGGGCGCAACTTGAATCCCAGGGAGTGCGATGCAACGTGAGTCCGCCCGCCGTGCGGAGACGGCAATGGATGCCGGTCCTCAGCCTGCCGCGGGCCAAGCGGGAGCCGATCCGATAAGGCGCATCGTCTGTGCAGGAACGCTGCCGGTGCTGCTGGGCGCCGGGGAGACGATGCACAACCTTTGGCCAGCAGCACCTCCGCATCATGCAGCTTGCCAATGATCTGCTCGGCTCTGTCCCTGATTCTTGCCATGCCGTTCCTCCTCGATCGGTCCAGCCTGAACCCTGAGTTGCAAGCTGGATCGATCCAAGGGGGGCAGGTCAATCCGGGGGGCGTCGGTGCGACCGCCTAAAGCACAGCGGCCGCCACCTGCTCCAACTCCGCCAGAGCCGATTCCTCGTCGCGGGTAATTACGATGTGTACGATGCGATCCGCCCCGGCGTCGAAGTAGCGCCGGTTACTTCC
>JBGOUY010000023.1:0-23956 GCA_041477795.1 bacterium
TACCCAGTCCGCCAGAGCCACGTCCTGGGACACCAGACCTTCGGCACGGACGATGATGCGTTCATCCTCCGTCTGCCGCCCGGGCTTGCGGCCTGCGACGATTTCCTGAATCTCGGCGTACACGTCGCCCGGCTTGACATAGCCGGTCTCCAGCAGCTTGCGCATGTCGGGAGTGCCCTTGCTCACCTCCCAACTGTCCACCACCAGCTTGTCGGCGAGACGATAGCATTGCGGCTCGAGTTCCCCCTGACCCAGGGTCGCCACGAGGATCCCGGGTTCAAGCCAGTCCGCCTTGACCAGCACGGCATTGGCGCTCGTGCAGGTGAACACGATATCGGCGCCCCGCACCACCGCTTCCACGCTTTCGTGAAGCGAAATCGGGGCCTTGACCCGCTTGCGCATTTGGGCCACGAAGCGCTCCCGGCTTTCCTTGCGCCGCGAAGTGACCCGGAACTCCGAAACGGGCAGCGCCTCGGCCAGCGCCGCAACGGAAGTGGCCGCCAGGGCTCCCGCTCCGACGATCCCCACCACTACCGGACCCTTGCGTGCCAAGTGCTTGGCCGCAATGACCGCCGAGGCCGAGGTGCGGATCTCGTAGTTCCAGTGTTCGTCGATGATAGCCAGGGGGCGCGCCGTGGTGGGGTCGCTCAGCACCACGAAGCGGGTATTGTCCGGCGCGCTGGAACCCATGCCGTCTTTGTCCAGGTGGTACCCTGTTACCCGGATGCCCACGATGGGAACGTTGGTCAGGCCGGAGGCCTTGATGCGATAGCGCGTGTGATACGCGGTGAACGGCAAAGTCAGCAGGCTGGGATCGGTGTTGATGACGGCCCCCTCCGCCTGCAGCCGGAACGCGTCCTCCAGCACTTGCAGGGCCGTGGGCACATCCAGCAGTTGACGGGTGGTGCCCGCGTCCAGATACAGCAGCCCCTTGTGCTCCATGGCGCGTGTATCCCTTGGCAACCCACCGGCGTGCGGCCCAGCAACTCGGCCGGCAACCGCCACCCACCGCGCATCCCTGGCCGCTGCCGCGCTTTGGTGGGCCGACTCGGCCCCAGGGTTCCCACCCCGTCCCGCGCTCTCCGCGCCGATCGCGCAACTCTCGCTATGCGCCTGCAAGCGCGCTTGCGAAGACATGCACCCGCGGGCTACGGCCTCCGCGATCAGACTCAATTGACCAGACGCTGAGCGTACGCGGGGTTCACCGTACGCGAACCTTCGAAGGCAACCGCCAGCTCGTGCCACGGAATGAGCACTGCCAGGGCATGCGTGACGTCGTTGGCGTAAAGGTACATCTGCGTCAGCAAGCGGCTCCAGTCTTCTTTGTTTTCCACTGCCAGCAACGCGGCCTTTGCCTCGCGCACCAGGTCCGCCGCATCCGTCAGCTCGTAGCGCTTGCGCAAGATGCCCTCGTGGCCGGTCAGCATCCCCTCAGCCACTTTCTTGACGTCCGAAAGCGCGAGCCCGTAGGTCTCCACCATCTGCATCAGCAGGCGCACGTCGGCGTGCAGCTTCTGCATCTGGGCCATTCCGAAGATCATGACCGTGAAGGACTGGTCATTGGCCATTTTGCGGTTGTAGATGCGCTGCAGATCCGAAGTCAGCGTGTTCCCTCTGACGGCATCCGTCATCGTCGAGATGCGCTTCAGCACGGTTTCCAGAGCATTCGCCATTACTTGCGGCCCTCTTCCGCCCGGGTGACCTTCACCGCGATGTTGTGATCTTTCCACGTCCTCTTGCAGACTCGATACAGACCCTCCCAGTTTTCCGTGATGTGCGCGAACACGTTGCCTGGCGTAATCACGTTCAGTTGCCCGTAATAGAAACACAACGAGGGGCCCTGCACGAAATAGCCGATATCTCCCGGTTTGGTGTCGAAGCGCTGATTCTCCAGCTTCCATGTCAGCAGCGACGCCAGCGGAAAGAACGCCTCCTCACCGGAGAAACGCGCATGGAGGACATGGGGGTAAGCGAATGGCAGGGCGTCCCACACCGCCTTGCAGGTGACGGGACACTCCTCCTCGTAGAAGGCCGCATATCCCACCTCGCCCCCCAATTCGATGCGAATCCGCCGAGCCATGGGTGTCACTCCTTACGGCGATAGACGATCCGCTTTTTCCCGGTGGTGTGCAGCTTGGCGCAGGTTTCCAGGAACTTCCGGTAATTGGGATGGTCGCCGTTCAGTCGGGCCAGCAGAGTCACATAGCTAATTCCGCCCGGGCCCTCCCGGAACTGCCCTTCCGCATAGGAAATGCAGACTTCGTTGATGCCGTCGCCGTGGTAGAAGATCACGTCGCCGGCGTTCATGTTCGTCTTGAAGCTGCGATCCTCGATGCCGGCCCGCGGATACTTGAACTGACTCGTCAGGTCCTTGGGCATAGGGACGGGCTCCATTGTCCGGAACACGTTGCCGGACCACATCCCGTGCATCACGAGTTGCTCGTGGGGCAGAATGCTCCAGAAACTCTCGCAGGTTTTCGGCGCCCGTTGCTCCTGCAGGGTCGCCGTGACAGCCACACCATCCAACTCGATTTCAATCTGCCTTGCCATTGTGGTGCTCCATTCTGTCAGCGGTCTGCAAGCTTGAAAGAGAGAGGTTTCGAGCCTCCTTCACGCATCCGGAAGGCTTCTTTTGCCAGTTCACTCACGTCGCCATCGATTTGCGCCAATCTGGTTCCGTAGAGCCCGCCCGCGGCGCCGTTGTAGAGCCGGGCATCGTCATACGCGACGAATAACTCCCCCAGCTCAGGCGACCACACGACGCTGCCGGGCGGCATCAAATGAATGCGGTTCTCAACCTGTGCGAGCCGGTTGAGCGCCGTATCCGCCAGCACAAGGAAAAAGGTCGGCCCGCACCACTTGGCGTGCAGCGCCGAGCCCTGCAGCGGAAGCGACTTCTTGAGCGCTGCGACGGACTTGGGAGCCGCATCGCTTAGCAAAGTCGCCCGGGTGGTCACATTTCCCAGCTTGATTTCCAACTGTTCCATCTCCCTGCCTCCAACTGGTGGTTTCCCGGCGACCGGCTGCGGGTCTCTGGCGATGTCTCGCCTCCGCATGCCGAACTCAACTGCCGTCACCTGCGGGCTCGGCGCTGACACATGCTCAGGACACGGAGCACGGTACAGCGGCGGGTCTCCTCTCGGATGCCGTTGCTGGCGAATGATTAGCGCTGGAGTGAGACCTACCTACTGTTCGAATTGCGCTACCATCAGCCCCCGACTCCCTACCTCGGCGGCAAGACGAGCTGACCGCCATTCGCCTCTAGGCGCCGCCAATAGCCTCCTGGCGGGTACGAGCGCATTGTCTACCACAATTCCGGCAAACGAAGTCAACCGATCGATCCGCCTTGACCTGGTATCGGATTGCGGATGCCGCGGTTGTGCAATTCTCTGGCGCGATGGCCCGCGTGAGGGCCGGCATCCATCGCCCACCACTCCCTGCGGGCTATTGTCTATTCGAGAACATCACTCAAATCGACCTGCGCGGCCGGCTGGGTGAAGTGCGCAAGCCAGTCCCGCTGCTGCACGGACACCACGACTGCACCATCGAACCGCGCTGGGTCGAAGACAGCGGCGAACACTCGCCCGACGCCCGGCTAATCTGGAGGGAGAGCAACGGGCACTCCCCGCTGATCGAGGAGCCGGACCCATGTTCGCAGCACTCGGCTGCGCTCGCTGGGGAAGCGCCCGTTTCGACGGAGGCGATGACCGCAAGGGCGCAGGTGCGATCCTCCGCATCCAAGCCGCACCAAGGGTTTCGCGCTCGTGTGATGCTGCCGTCCGGCGGGGGCCTCAACGGCGAAGCGCTTGCCGGATCGTTTGGGTGTCGGCCTACGACGGTGAGCAAGGGGTGCATTCGCTTTGTGCGCGATCGGCGCGCCGGATCGCAGGAGACACCTCGCATCGGCGAGCCCTTCGCTCCACAGCCGAAACCGAGCGCCGCATCCTGGCCCTGCTGACCTGCCCCCAGCTATTGCATCCCTGCAAGATAGAGTCAGTCCCGGCATGCTCTCTCCCCCGTCAGGGCCATCCAAGGCGACACGGCTCCGGTGCGAAGGACCTGGAGTTTACGGCGCAACTCGGCCCGCTTCATGGAGTACGGCCGTGATCACCGGTTGTGGCATGCGATGGAGGGTTGCTGCCGACGGGGAGATTCGACCTCCTCTAAACGAGGGGTCCGCCGTTCTCCCGTTCGCCAGCAACGCCTCCACTTCACGCAGCTTCCCGATGATCTGCTCGGTTGTGTGCCAGGCTCGCGCCGTGCCTTTCCTCCTTGATCGGTCCAGCATGAACTCTAACGTTCCAGGTGGATCGATCCAAGGGGGCCACGTCATGCAAGAGCGTCATGCAAGAGTGCCATGCAAGAGCGCCATGCAAGAGCGCCATGCGCGGCCCAGTGCGGGTGAGGCGCCGCGTGGCGAAACGCGGCTAATCCGAGTTCTCGGCGATCTCCTGGATGAGCTGGGTCACCACGGCGCGCGCATCGCCGAAGACCATCCGCGTCTTGGAATTGTAATAGAGCTCGTTCTCGATGCCGGCAAAGCCGGGGTTCATGCTGCGCTTGATGACCATCACGTTCCGGGCTTGGTCCACGTTGAGGATAGGCATGCCGAAGATGGGGCTGGACTTGTCGTGACGCGCCGCCGGGTTCGTCACGTCGTTGGCGCCGATTACCAGGGCCACATCCGTATGGGCGAAGTCGTTGTTGATGCTGTCCATGTCGAACAGCTTGTCGTAGGAGACCTCGGCCTCAGCCATCAGCACGTTCATGTGCCCGGGCATGCGCCCCGCCACTGGATGGATGGCGTAGCGCACTTCGCAGCCGCGATTTTCTAGCAGGTCCGCCAGCTCGCGCACCTTGTGCTGGGCCTGGGACACGGCCATGCCATAGCCGGGCACGACGATGACCGAGGCGGCGTTGGCGAGCAACAGTGCGGCGTCCTGCGCAGGCGTGTCGTTGTAGACAAGATCCTTGCGAATGGCCGCTGCGCCGCCCTGCACCTTGGCCCCGAACGCGCCGAAGAGCACGTTGGCCCAAGAGCGGTTCATGGCCTTGCACATAATGACGGACAGGATAAAGCCCGAGCCGCCGTCCAGCGCGCCGGCAATGATGAGCACATTGTTGCCCAGCACGAAGCCGGTGGCAGACGCCGCCAGCCCCGCATACGAGTTGAGGATGGCTATCACCGTAGGCATGTCCGCCGCGCCGATGGGGAGCACCAGCAGCACGCCGAACAGCAGCCCCATTCCGATCAGCACGTAGAACAGAACGCTGGCCGCCTGCAGGTAGACCAGGTAGCCCAGGATCGCCAGCATCAGGCCGAGCAAGGCAAAGCTGAAGTAGTTCTGCCCGTAGAAGGTGAGCGGGCGGCCGGGGAACGTGCCCTGCAGCTTCGCCGCGGCAATGAGGGAGCCCGTAAACGTGAGCGCGCCCAGCACCACCTCAAAGCCCACCGCCACCATGCGCGCCGCGCCCAAGTCGCCTGAAAAGTGCATGTACTCTACGATCCCCACCAAGCACACGGCCATGGCTCCGAAGGCATGGCACAGCGCGGTGCGCTGTGGCACGGCGGTCATGGGGATCCAGATGGAGAGCAGCGCGCCCGGGATGGCGCCCAGGATCACCCCGATGAGGATCCACTCGTAGGTGATGATGGAGTGGTCCAGCAGCGTGCCGATCACGGCCAGGGCCATGCCAGCCTCGGCCAGGTAGATGCCGTGCAGGGCCGTGCGGGGCGAGGTGAGGCCGCTCAAGCCCAGCACGAACAGCAGCGCCGCCGCCAGGTAGCAAACGTCAATAAAGAGGGTCGTGGGATTCATGGTGGATGGCCTCAGCGCTGGCTGGAAGGCAGTTTGGCGGCCGCCTGCTCGCGCTTGAAGAAGCGCAGCATGCGGTCCGTGATCCAGAAGCCGCCCACCACGTTGAAAGTGGCGCCGGCCACCGCCACCACTCCCAGCAGCGTGGCCAAGGGCCCGAATCCGCCGCCCGCGGCCACCAGCGAGCCAACCAGGGAGATGCCCGAGATGGCGTTCGTGGCGGACATCAGTGGCGTGTGCAGCAACGTCGGCACCCGCGTGATCACTTTGTATCCGACTATGACGGCCAGCACGAACACGTAGAGGCCGAGCATCATGCTTTGGTAGTCCATGCAACGCTCCAAGTAGATCGAGGCGGGATACACCGCCGCGCGCGTCCGCTGCACGCGGCCATCGCTCCCACGCAGTTGCAGCGGGGGCCGGGGCCGGCAGCCGGAATAAAGGCACGAAGGCTCCGCATCACCAGGGACTGGGATCGGGACGCCGCGGTCTGCGGGTCGGGAGCGCCCGGACGGGCGCGCGAACCGCGGCGATGGCCAGGTGACGCATCGGGAAAGGTCTCCTGCCACCGCGGGTTCGAGGCGCCGCGGCAGCCGTGCGGGCCGACGCAGTGCTGCCGCACGGGTCGTGCGGCGCAGGTTGCAACGCAGCCACTTGCACGGTATTGCGGGAGTGTGGACTTCACATTGACCCAGGTCAAGTTCGCCGGGATTGGCGTTCCAAGGCCTTTCGGCTTTGCTGGAGCCAAGTCCACGGACACCCCACGCCGGGCCATCGACGCGAGCCCACGGACCCTACCCCCCATGCCCGCCAGAGTCAGCGCCACCATGGAGAGCCGCGGCACCTGCGTGAGCTCCTTGCTCACTTTGCCCTCCGTGTTGGGACTCTGATCTGGGGCGATATTTCCCAAATGGTCGGCCAATACCGCGCTTGCTCCGGTGCAGGTGCCCCGGAATCCGCACCATTCTGAGTAGGAAACTTCAGGGACAGGACCCTTCCGCCAGCATGCCCTGGTCGGTAAACCTCCCATCCCCAACGAATTTATTGGCGACGCCAGGTTGCACTGTCGGGAGGACTGACAGCCGGCGACCTCGCTGCGTTTGCCTGCCTTGCTGAACGTGAATGCCGGTGACTGGCGTACCGTCCCAGAGTTCACTTAGGCCGGCATCACAGCTCGGCACGGCTCCGCTCGGCGGCGGAAGTCTCGTCCGGCTGGGGATAGATCGCGCTGGTGATCCAGGTCCAGTGGAAGGACGCTGTGCCTGCGCCCCTAGCGGCGAGTGCCGCCTGGATCGCCTCGCACAGGGCCGGCAGGCTACGCATGATGCCGTGATGGAGGCGCTTTTCGGAGATCATGGCGAGCAGTCGCACGATCTGGCTGTCCCAGGTCTCGCCGCTAGGCGTCACGTGCAACCGGTGCGGGAACTGCCACGAGAACCACGTCGCCAACTGGTGCGTTCTGAGCATTTCGCCACTCTCCAGCACCACGTGCAGGCGCAAATGGTTGGGCACCCGGCTGCGCACCTGCTCAAGGAACTCCACGAACGCCGGCTGCGGCCTGTCCCAATCTCCATCGCTCCCGTTGCCGCGGCTCGCGTCGGCCAGGCGGGTCAGCAGGGCCCTGGTCTCCTGGACGATCGGGCTGGGTCGCCGCATGAAGGGCACGACATTGTCCAGTTCGGGCAACGGCAGGCACCAGTGCAGGTTGCGCACCGGCACGCTCTCGTTGACGGCCACCACGACTGTCCGGAGTGTCGCCTCCATGTAGATGCCCACGATGTCGCAAAGCTGCTCCACAAACACCGGGTGCGCCGAGACCGGGGGCGTGGGGGATTGTGACAGCGCGACCTGGAAGGTGTTCCAGATGCGCACGATGGTGGACTGGGACAGCCCGACCGTGCGGGCCATGCCCCGCGTGCTCCAGCGCGGCGCGGACTTTGGCTTGCTGGTCAAGGTGCGGTGCATCACCTCCGCTACCTGGCGATCCGTGATGCGGGGCGGCGCCCCAGGGCGGGGCAGATCTTTCAGGCCGGCCAGACCGCTGCTGCGGAAGCGCTGCACCCACTTGCTCACCGTGCGGGTGGACACGCTCAACTGCCTGGCGATGGCTGTGTTCGATATTCCATCGGCGCTGGCGAGCACGATCCTCGCGCGCAGGGCCAGTCGTTGCTCGCAGCGGCTGCCACGCACCCATTTGAGCAACCGCGCGTGCTCATCCGCCGCAATGCGAATTGGGTTCTTGAACTCGTTCGCTCTGGCGTTCATGCCTCCTTTCTTGCCAACCTGACCTTGTGACCCCCCGATCTCCGCGAGTGGTCGGGTTCGATCAACGTGTCCAGCCCCTGCGCCCGCCAGCGGCCAGCCGAGGGCACAGATACGGTGCGCGCACTACGGGCGACGTTGCCGTGGCGTGCGCCCAGCTTGCTTGTCCGACACGCGTCTGCCAGCAGGCGTCTCTGCTACCATCCTACGTCGTGGGCGCGGGGGACGAAACCCCATTGCGGGGGCCTGACCCGTCCGGGCCGGCCCAAGCCGAGTAAGAATGCCATGCCTCTCTGGCGAGACGGCCCGCCTGTCTAGTGCGATCCCGAAATGGCGCGATCGCCATTCATATCAAATAGAAATAGAAGGTCTGCACCGGGCCGTCCAGTTGTTTTTCCAGCGCCGCAGACAAGGGGGTTGGCCAGCCCCCTGGCCCGCGCCTTCCGATGCCAGCCCACGCGCACTGCGGCGCATCCCACCCCCTTGCCGGGCACGCCGCGGCGCGCGAAATCCCCCGCCCCTCGCCGAATGTCTACCCCGCTCCGGGCCCCTGCGGAGCCCGGCACGATTTTTTCTTGTCATTCGCCATGGAATGCCCTTATGTAGGCCTTAGAGCCATCTATGAGTCATAAATCCGTTCATTATATTCAGGGGTGTCGCCGGGCCCGGCTGGACGGTCCCGAACACCCTTGAAGCGAAAGGAGGGCGCAATGAAAAAGATCGCATTGTTTGCCGCGCTGGCGATGGGGTTGGCGCTCGCACTGGCCTACCCGACGCAGACATCGGCACAAGGGGTCGTCAAGATCGGGGCGCCATTGGAGCTGACCGGCAAGTTCACCGCATACGGCCAAGCCGGCAAGCGGGGGATCGACATGGCGCTGGACACGTTCGGCCACACCGCGGCCGGCATGAAGGTGGAGGTGAAGTTCGTCGATATCCAATCCAACGCCCAGACCACCGTTTCAGGGATAACCGAGCTGGTCGAGAAGGACAACGTTGGGTTCATGATCGGCCCGATCGCCTCCGGTGTCGTATCCTGGGCAACCCCGCCGTGGCGGCAGAAGAAGCCGGTCTGGATCGTCACCGGCTCGTCTTCCACCCGGAACGAGGAGGAACTAGGGAAGGAGCCGCGCTTCTTCCACCCGTATCCGTGGGACTACGACTACCACCAGAGTCTCGCCGCCGCGTTGAAGCACGCCCTGGGAGCGGGCAAGAAAGTGGCCATCGTGTACTCCGACGGTGCCTACGGCCGTGCACATTTGCCGCACGCCAAGCAGATATTCGGCAAGGAGGGCTTCACCATCGTGCTCGAGGAGTTGGTGCGCGAAGGGGCGGCCGACTATTCGCCCGCCCTGCTCAAGGTGCGCCAGGCCCGGCCGGACATCCTGCTGGGTCTCGTGCAGACCTCCGATGGGATCCTGCTCGCCAAGCAGGTCAAGGCCAACAACCTGAAGGTGCCCTACCTGGTCGGCACGGTCTACGCGGCGCTGGACGAATGGCAGAAGGCCACGGGAGAGGCCGGAGACGGCTGGGTCAGTGTCACCACCTACCTGCCTGGGCTGAAGCGGCCGGCCAATCCGACGTATTCCAAGCTGCTGCCAAGCTCCGCTGACTGGGAAGCGGCGTTCCGCAAGCGCTACAACCGGGAACCGGAGTTTCTCGATCCGCTCAATTACGTGGCGACGATCGGCCTGCTGATGGCCATCGAGCGAGCGGGCAGCGCCAACCCGGACCAGGTGGCAGCCGAGCTGGAAAAGCTGGACGAGCCCACCTTCTATGGGAGGATGCACTACGTCCACTCCGGTGGCACGTTGCACCAAGCCTTCTCGGAGGTGATCGTGATACAGCGCCAGAAAGGCGCATCGGTGGTGATCTACCCGCAGGACGTCGCCCAAGGCAGCCTCATCAGCAGCAGCCCGTAAGCGAGCCCGTGACGGCGCGGGGCCCTGAGCCGCGCCGCACGCCGTTCGCTGGCGTTTCAGCCGGATTCTGAGGATTCTTCACGCAGCCGGTGCAGTCGCCATGGGAATCTACCTGCAACTGCTGATTGATGGAATCCTGCTGGGCGGCCTCTACACGCTGGTGGCCACCGGAATCTCCCTGAGCTACGGGGTGATCCGCGTCATCAACTTCGCCCACGGCGAATTCATCATGCTCGGCGCCTACGCGGCGTTTTGGGCGGTGACTCTGTCCGGACTGGATCCCCTGCTGATGCTGCCGGCGATTATCGTGGGCGGGGGGCTGTTCGGCTACGCGCTCCAGCGCCTGTTCATCCAGCGCATCCTGAACGCACCCCACGTCAATCAAATCCTGCTCACCTTCGGATTCAGCCTGATCCTCCAGAACATTGCGGCGATCCTGTGGACGGGGGACCTGCGCTCGGCGCCGTCCGTGGTGTCCTACTCGGTGACGGAGTTGGGGCCGCTCATGGTGCCGCATTCGCGTCTGGTGGCCTTCACGGTGGCGGTTGTGCTGGTGATTGGCATGCTCGCCTGGCTCAAATGGAGCGAGCTGGGCCGGGCCACCCGCGCCGTCGCCCAGAACCACCGCGCCGCCCTGCTGATGGGCATCAACATCCACCTCATCTACGCGATTTGCTTTGGCATCAGCGCCTCACTGGGGGCGGCCGCCGGGAGCCTGATGAGCTTCCTGGTCACCATCAGTCCCTGGATGGGCTTTCCGCTGGTGGTCAAGTCCTTCGCCGTAGTGGCGCTGGGCGGATTGGGCAGCGTGCTGGGTACCATCGTCGGCGGGTTCGTGCTGGGGCTCAGCGAAACGGCCGTCTCGTTCTTCATCCCGGGCGGGAGCGGCTGGGCCGAGGGCGTGTCCTTCGTGTTCCTGATCGCCATCCTGGTGTTTCGGCCGCGCGGCATCTTTGGTCTCGCGGTAGAGGAGGACGCGCGGTGAGACCCGCGACGCTGGCCAAAGCCTTGGCCGGGGCGGGTGTGACCGGCGCGCTGCTGGTGCTGCCATTCGTCGGCTCCCCGCTGGTCAATGACTGGACCGTGCGGATCTGCTCGCTCATCATTCTCGCGGTCAGCTGGAACCTCGCCCTCAATGCGGGCCTGATTTCCCTGGGCCATTCGGCCTTCTGGGGGCTGGGCAGCTATGCGGCTCTGCTCAGCGCGAACGACCTGGGCGCGACCTTGCCGGTCTCCCTGGTCATCGCCATGCTGGCGGGCAGCCTCGCCGGTAGCGGCCTGGCGGCCGTGACGGGCAGTCTGCGCGGGATTTTCTTCGCCATCGCGACCCTCGCCTTTTCCGAAATCCTGCGGGTGGTCGCCCTCATGACTCCGCAGTTCACTGGCGGGGCCGAAGGGCTGTACCTGAATCCGACGCTGCGGCCCGGCTCCACGCCGGTCACGCTGGGAGTCGTGCTGGGGGCGCTGGCGTGCCTGGCCGTAAGCTACGCGCTGTCCCTGACGCGCTTCAACATCGCCTGCCGCGCGATGCGCAGCAGCGAGGAAACCAGCAAGATGTTCGGCATCAATCCGCTGCCCTACCGCGTCGGTTGCCTGGCGATCGCCGGCGCGATGGCGTCCCTCGCCGGAGGGTTGAACCTTTGGCACGGCGGCTTCCTGGACCCGCTGGTGGCCTTCGATCTGCACGTGACCGTGCTCGCCCAGATCGCGCCGATCGTGGGCGGCATCTACACCCTGACCGGGCCGGTGGTGGGTGCGGTGCTGATCGTCGTGCTCTCCGAAGTGACTCGCATTTGGCTGGGCGCTTCCGGCTATAGCCAGCTCATCCTGGGCGTGCTGCTGGTGGTGTGCGTGCTGGCGATGCCGGCCGGGCTGATCGGGCTGTGGCGCAATTACGCGCAGAAGCGGGCCGGCTCAGGGTCGCTGGAGGCGGGCCATGGATGACGTCCTGCGTTTGGACTCCATCCACGCCGGGTACCAGGGCGCCAAGGTGCTGGTGAACCTGAGCCTGGAAGTGCACCCGGGCGAGGTGGTGTGTGTGCTGGGGGCCAACGGCGCGGGCAAGACCACCACGCTGCTCACCATCGCCGGACTGCTGCGTCCCATGGCCGGCCAGATGACCTTCGGCCAGGAGGATCTGCTTCGGCTGCCGCCTTACCGCATCGTGGAGCGCGGCATCAGCCTGGTGCCCGAGGGCCGGCAAGTCTTCCCGAACCTGACCGTGCTGGAGAACCTGTTGCTCGGTTCTTATTGCGCCCGAGCGCGCTCGGAGCGCCAGGGTGCCCTGGAGGAGGTGTACGCCTTGTTTCCACGGCTGCGCGAGCGTGTCCAGCAGATGGCAGGGCTGCTCTCCGGCGGCGAACAGCAAATGCTGGCGATCGGGCGGGCCCTGATGTCCCGGCCGCGCCTGCTGCTGCTGGACGAGCCATCGCTGGGGCTGGCGCCCCGGCTGGTGCACGCCATCTTCGATGCCATCGGCGTGATCGCGCAGAAAGGCCTGAGCATCCTGCTGGTCGAGCAGAACGCACGCGCCGCCCTGAGCCTGGCCTCGCGCGGCTACGTGCTGGCGCACGGGCAGGTGGCGGTGGCGGGTTCGACGCGAGAGCTGCAGGATTCCCCGCGCGTTAAGGAAGCCTTCCTGGGGTGAGAGGCAGCGATGAGCCTTCTGGAGCTGCAAGACCTCGTCAAGCGCTTCGGCGGCCTGCAGGCCATCAACGACGTTTCCCTGCAGGTTCCCGCCGGCCTGCTGTTGGGCGTGATCGGCCCCAACGGAGCCGGCAAGACGACCCTGCTGCACCTCGTCACGGGCTACCTCAAACCCAGCTCCGGACAGATTCTGTTCAATGGCGAGCCCATCGGCGGGCTGCCACCCTACCAGGTGAGCAGGCGGGGCATCGCGCGCACGTTCCAGATCGTGCGGCCCTTCCACGAGATGACCGTGGCGGAGAACGTACTGGTGGGCAGCCTGTTCACCTCGGGCCGCAAGCTGGCCAACCGCCAGGTGTGGGAGCTGGTCGAGGACACCCTGGAGCGGGTGGGCCTGCACCACAAGGCCGGGCATTTGGCCTCCTCGCTCACCTACGGGGAGAAGAAGAAGCTGGAGCTGGCCCGCGCCCTGGCCTCGCGTCCCCGCCTGCTGCTGTTGGACGAGGTGATGGCGGGGCTGACGCGCCAGGAGATCGAAGGCATGTGCGAGATCATCCGGCGCATCCACCGCGAGGGCGTCACCGTGATCATGGTGGAACACCTGGTGCCGGTCATCCTGGCGTTGTGCGAGCAAGTGTTCGTTCTCAATTTCGGAGAGAGGCTATTCCAGGGGGCGCCCCGGGAAGTGATGGAGCATCCGGAAGTGATCGAATCGTATTTGGGGCGCCCCCTGGAAGACGCTCCCGCGGGGGTGTAGCGCGGCGCCGAGAACGGCCCCGGCCGGCCGCGGCCACACCGTGGCGCCGGTCGCGCGGCGCGAGGAGCCACGTACGAGGAGCCACCGCCGCGGCGGCGCGACTCCACCGTTCATCATTTCATTGGAAGGTTGCCCATGGACTACGAAGACATCCTGTACGAGCCGGACAACCGGGGCGCATTCATCACCCTCAATCGGCCCGAGGTGTACAACGCCCTGCGCCCGCAGACCTACGAGGAGCTGACCCACGCCATGTCCCGGGCCGCCAACGACGACGCGGTGGGCGTGGTGGTGCTGCGGGGCAGCGGCGAGAAGGCGTTCTGCACCGGGGGCGACGTGCGCGCTCAGGCGGAGCGCACCCCATCCCTGGGACGCCAGCACATGCGGCGCCTGTTCGCCCTTTCCGCCGTGATGCGCAACATGGGCAAGCCCATCATCGCCTCGGTGCGGGGCTTCTGCGTAGGCGGTGGCAATGAGCTGCAGCTCTTCTGCGACCTGACCATTGCCTCCTCCGATGCCAAATTCGGCCAGACCGGCCCGCGCGTGGGGAGCATTCCCATCTGGGGCGCCTGCCAGTTGCTGGCCCGCTTTGTGGGCGAGCGCAAGGCCCGCGAGATCGTGTTCACTTGCCGCCAGTACACCGCCCAGGAGGCGCTGGAGATGGGATTGATCAACGAGGTGGTCGATCCCGCGCGCCTGGCGGCGCGCACGCGGGAAGTGGCCGACGAGATCCTCTCCAAGAGCCCGCAGAGCATCCGCATCGCCAAGCTGGCGCTCAATGCGGGCTCAGACCAGGAATTCTACAGCTCGTTCATGCCGGCCGGTGAGTTGCTGGCCAGCATCTATGGCAACGAAGAGAACATGGAAGGCATCAAGGCCTTCCTGGAGAAGCGACCGCCGGATTTCCTACGCTTCCGCGGCTAGCCGGATCGCACCTTGTGAAAGGACCTATGGGCCATGGGCTACAAATCAATCCGGATCGAGCGGGACGGCGGCGCGAGCGTGATCACGCTCGACCGTCCCGACAAGAAGAACGCCTTCAACACGGAAATGAAGCGCGAGGTGCTGGCGGCCTTGGACGAGGCGGCTGCGGACCCGGCCGCGCGCGCGGTGGTGTTCACCGGCGGGAAGGAGTTCTTCTCCTCCGGCCAGGATCTCAATGAAGCCCTCGCTGCCAAGCGGCCGCACGAGATCCTGGACATGCTGATGTCCTGGCAACGCCTCAACTACCGGCTGGAGGAGTTGGAAAAGCCGGTCTTCGCCGCCATCGAAGGCTTCTGCATCACCGGCGGGCTGGAGTTCGCGATGGCCTGCGACATCCGCATCGCCGCCGAGGATTCCACCTTCATGATCACCAGCTCGCGCATCGGCACGGTGCCGGGTGCGGGCGGCACGGTGCGCCTGCCCCGCCTTGTGGGCGAAGCCAAGGCCATGGAGCTGCTCTTCAGCGCCGAACCGATCGACGCCGCCGAGGCGCACCGCATCGGCCTGGTCAACCACGTGGTGCCCAAGGGCGGGAGCCTGGCCAAGGCCAAGGAAATGATCGCGGTGTACCAAAAGCGCGGGCCGCTCGCCTTGGCGCTGGCCAAGCGCTCCGTGCGCCAGGGCATGCAAATGGACCTGCGCTCCGCGATCGACTTCGAGACATTCATCGTGTCCACCATCTACGGGACGGAGGACAAGAACGAGGGCATCGCGGCGTTTCTGGAAAAGCGCCAAGCGAACTTCAAAGGCAAGTGACGGCGGGGGGGCGAGGAGCAAGAGGACATGGAATTCGGACTGCAAGGCAAGGTCGCGCTGGTTGCCGGCGGCGCCAGCGGCATCGGCCGGGAAACTGCCGCGGTGCTGGCCGCCGAAGGGGCCAGCGTGGTGGTGGCCGATCTCAATGGCCCCCTCGGCGAGCAAGCTGCCGCCCAGATCAGGGCGCAGGGTTACGACGCGCGCTGTGTTGAGGTGAACATCACCATGCCCGAATCGGTGCGGGCCATGGCCGAACGGGTGCTGGCCGATCGAGGCCGGGTGGACATCCTCGTCAATGCGGCCGGCATCGCGGGCGACAAGCTGTTCATCGAATCCGAGCTGGACGATTGGCGCAAGGAAATCGATGTCAACCTCATTGGCCCTATGCTGTGCATCAAGGCCGTGCTGCCCGGCATGATCGAGCGCAAAAGCGGCCGGATCATCACCATCGCCTCGGACTCGGCCCGCATGGGTCAGGCCCGGCTCAGCTACTATGCCGCCGCCAAGGCCGGGGCCATCGCTTTCAGCAAGTCGATTGCGCAGGAGGCGGGCCGGTACCAGATCACCGTCAACGTGGTTTCCCCCAGCGCCACCAACACCCCCCTGCGCATCCAGCGCGAGGAGGGATTCCGCAAGTCTCTGGGGGAGGCGGCCTACGCGGATCGGGTGCGCAAGGTGCTGCGTTCATATCCCCTGGGCCGGCTTGGGGAGCCGGGCGACATCGCCGCGGCGGTGGCGTTCCTGGCCAGCGAGCGCGCCTCCTGGATCACCGGCCAGGTGCTGAGCGTCAACGGTGGTTTCACCATGCCCTGACGCCCGCTGGCGGCACGTCCAGGGCCGGCACGCGGCGAACCGTGACGATAGAGGGTGAACAGACAGGCCGATGAAGACCGAGTCGGATGGGCCGTTGAACGGCATCCTGGTCGTGGAGCGCGCGGGCCGGCTGGCCGGCGGGGTGTGCAGCATGCTGCTGCTCCAGCTCGGCGCCACGGTCGTCCGCTGCGAAGCACCGCAGGAGCCCCTCCCGCTGGAGCTGCAGGGTCAGGCGGCGGCCAACCTGGCTGCATTCCTGCGCGCCGGCCGCGAACGGGTGGTTTACGAGCCGGCGGCGTTCGCTCGCCTGCTGGAGCGGGCGGACGTGGCCATTGCCGCGCCGGTCGGCGCCGAGTTGCCGCCCGAGGTGGAGCTGATCCGGGCGCAGCGGGATCGCCTCGTGGCCTGCATCATCACGCCCTATGGCCTGCAGGGGGCGCCGGAGGACCTGCCGGCGGAAGGCAACGAGATGTCCATCCAGGCCGTCACCGGACTGATGGCCACCACCGGGGAGCAGGATGGCCCGCCCCTGCCCAGCGGCGTGCCCCTGGCGGAGATGGCCGCGGGCATCCACGCCGCCGCCGGCGTGATGGCCGCCCTGCGCCTCCGCGAAAGCGGCGGGCAACTGGTCGAGGCGTCGCTGTTCGACAGCGTGATCGCCATGATGGGCACCTTCATGCCGCTGGTCGTGGCCGGGCGCACGGCCAGCCTCCGGCAGGGTTGCCGCCATCCGCTCACGGCGCCCTGGAACGTGTATCCCACCGCGGACGGCCGGGTCATCATCTGCACGTCCACCGACGAGCACTGGAAGCGCATCCTGGCGCTGGCCCAGCGCCCGGAGCTGGCGGAGGACGAGCGCTTCGCCACGCCTGGCAAGCGGGTGAAGCACGTGGACGAAGTCGACGCCATCGTCGGCGGCTGGACCCGCCACCTTCCCACCCGGCAGGTCGCCGCCGAGCTGACGCAGGCCGGCGTCCCGGTCGGTGGAGCGCTGACCGTCCCGGACCTGCTGCGCGACGAGGGCTTCCAGGCCCGGGGGATGGTGCGGGAGGTGCGCGACGATGCGGGCCGATCCTGCCTCCTGGCGGGGCCTGTGATGCACTCATCCCGCGGCGAACTTTTCTTCCCGCAGCAGGTGCAGCACCGGTTGGAGCGGGTGCGCGAGGAAGCGTTGCCCCCGGCCGGCCGGCAGCGGCACCCTGACCGAGCGCAGCGTGCGCCCGGTGCAGCGCAGGCGCTGCCGCTGGCCGGAATCCGGGTGGTGGAAGCGGGGTTCTTCACGGCCGGACCCATGGCCGCCCGCAACCTGGCCAGCCTGGGGGCCGAGGTCATCAAGGTGGAAGCGTTGGAGGGGGAGCCCGCCCGCCGCTGGGAACCCGCCTACGACGGGATGGGACACTACTTCATCAACTGCAACTGCGACAAGCGCAGCCTGGCCGTCGATCTGAAACAGGAACCGGGGCGGCGCATCTTCATGGCGCTGGCAGGCCGTGCCGACGTGGTCGTGGAGAACATGCGGCCCGGCTCCCTGGATAAACTCGGCCTGGGCTACGAGCTGCTGCGCCGGACGAATCCCGGGCTCATCTACTACGGCCTGTCCGGCTACGGCCGTACGGGTGCCGGCGCCACCAAGGCTGCTTACGACACCGTGATCCAGGCCGAGAGTGGGCTGATGAGCCTGCTGAGCCCGGACGTGCCGGTGAAACTGGGAGTGTCCGTGGCCGACCTGATGGGTGCGACCTTCGCGCCGGTGGCGATCATGGGCGCCCTGCGCCAGCGGGAGCGGGACGGCCTGGGGCAGTTCATCGACGTTTCCATGCAAGACTGCACCGCCTGGCTCACCCAGTTCTCCTGGCCGGACGGGGAGCCCAGCCTGCCGCCCTGGCACCGCGTCGAGGGCGCCGACGGCTTCGTGCTGGTGTGCGCCGGCCCGGAGCGCGTGCGACCCTGTCTGGCCGGACTGGCGCCGCGCCAGACGCCCTGCCCGGAGTTGGTGGCCCGCTTTCAGGCCGCCGGGCTGCCGGCCGTGCGCATCCGGGAGCTGCGCGAGGTGCTGCAGGGAGGACTGGTGACTCGGCGCGGGCTGCTGATCGAGCGGCCGAATCGCCAGGGCCACCCCGTCAAGGTGCTGGCCCCGACCTACCGGCTCGAACGCACGCCCGCGCGAATCGAGCGCCTGATCGGCGAAGTGGGGGCGGACACGGAGGCCATCCTCAGCGAGCTTGGCTACGGTTCGGCAGACATCGCCAACCTGCGGGACACTGCCATCGTGTTGTAGGCGCGGCCGCGCTTCCCGGCCAATGAGGAACGGAAACGAGTGCATGGAAAACGGCAAGTTGCCTTACACCGGCGTGCGCGTGGTGGACTTCAGCCGGTTGCTGCCAGGGGGGTGGTGCACCCAGTTCCTGGCCGACTGCGGAGCAGACGTGATCAAAGTCGAGCATGCCCGCGAGGGAGACTATTCGCGCCACAATCCCCCCAATTTCAAGCACACCGGCGTCTACTTCAACAGCGTGAACCGCAACAAGCGCAGTCTCGCCCTCGACTTGGCGTGCCCGGCGAGCGGTGCCGTGGTGCGACGCCTGCTGGAGACGGCCGACGTGGTGGTGGAATCGTTCCGCCCCGGTGTGCCCGCGCGCCTGGAGTTGGACTACGCCAACGCTCGCGCCCGCAACGCCGGAGTGGTCTACTGCTCCATCACTGGCTTCGGCCAGGACGGGCCGCTGGCAGGGCAGGCGGGCCACGACCTGAACGTCCAGGGCATGACCGGCCTGATGAGCCTGGGCCTGGAACCGGGGGAGCTGCCGCGCTTGCCGGGCTTCCAGGCAGGCGACTACGCGGGCGCCACGATGGCGTGCATGGGGATCATGGCCGGCCTGGCCGCCAGGGCGCAGACGGGCCAGGGCTGCTACCTGGACATTTCCATGTTCGACGCCCTGATGAGCATGTGCAACATCGCGACGACGGGGGCCTTTTCCCGCCTCGCTGGCGGCACGGGACGGCCGGCCATGGAGCCTTGGGGCGCCAATCCCCGCTACGCGGTCTACTTCGCCGGAGACGGCCTGCCCGTGTCGGTGTCCCTGCTGGAGCGCAAGTTCTGGAAGCTGTTCTGCGAGGAGATCGGCCGGCCGGAACTGTACAATGAGGGGGAGGAATCCCACGAGCGGCATACGGACCATGGGGAGCACCGGCCGCTGTACCGCCAGGCGATCGTGGACTTCTGCCGGCGCCACCCGCGTGCGGAGCTGGTTCGTCGCATGCAGGCCGCCGGCATTCCGCTGTTCCCCGTGTACACGCCCGACGAGGCCGTTCAGGCGCCGGTGGTGCAGGCCCGCGGGATGGTCGAGTTCATCGTGCACCCGCTTGACGGCCGCATCCCGCAGCTGGGCAATCCGATCACGCGGGGCGGTCTGGCGAATACGCAGCGCGCGCCGGCGCCGGCGCTTGGAGCCCATACCCATGAGGTGCTGGCCGAGTTGGGCTTTTCGCCGCCCGAACGGGCGGAACTGGAGCGACAGGGAGCGATTCCGTCATGAGCCGTCCCCATGAGCCAAACAGCGTGGTAGCCGCTCGCTTCATCGCCGGCACGAGGGCCCGGCGCTGCGAGCCGGAAATCGTCGAGGCGGCCAAAATGTGCCTGGTCGACTGGTGCGGGGTGGCCCTGGGCGCTTGGCACGAGCCGGCGGCCCAGGCCGTCCGCCGCCTGGCTCAGGACTGGGGCGGCGCGGGCGCCGCGCGCATCCTGCTCGGGGGACGCACAACCCCCGCGGTGGCGGCGCTTGTGAACGGAACGATGGCCCATTGTCTGGACTTCGATGATACGCACGTGGGCTCCCTGGCCCACCTGAGCGGACCCACCTGGGCGGCCACGCTGGCGTTGGCCAGTCACGGGGGCCGCTCCGGCGCCGAGGCGCTGGCCGCCTTTGTCACCGGGTTCGAGGTGGGGGCCCGCTTGGGCGGCAACGAGTTTGGCGCCGCTCTCACCGAGCGCGGCTTCCATTCCACTGGCGTGGTCGGCCGGCTGGCAGCCGCGGCCGCGGCCTGTGGCATGCTGGGGCTGGACGAGCAGCAGGCGGCACACGCGCTGGGCCTGGCGGCCACGCAAGCCGCCGGCCTGACCGGATCGTTCGGGACGATGGCCAAGCCGTTTCACGCGGGCAAGGCCGCGATGGACGGCGTGCTCTCCGCCCAGCTCAGCGCGCACGGATTTGAGGCCGCCCCCGGCCTGCTGGACACCGAGGCGGGGCTGGCCGGCACCCTGATCCAGGACCGCTCGCACCGGATCGGCCCGCTGGAATTCAGCGGGGGCTGGGAACTGACCCGCAACACGTTCAAGCCGTACGCCTCCTGCCTGCTGACCCATCCGGCCATCGACGCCGCCCGCCGGCTGGCGGGCGAGGTGGGCGGATCGGACGTGCGGGAGGTGCGGGTGCTCGTGCATCCGCTCGCCCCGGAGGTGGCCGGCAAGCCGGCGCCCCGCACCGCGCTGGAAGCCAAGTTCAGCCTCGCCTATTGCGTGGCCATCGGCCTGCGGGGCTACGGCGCCCAGGCGCAGGACTTCTCCCTGGAGCGCCTGAACGATCCGGCCGTGCGCGCGCTGCTGAAGCGCATCCGGGTGCAAGCGCACCCCGCCATCGGCAAGACTTCCGCCCGCATGGAGGTGGAACTGGCCGACGGACGCAAGGTGCAGGCTGAGGTGCCGGTCGCACTGGGCAATCCGGAGAATCCCATGAGCTGGGATGCCATGGAGGCCAAGTTCATGTCCCTGGTGGAGCCGGTGCTTGCGGAGCGCGCGCGGCCTCTGTGGTCGGCCTTGCGCCGCTTCGATCAGCCGGGTGCGTTCGCCGAGGCACTGGCACTGGTGGAGAGCCGTCAGGGGTAGGCAATTGCGAGCGCACCCCAGCGGAGTCCCGCAGCGGGGCCCTGGTAGCGGGATGTCCCGGCTCCGGCGGAGCGGGGGCGCAGCCGGCGCCATGGCCCCCCGCGCCCGGGAGCCGCGCTTGCACGCGCTTCCAGCGAACGTCGTGGAGGGACGGGCGCAGCGCCCGTCTCCGATTCGGTGTCAGGAGTGGACATGAGCGGCGTATTGGAGGGCATCCGCGTGCTGGACTTCGGCCGATATATCGCCGGCCCTTACTGCGCGACGATGCTGGCTGACTTCGGCGCGGAGGTGATCCGCATTGAAAAGCGGGGCGGCAGCGAGGACCGCTTCACCCTGGCCCTGGGCAGCGATGGCACGGGCGCGCGCTTCCTGCAGGTCGCCCGCAACAAGAAGAGCCTCACGCTCGATCCGGGCAAGCCCGCGGCGCGCGAAGTGGTACGCCGGCTCGTCGCGTCGGCCGACGTGGTCATTGTCACCATGCCGCTTCCCGCCTTGCGGGCCGCCGGGCTGGACTACGAGACGTTGGCGGCCATCAACCCACGCGCCGTCTACACGATGATCTCCGCATTCGGATCGGACGGGCCGTACTCCGAGCGTATCGGCTTCGACGTGCTCGGTCAGGCCATGTCCGGCGCGATGTACATCTCCGGCGACGAGCGGCGTCCGGCGCGCCTGCAGGTGCCCTACGTGGATTTCTCCACCGCCCTGTTCGCCACGGTGGGCACGCTGACCGCGCTGATGGAACGCCAGCGCTCCGGGCAGGGCCAGATGGTGGAGGCGTCCCTGTTCACCTCGGCGGTCACGCTCAACAACGCGTTCCTGATGGAACAGGATCTGCTGCATCCCGACCACAAGCCCCAGGGCAACCGCGGATTCCAGACGGCCCCCAACGATGCCTTTCAGACCCGGGACGGCTGGATCGTCGTGATGGTGCTGGGTGCGCCCCTGTTCGCCCGCTGGGCGGAACTCATGGGTGTGCCGGAATGGGTGGACGATCCCCGCTATGCGACCGACCAGCTTCGCGCCGATCATGCGGACGTCATCGGTGCGCGCATGGCCGAATGGTGCCACCGGCGCACCACCGCGGAATCGCTGGCGGAGCTGGAACGGGCGCGCATCCCGGCAGGGCCGGTCTATACCCCGCAGCAGGTGCTGGACGACCCGCACTTCCAGGAGCGGCAGATCCTCAAGCGGGTTGACTATCCGACCCTGCCTGGGCCGGCGCTGGTCTCCGATACTCCCGTGCGCCTCTCCCGCTCGCCGCACGGCATCCGCCAGCGTCCGCCCCTGCTGGGCGAACACACGGAGCAGATCTTGAACGAGCTGGGCTTCGGCAGCGAAGAGATCGAGGCGCTGCGCAAGGCCCGGGCCATCTGAACGTCGCGCCGGCCCCCGCAGCGGCCCGGCCCCCAGCCACCAACGAGGGAGATCGCGATGGACTTCACGCTCACCGACGAGCAGCGCATGATCAAGGAATCGGCGCGCGACCGTGTGGCGCGCGAGATTGAGCCCGTGATGGCGGCCCACGACCGCGAGCGGCCCCTGCCCAAGGAGGCCATGCTCAAGCTCTACGCCTCGGCGCGTCAGATGGGGCTGCTCGCCCCGCGGCTGCCTGAGTCGGATGGGGGCACCGGGCTGGGCTACCTCAACTACGGCATGGTGATGGAGGAGCTGCCGGCGGTGCTGGGCCTCTCGCTGGTGGCGCACGACGCTTCGGTCATGCGCATCTATCTGGGGGCCGACGCGAAGCGGCGCGCGCGCATGCTGCCGCCGCTGCTGGAGGGGCGCCAGATCACCTGCTCAGGCATCAGCGAGCCCAACGTGGGCTCCGATCCGCGCTCCATCGAGACGCGCGCCCGCCACGAGGGCGAGAGCGTGGTCGTCAACGGCACCAAGCTGTGGATCACCAACGGCAGCATTTCCGACGTGATCGTGGCCGTGTGCTCGCTGGACCGGAAAAAGGGCGGCAAGAACCCCATCACCCGAGTGGTGGTGGAGCGCGACCGCTCGCCCTACCAGGCCCACGAGGTGAACGTGATCGGGCTGCGCCAGGGTCACCTCAGCGAGGTGATCTTCGAGGAGTGTCGCGTACCCGCGGACAACGTGCTGGGCGAGGAGGGCGATGCCCACGGTTCGCTCACTTTGACCTGGCTCGGCAACCGCCCGCTGATGGGCATGATCGCCGTCGGACTGGCCCAGCGCGCCTTGGATATCTGCCTGACCTATGTGGGCGTGCGCAAGCAGTTCGGCCGGCTGATCGGCCGCTTTCAGCTCGTGCAGGAGTTGCTGAGCGAGATGGCGACCCGCATCGAAGCCTCGCGGCTGCTGTGTTACAAGGCCCTGGCCATGCTCGACGCCGGTGCGCGCTCCAACAAGGAGGCTGCGATGGCCAAGTGGTTCGCCACGGAGAACTGCCTGGCCGCCACGTCCATGGCCATGCAGATCCACGGCGCGAGCGGGATGACGCGGGAGGTCGGGGTGGAGCGGCTGTTCCGCGATGCGCGCATGCTCACCATCCCCGACGGCACGACGCAGATCCAGCATCTGATCGTGGGCAAGGAGTTGACGGGGATGAGCGCCTACACGGGATCGTGAACGCCCCTGGCCCCCGGGCCGTGACACAACTGCTCGAGCGAATCCTCAGCGAGGAGGAGCATGAACGTCGGCATTTGCCTGTTAATGACCCACTACGACTTTGACGTGATCGGCCTGGCGAGACGCGTGGAGGAACTGGGCTTCGAGTCCCTTTGGGCGCCGGAGCACGGGGCGATCCCCGTCGAGTACAAGACGGACGTGCCCCGCAGCAAGGAAAAGGGCGTGCCCATCATCTACCAGCACGGCAACATCGATCAGATTATCGACCCCTTCGTCTGGTTGGGGGCGGTCGCCAGCGCGACGACGCGGCTGAGGCTGGGCACGGGAATCTGCCTCGTGCCGGAGCGCAACCCGATCCATCTGGCCAAGGAGGTGGCCACCGTGGATCGGCTCTCCGGCGGTCGCATGCTGTTCGGGATTGGCGCCGGATGGCTGCGGGGCGAGTCGGAGATCTTCGGTGTGGATTTCCCACGGCGCTGGCAGCAGACGCGCGAATGCATCCAGGCCATGAAGGCGCTCTGGA
>JBGOUY010000417.1:0-2794 GCA_041477795.1 bacterium
CGCGGCCGCCCCGCGGGACAGGGCCGCGTGCAGCTCGTCGTCTATCCCAATGCATACCATTCCTTCGACGGCACGCGCCCGCTGCACCATTATCGCGGGCACCTCATCGCCGCCGACCCGGAAGCCACGTCCGACGCCATCCTCCGCGTGCGAGCATTCCTGGCCAAGTACCTGTGAAGGCGGTGCCTTCCCGGAGCGAGGAAACCGACATGAGCGTGAAACCCCGCGTGACCCTGACCGACTTAAAGCGCTTGCTGGACTGCTTCAACCGCCACGACGTGGACGGCATCCTGAGCTTCTTCGCCGACGACGGCGTCTACGAGACGCCACGCGGCCCGGACAAGGTGGGCAAGCGCCTGGCGGGCAAGGCCCCCATCGGCGAGTACTTCAGCAAGATGTTCCAGCGCATGCCGGACACGCACTTCGGCGCGGACAGCCACTGGATCAGCGCCGACGGCGAGCGGGGCGTCTCGGAGTGGACCCTGAGTGGCACCCACCCGGACGGTACCCGCATGCAAGTGCGCGGCTGCGACCACTTCCGCTTCCGCGCTGACAGGATCGTGCTTAAGGACTCCTACCTCAAGCAGGTGCAACCGGACGGACGGCCCGGCGCGACCCGCACCGCAGCGGACTGAACCCACGCCAGGAGCAAACGCCCATGGCCAGACTGATCGCGGCGCCTACCGAAGTGGAGGCCGCGGGGCAACCGCCCAAGCGCATCCGCGAGTATGTCGGAGCCGTCAATTCCGGCCACCGCGCAATCAGCGTCGCGCGCATGACCAGTCCGCAGGGCTGGCGCGAGCCAGGCCAGACGCCGGAATTCGGCGAGTACACGCTGGTGCTGGCGGGGATGCTGCGGGTGGAGACGCGCGGCGGCGTGTACGAGGTCGCGGCCGGTCAGGCCATCGTTACCGAGCCGGGGGAATGGGTGCGCTACAGCACGCCCAAGGCGGGCGGTGCGGAGTACGTTGCCGTGTGCGTGCCCGCCTTCACGCCGGGCACAGTGCACCGGGATGCCGGATAGCCCTGCGGCGTCGGCCGTACCGGGGGCGCTACCCGGATGGATCGGCCGCCGCGGCTTTGGCGCCGTAGAGCAGCCGGAATAGCACAGGCACCGCCACGTTGATGAACAGCACGCGCACCAGGTGGTGCGAGACGACCAGGGCCAGATCGATGTGCAGCGAGAGGGCGATCAGCGTCATCTCCGGCAGCCCGCCCGGCGCGAGGGCCAGCAGCACCGCATCGTAGGGCAGCCCGGTCGCTCCGTGCACCAGCCAGGCCATGGCGAATGCGGAGCCGATCATCAGCAGCGCGGCGGCGAACCCCCAGCCCAGCGTGCCCAGCACGCGCCGCAGCGAAATGCCCATGAAGCGGCAGCCGATCGCGCTGCCGATCGCGACCTGCGCCGCCACCACGAGCATGCTGGGCGGCCTGGCGGCGGTGAGGCCGGTCATGTGTGCCGTGGCGCTGAGCAACATCGGTCCCAGCAGGTAGGGCGCGGAGAGCCGCGCACGCCGCGCCAGGTAAAGGCCCGCCCCGGCGCACGCCGTCAGCAGCAGCGCATCCGGCCAGTCCATGGCGGCCGTGGTGCCAGCGCGGCTTGCCACGATGCCGGCCAGGCCCTCGCTATAGCGCACCCAGAACGGAATCGAGAAGCACACCGCCACGATGCGCACGCTGTGGACGATGGACAGCCGGCGCAGATCGGCGCCCGCGTCGGCGCCGATGAAAACCACGGCAGCCAGCCCGCCCGGCAATCCGGCGAAAAAGGCATCCACGGGCCGGAAGCCCGCCAGGCGCCGGAAGAATGCAGCCCCGGCGAAAGTGAGCAGCACGGTGTAGAGCAGCACCAGCGAGATGCTGAGCGCCCAGCGGTGGAGCTGACCCAACACCTCCGGCGAAAAGCCGCTGCCGATCAGGACGCCCAGCACTATCAGCATGCCGTTGCGCACGGCATCCGGCACGACGACCGGCGCACCGCCCAACGCGGCCACCAGCGTGAAGCAGACCGCGCACAGCATCCAGGGCAGCGGCAGGTTGAGTCTGGCAAAGAGCCAGCCGCCCGTGCTGCCCAGCGCCAGCGCCAGGGCCAGCCGCCCGGCGCCCAGCCACGGCGGAGCGGAGCGATGGAGTCGCGCCTCGGCGGCCGCCGCGGCCGATGCCACGGTGACGGGCAGAGCAGCCTCTGGCGCGGGTGCGCCGGGAGACGCGTGCGGCGGAAGCGAGGGTGGAGAGCTCACGGCAGGGTGCGGGTCAGGCGGCCAGGCGCACCTAGGCGTCCTGCGCCGCGCTGTCCGCGGTGGAGGTGCCCGGACGGCGGGCCAGCATGTGCGTGATGCTGAAGGTCATCACGGCCACGTCATCCTGGTTCAGCACCTTATAGTCCATGCGCAGGAAACCGCGATCGGGCTTGGATCGCGACGGACGCATCTCGCGCACCTGCCCCGCCACACGCAGCGTATCCCCCGGCCGCACGGGCTGGACCCAGCGCACGTCGTCCATCGCCGGCGAGCCCATGGAGCAGGCCACGAACACGCCTTGCGAGATGAACATGCGGTAGGCATGCACGAGGGTCTGGAAGCCGCTTGCGATCAGCCCTTCGTAGACGCTTTGCCGGGCCGCCTGCACGTCCAGGTGGAACGGCTGCGGATCGTAGCGGTAGGCGAAGTCGAGCAGCATGCTCTCCGTGAGCGTCGTGCCGGCCGTCTCGAAACGCTCGCCGGGAGAGAAGTCGTCGAAGTAGCGCTCGCCCATCGTCATGCGCAGAGCTCGGTCGGGCGGGGGGTGGCTAGGC
>JBGOUY010000313.1:0-4748 GCA_041477795.1 bacterium
CCGGCGCCTCGAAGCACAGTCGGCCTTGCACCCGTTGCTGGCCCTCTTCGCCGCAGAAGGCGACCATCACGATGTGAGAACGGCGACGCTCCTCGCCGCACAGATCGCCTGACGGATCGGCCTCTGCCGCACAGCCTGTAGGTTGCCCCACCCTACTGAATCCCTCCCCACGCAATCCCTCCCCACCCCCGCAACCCGCCGTTATCGGTGTCCATCGGTGGTTCCCAAAGCAGTGGCAATTCCTCTGTGTTTCTCCGTGAAATCCCTGGCCGCAGTATTTCACGAATACCGACACTCAATTGCCCCCCACCCCCTTTGCACGTTCAAACCCAATCGACCTATTCCCCTGATCCGAAGCGTAAATCGCAGCCCGCTACTCCACCCGCAGCACGACGAACTTGAGATAGCGGAATTCGGGCATGGCCAGGGGGCTGGGGTGGTCGAAGGGCTGGCCGTGGATGCCGAGCACCGTGGCCCGGCGCTTCGCGGCACCGATACCGTCCACGCACGCCTCCAGGAACTCGGGCAGCGTCACGTGGCTGGAACATGATGCGGCGCAGAGCCAGCCGCCCGGGGTGGTCACCGCGGCGCTGCCGGCCAATAGGCGCCGGTATGCCGCGCGCGCCGCCGGCAGCGCTGCCTGGTTGGGCGCGAATGCCGGGGGGTCGGCGATCACCAGGTCCCACGACCGCCCGGCCTGGGCCGCAGCGTCCAGGAACGCAAAGACATCGGCCGTGACCGGATCGTGCGCGCGGTGGGGCAGGGCGTTGAGCTGCCAGTGGGCGCCGGCCGCCTCGATCGCCGGGGCCGCCAGGTCGACGGTGGTGACGTGCTCCGCGCCGCCCAGGCCCGCATAGACGGAGAAGCCGCCCGTATAGCCGAACAGGTTCAGCACCCGGCGCCCCGCTGCCAGTGTCCGCACCCGCGCGCGATTCTCCCGTTGATCCAGGAAGAAGCCGGTCTTTTGGCCGCGTAGCACGTCCGTGGAGAACCACACGCCGTTTTCCTGGAACACCACCGGCTCCTCCGGCAGGGTGCCGAGCAGCGCACGGCCGCCTTCCTCGCCGCGCGCCCGCTCCACCACGCGCGTGACACCCAGCGCCTGGGCCACCCAGCGCGCGATGCCCGTGGCGTTCCAGAACCCGGCTGGTCCTTCGCCATCGAGGCGCAGCACGGCGGTGTCCGCATACACGTCCACGACCAAGCCCGGCAAGCCATCGCCCTCGCCGTTCAGCAGCCGGTAGCCCGTCGTGTCCTCCCCCAGCAGCGCACGGCGCAAGCTGAGCGCGCGCTCGAGCTGTGTCGTCACCCACGCGTCGTTCAGTTCCAGTGCCGGACGCTCGCCGGAGAGGCCGGATTCGTGAGCGGGTTCCACGGCGCACGCCCGGAAGCAGAGGGTGGGGCCGGGATCGTACATGCCCAGCGCCAGCGGGTTGCCGCGCGTGTCGTGCAGCAGGGCCAAGCTTCCGGCTGGAGCGGCGGGGCGCTCCCGCAGGGCATCCGCGAACACCCAGGGGTGGCCCCGCTTCAGCGTCCGCACCAGGTCCCGCGAGAGCGTGAGCTGGACCGTGGGTTCTGTGTGGCGGAGCAGCTTCATGGGGGCTTTCGAGAAAGTCGAACTGCTGAAACACAAAGACCACGAAGACCACAAAGAACTGCAAAAGACATTTCACCACAAAGTACACAAAGGACACGAAGGAATTATTCTTCCGCCTGTCGGCAAACTTGTCCCGAATTTCTTGGGCGTGACCTATGGCGAAGAAAATCTATGCAGTTTACTTTGTGTCCTTCGTGTCCTTTGTGGTGAACGCAGTTGTTGTTGTCGTGTTGGGACCATGCCCCGAGAGAATCGAGTCACGCCCTTGGGCGACCGGATTGCGGTGCCGGCCCGCGGCACGTTGCTGGGCAACCGGGGCTGCCTGGTGGATGCGGAGGGCCGCTTCACCGGGCGGCGCTGGACGACCTGGGCGTGGATCGCCTGCCGGCTCGAGTTCAAAGGGCGCCGCCGCCCGCTCATGCAACCGGGGACGTGGACGGAGCTGTTCTTCCTGGACGAGGCCACGGCGTTGGCGGCAGGACACCGCCCGTGCGGCGAATGCCGCCGGGTGGACTTCTTGCGCTTCAAGCAATGCTGGCTGGCGGCCAACGCGGCGCGCCTGCCCGATGGGCCGGTCACCGTTGCCGCCATCGACCGGGTGCTGCAAAGCGAGCGCGCGCCGCGTTGGCGGGGCCTGCCCGTGCCTGAACTCCCCTGGGGCATGCTGCCGGACGGGGCGATGGTGCTGCTGGAGGATGGACCGTGGCTCCTGGCGCAAGGGCGCCTGTTGCGGTGGACGCCCGAGGGCTATCGCGATCCGCGGCCCCGCAATGGCCGCGAACGGGGAGACGCTCCCGTGCGCGCCATCACGCCCCTGTCGATCGTCGGGGCCATCCGTGCAGGCTACACCCCAGCGCTGCACGCGAGCGCGGGCGGGGCATGAGCTACTTCCGCAACCGCATGCCGGGTCGCCCGTTCGGCCAAGTCAGAGGCTCGCCGAACGGGTGCGAACAATGGAGCGCTGGGCAATTGCCGCGTGAAGGCGATGCGGCCTAGTTGATGAGGGAAGAGTGCAGCAGGCGGTCGCTGTCCTCGAAAGCTGAAGCCGCCTCGTCGGAGGGCGCGTCTTGTCCGTGCTCGGCCCAATAGGCTTCTTCGAGCGCCTCCAGGATCATGTAGTCCTCGGGCGAAATGATCACGGCGACTGGCAGTCCATCCTGTTCGATGGTCACCGGCTCCCGCTGGGCCGTCGACAACACTAATCCCAGAAACTCCTGTGCGGTCTTCGCATTGATGGTCTTCATGGTCGAATCTCCGTTGTTAGAGCCAACTGATGATTTTGAATGAAAATCCAATCATTGGCAATAGTTACGATTTCGGACACGATATGTGCAATTATAACACTCTACTACGATAACATACACTATGATGGGAGGGATTCCAGAAGCCGCCCGAGTGCCTTCCGCCAGTAACCCCGGCTGTCCACGCGGATCAATTTCGCAGGCACTTGGTCGGGCTTGAGGGGCGTCTTGCTCTGGGCGATCACCGTCACATTGTCTTCGCCAAACGCGGTGACGGCAGCCTGAATCGCATCGTATATCTCCTCGGGTACGTTGGGCGGATCGTTGGAGCCCGTTGCCGCGGGGGTCATGTCCGTCTCCGCGACGACGACCAGGGTGGCAAACGGCTTCTTGTAGCCGCCCAGGGTGCGGGCCAGCGTATCCGCATCCTCCGGCCAGGCAGCGACCCCGATCCGCGTGCGCTCGGCGGCCACGATTACCGGCGTGATGCGGTGCACCAGGGTGTCCTCCGGACCGTGCATCACCAGCACGTCCTGGCTCGGACCCTCCGCGATCTCTTCCATGACGAGGTTCGCCCCGGAAGGCACGGCGCCCGGCGCACCCAGCGCCACCAACAGGTCGTTCAGGATGTTCACCGCCTTATCCAGGCTCTCCGAATAGGTGTCCTCGTGCTCCGGTGCGCCCGGCCGGTGGTGGGGATCGAACAGCAGCCCGAACGACAACTCGCGGTACGCCTTCTCGTAGGAGGAGTCCCGCGGGAACAGGTCGAGAATCAGCCGCAGCGTCTGCTCGTTCCAGTACTGGAAGCGCGGAGAGTTGGCCGAGCTCTCGCGCAGCGCGGCAATCTGGTCCCGCGCGTGTTCCAATTTGCGCAAGGCTTGGGAGCGGGTGAGCTTCATGGACCGGAGACGGTGATGGGCAACTGCCGGGAACCGCGGATTCCGCAGATTACACAGATTGGATTGCGGACGCACCCTGGCTCAGAGGAGCCGAAACGCTTCGTAACGGTTGGCGCCCGAGTGCGGGCCTCTGTACCATGGGCGCTGCCCCCAAATCCTGCCCCAGTCCTCCGGGAGCCCCACCGTGCCTGAGCCGTTCACGCTGATCCATGTGTCCGATCTGCACTTTCACCGCTTCCCGCGGCAGCCGGGGCAGTGGCTCACGAAGCGCGGGGTGGGCGCGCTGAACCTGCTGCTGCGGCGCGGCCGCCTGTTTCCCCTCGAGCGGGCGCGGCGACTGGTGCGGCAAGTGGACCGGATGCCGTGGGATCATCTGGTGATCAGCGGCGACCTCACGCAACTCGGCCTGCCGCAGGAATTCGCCCTGGCGCGCCGGGAGCTGGCGCCCTGGCTGGCGCGGGGGGCGGAGCGAGTCACCGTGATTCCCGGCAACCATGACCGCTACACCGCGGACGATCTGGTGCCCGGTCCCTTCGATGGCGAGTTCGGCCCGTTCGCAACCCAGGGCACGGAGCGCTTCACCGCCAAGCGTCTCAATGGGCGCTGGTGGCTGGCTGCGTGGGACAGCGCGGTGCCCCGGCCCGTGTTCCAGGCGGGGGGCGTCGTCATGCCCGAGACTCTGCGCGCGACAGAGCGCTGGCTCGCGACGCTGCCTCCCGGCGCCCGGGTCGTGCTCACGAACCACTATCCGCTGCATTTTCCAGCGGACTACCACGTGCACACCCTGCACGAACTTGAGAACCTGGCGGAGGTGCGCGCCTGGATCGCCCGGCAGCCCATCGCGCTCTACCTGCACGGCCACGTGCATCGCAATTGGTCGCTCACCCAGCCGGGCGCCCACGGGCCGCTCATGCTGGTCAACTCCGCGTCATCGACCCAGGTGCCCCGCCGCAGCGACCGCTCGGCTTTCCACCGCATCCGCCTGCCGGACGACGGGCCGCCGCTGATCGA
>JBGOUY010000182.1:0-8936 GCA_041477795.1 bacterium
AAGGCCGCCGTGGTGGCCCTGATGAAGCAGTACGCGCTGGACTACGCGGAGCTGGGGGTGCGCAGCAACGCGGTCAACGCGGACCGCGTCCCCACCGGGCTCTTCGGCGCTGGCGTGCTGGAGCAGCGCGCGGCGGCGCGCGGCGTCAGCGTGGAGGAGTACCTCTCCGGCAACCTGCTGCACCGCGTCGTGCGGCCGGAGGACGTGGCCGAGGGATTCGTCCTGCTGGCGCGGGCCGAGCGCACCACGGGCACCGTGCTGCCCGTGGACGGGGGCAACATCGCCGCCGCCCCACGGTAGCCGATCCGCGCCGGAGCGGCTGTGGCCCAATTGACACCCCCCGCCCGCGGCACGTACCCTGAAAGGGTTGCCGCCCCGCCCCCACCGGCGCGGGGCCGCCCGCCCCCAACCCGTTCCACGGACGCCATGCTGGCCCCCCTGCACCTGCCGCTGGAAGGCGCGGACGACCCGGCGCTGCTGCGGCCCACGCGGTTCATCGAAAGCACGGCGCCCGAGGTCGTGCGCTTCGCGCGCCAGACGGTGGGGGATGCGGCCGATGACGTGGAGCGCGGTGTGATGCTCTACTACGCCGTGCGCGACGAGTTCCGCTACGACCCTTACCGCATCACGCTCACGGAGGACTGCTTCCGCGCCACCACCGTGCTGCGGGAAGGCGCGGCGTTCTGCATCCCCAAGGCCGTGTTGCTGGCCGCGGCGGCGCGGGCGGTGGGCATCCCCTCGGCGCTTGGCTTCGCGGACGTGAAGAACCACCTCACCACCGCCAAGCTGCGGGACGCGATCGGCACGGACCTGTTCATCTTTCACGGCTACACGCTGCTCAAGCTCGCCGGGTGCTGGGTCAAGGCCACGCCCGCATTCAACCTGACCCTCTGCGAGCGCTTCGGCATCAAGCCGCTGGAATTCGACGGGCGCAGCGATGCGTTGCTGCACCCCTTCGATGCGCAGAACCGCAAGCACATGGAATACGTGAACGACCGGGGCGTCTACGCGGACTTCCCGTTCCAGGAAGTCGTGTCGTCCTTCCGCCGCGCCTACGCCCGCTACTTCGGCAAGGAGCTGCGGGATGGGCGCGCCTTCGAGGAAGAAACCCCGCTCACCTCCTGAGCGGCTCCCCGGCCCATCGCCATGCCCAAGCACTTTGAATACGTCCTCGCCGCCTACGGCATCTGGGTGCTGACCTTCGCGGTCTACCTGGCTTACCTGCGTCACAAGGCCCGCGCCGCGCAACAGGCGCTGCAGCGCATGAGCGGTGGGCCCGCCGGCAAACCATGATCAGCCTGTCCGACGTCGGGATGGTGTTCGGCACCCAGGTGCTCTTCGAGCACGTCACCTGGCAGCTCCAGCCGGGCGCCCATTACGGCCTCGTCGGTGCCAACGGCACCGGCAAGTCCACCCTGCTGCGCCTGATGAGCGGCGAGCTCAAGCCGGAGTCCGGCACGATCTCGCGCCCCAACGACCTGGCCATCGGCACCCTGGGCCAGGACCAGTTCGCCTTCGACGCGCAGAGCCCGCTGGACGTCGTCGTGAGCGGCAACCCGCGCCTGCACCTTGCGCTGCAGGAGAAGGCGGCGCTGCTGCAGCGCATCGGCGGCCAGTCCAATTCGGATGCGGAGGGGCACCGCCTGGCGCACCTGGAGACCGAGATCTCCGATGTCGGCGGCTACGACGCCGAGGCGCGCGCCGGGGCCTTGCTGGGCGGCCTGGGCCTGGCCGTGGCGCGGCACGGCCGCCCCATGGCGGAGCTTTCCGGCGGCTACCGGCTGCGCGTGCTGCTGGCGCGCACGCTCTTCTCCGAGCCGGGCCTGCTGCTGCTGGACGAGCCCACCAACCACCTGGACATCGATTCCATCCGCTGGCTGGAAGGCTACCTGCGCGCCTTCCCCGGCGCCTCGGTGGTGGTCTCGCACGACCGGCACTTCCTCAACGCCGTGTGCACCCACATCGCGGACGTGGATTACCAGGAGCTGCGGCTCTATCCGGGCAACTACGACGCGTTCGAGGCCGCCAAGGCGCTGGCCGTGGCCCAGAAGGAGACGGAGATCACGCGGGTCGAAGAAAAGATCGCGGAGATGCAGCGCTTCATCGACCGCTTCCGCGCCAAGGCCACCAAAGCCCGCCAGGCGCAGTCCCGCAAGAAGCAGGTGGAGCGCATGGAGCTGCCGGAGATCACGCGCAGCTCGCGGCGCTACCCCGCCTTCCGCTTCCGGCAGCGCCGCCCTTCCGGGCGCGAGCTGATCGCGGTCAAGGGCATCTGCAAGACCTACGGCACCCAGCGCGTGCTGGAGGACGTCAGCTTTGCGCTGGAGCGGGGCGAGCGGCTGGCCGTGGTGGGGCCGAACGGCATCGGAAAGTCCACGCTGCTCAAGATCGTGTCCGGTCTGCTGCCCGCGGACACGGGCGATGTGCGCACGGGCTACGAGATGCACCTGGGCTACTTCGCGCAGGATCATCACGACGTGCTGCAGGGCCGCACGAGCGTCTACGAGTGGCTGCACAGCCAGGCCCCGGGCGAAAGCGTGGGCACCCTGCGCGGCCTGCTGGGCCGCGTGCTCTTCTCCGGCGAGGAGGTGGACAAGTCCATCGGCGACCTGAGCGGGGGCGAGGCGGCGCGCCTGCTGCTGGCCGCCCTGATGCTGCGCCAGGACAACCTGCTGGTGCTGGACGAGCCCACCAACCACCTCGACATGGAAGGGCGCGAGGCGCTCATGCGCGCGCTGCAGGAGTACGACGGGACGCTGATCTTCGTGAGCCACGACCGCCACTTCGTCTCGGCCGTGGGGCGCCGCATCCTGGTGCTGTCGGAGCAGGGCGTGGAGGACGTGCACGGCAACTACGAGGACTATCTGGCCGCCAAGGGCGAAGACTTCCTGGCGGGTGGGGCGGCCCTGGGGGCGCGCGCCGCGGGCGGGAAGGAGCGCGGCGGCGCCACGGCCGGCGAGTACGAGGACCGCAAGGAGCGCAAGCGCACCCTGGGCAAGCTCAAGCGCGAGGTGGAACGGCTGGAGGCGGAGGTGGTGCGCCAGGAGCGGGCGCTGGAGCGCATGGCGGCCCGCTTCGCCGCGGAGGACTACTATGCGGGCACCGAGTGGGCGCAGGTGCAGCGCGACCAGCAGGAGCAGGCCGCCGCCCAGCGGCGGCTGCAGCAAACCTTGGCGCAGTGGGAGCGGGCCGCCTCCGAGCTGGAGCGGCTGCAGGAGGCGTCCTGACGGCGGGCGGGCCGCGCGTCACATGCCGGCCGCGCTCTTGATGTTGCCGACGAGATGGCCGTTGTGCAGCTTCTCCACGGGCGTGAAGGCCGGCTTGCGCAGCTTGACGGCCACCGGCGCGACCAGCACGGGCAGCGCGCGCGGCACGACGCTGAAGGTGGCCGGCAGCCGCCCCACGGGCTGGCCGTCGGCCTCCACGAGCACGGAGCCTTCCAGGGGCACGGCCGTCAGGTGCGTGACGCCGCGCCACTCCAGGCGCGCGATGGCGGGCCGCAGGGGCCCCAGCCACAGCCCGGACAGCTTGACGGCCAGCGCCCACCAGGGCTGCCCGCCCAGCCAGGCCAGCTCCAGCACGCCATCGGCGGGGTCCGCCTCGGGCGCGATGCGGCCGAAGGACGGATAGTAGCGTCCGCCCATCAGCAGGCCCAGCGCGCAGTCGCCCTCGTACAGCACCTCGTCGTGGCTCTGCAGGCGCACCCGCGCGGCCCGCGGCCCGACGGCCCCGCGCAGCGCGGCGGCGATGCGCGGCAGGGCCTGCAGCAGGTGCGTTTCCGGGTCCCGCCACTCGCTGCGCAATTGCGGCGCCACGCCGAAGCCGGCGCCGTTGAGGAAGTAGCGCGTCGTGCGCCCGCCGGAGGCAAGCTGGCACTCCACCCGGCCCACGTCGAACGGCAGCGTGTGCCCCGCGCTGAAGATGTCGAGCTGGCGCTTCAGTCCGTGCGGCAGCTCCAGCGTGCGGCTCCACAGGTCGGGACGCGAGAAGGAAAGGAAGCCCAGCTTGAGCTGGCGCCGATGGCTCTCCGCCAGCTCCATGATGCCGTTCAGGACGCCGTGGGCGGTGCGCGCGTCCCCGACGGTGATGAATTTGCGGAAGCCCTTGAGCGCGCTCTGGCGGGTGGCCTGGGCCGCCTCCTCCGCGCTTTCGACGAGGGTCACTTCGGCCGGGGCCAGCTCGCGCAGGCACAGGCGCTGCCGGGCCGCCCAGTGGCGCCCGTCGCGGCTGTCGTTGCCGTGCGGATTGAGGATGATCTGCGTCGCTTGCGCCATCGCGCTACCTGCCTGGGGGCGCCGCGGGGGCGGCCGGGTCAACCGCTGTCCGAGTGATCCTCAGGATAGCGGATCGTCTCCACATTCGCCACGCCCGGCAGGGCCGCGGCGATCGGCTCCAGCCGGGCCGGATCGCCCAGCAGGACGATCTCCAGCGCGTCGGGCGAGTGCGTGCGCTGCAGCGCCGCCTGCACCTCGGCTGCGCTGGCCGCCTCCAGCTTGCGGCGGTTGGTCTCGTCATCGTCGGTGACGATGCCGTAGAGCGCCTCGTCCAGCTCCACGATCAGCAGCTTCTGCGGCGTGTCGCGCTTGAACGGGTGCGAGTTGATGAGCGCGCTGCGCGCCAGCGCCAGCTCGGCTTCGGTGACGCCCCGCTGCACCAGCTCGCGGTAGAGCGAGATCACCAGCGGCACGGCCTCGGCCGTGTGCGCGGAGCTGGGGAAGGTGTAGAGCGTGAACGGCGCCGGCTGATTGCGCGGCACGCGCCCCGCGGCGGCCTCGTACCAGCAGGAGGCGCCGTAGGAGAGCCCGCGCTCGCCCCGCACGATGCGGAACAGGCGCGAGTTCATGTCCCCGCCGAAGGTGTAGGAGATCAGCCGGTGCAGGTGCCAGTCCGGCTCGCTCTGCGCGACGGAGAAGCTGCCCAGCAGCGCCTCGTCCGTGTTCGTTGCCGGATCGGCGACGATCGTCACGCGGTGGCCGGCGCGCGGCGGGGGGGGCGCAAAGCCGTCCCACGGATAGGGCGCGGCGCTGCCGGCGCCGCCGGCCCCATCGGCTCCAGCGGCGGCGGGCAGCGCGATGCGCGCCAGGACGCGCGCCTCCACCTCGGCCCGAGGCAGGTCGCTCAGCACGGCGCAGAGCGCCTCGCGCCCGCCCAGCAGCCGCCGGTATTGCCGCTGCAGCCCCTCGCGCGTGGAGGCGCGCAGGCCGGCGAGCAGGCCATCGGAACGGTAGCCTTGCGGCGCGCCACGGTAGATGCGCTGCAGGTACACCTCCTGCGCGCGGAGCTGCTTGGACTCCTCGCGGTCCGACACCCACGCGCTGGTCAGCTCCCCCTGCAACTGCGTGAATTCGCCGGGGTCGAAGTGGGGCCGCTGCAGCGAGGTCAGGAACAGCTCCAGCGCGCGCTCCAGGTTGGCGCTGAGAGTGACGAGGCGCAGGATGACGTGGTCGTTGAAGAGCGAGAAGCCGGTGGAGGCGCCCAGGCGTTCGAGCTGGCCGCTCAGCTCCACGTGATCCATGCCGCCCGCGCCCATCAGCATCAGCCGCAACGCGAAGCGGGAGAGGCCTTGCAGCTCCGCCGGGTCCAGGCAGGCGCCCGTGCGCGGCAGCACCAGCAGCAGCTGCGTGAGCGGCGTGGCGCGATCCTGCTGATAGATCAGCCTCACGCCGAGCCTCCGCTGCCGGGGCGCTGCACGACCGCCAGGCGCGGCGCGTGCAGCAGGTAGCGCTCCAGCACGGACAGGGCCGCCTCGGCCGTCACGCCTTCGATGGCGCGCAGCAGCCGCTCGCCGAAGCGCGGGTCGCCGCAGGCCACGGTGAAGCCGCCCAGCTGCCGCGCCAGGCTCATGTTGGCGCGCAGCCCGGCGTAGGCGCCCAGGCGGATCTGGTTGAGCGCCCGCTCCATCTGCTCGGGCGGGATGCCGCCGCGCTGCAGCTCCGCCAGCACGTCCAGCACCGCCTCCTCCGCGCGCTCGGCGAGCACGGCCTGCTGCAACGCCACGTCCACCAGGAACAGCGCCGGCGAGGCGAGGGACATCTCCGCCTCCATCACATTGGCAGAGACCTGCGTGCCCAGCCCGTCCAGCACGATGCGCCGGTGCAGCGGCGAAGACTGCCCGGCCGCGAGCAGGGACGTCACCAGCACCAGCGCCGGAACGTCGGGGTGGAGGATGCCCGGCGTGCGCCAGGCCAGCTTGAGGTTGTCCGCGGAGATCTTGTCGTGCTGCACCTCGACGCGGCGCGTCTCCGGCCACGGCGCGTCCGGCGCCACGGAGGGCGGACGCGTCTGGCCCGGCGGCAACGACCCGTAGGCGCGCTCCAGCTCGGCGCACAGCCACGCCTCGTCGAATCCGCCCGCCACCACGATCACGGCGCGGTTGGGCGCATAGTGCGCGCGGTAGAAGCGCGCGAAGTCCTCGTCGCGGAAGGCCTGCACCTGCTCGGTGTAGCCGATGATCGGGTGCCGGTACGGATGGTGCGGAAAGGCTTCGGCCATCAGCGTGTTCCAGTGCTGCTCGGAGGGCATGTCCTTGTACATGTTCATCTCGCCCAGCACCGCCCCCCGCTCCGCCTCGATCAGCTCGGGGCTGAGGCGCAGGTTCACCATGCGGTCCGCCTCCACCTCGATCACGCGGGTGAGTTGCGCCGCGGGCAGGTTCACGTGATAGGCGGTCGTGTCGTAGGAGGTGAACGCGTTGAGGCCCACGCCCCCGGCCTCGGCCATGATGCGGTCGAAGTCGCCGTCCTTCAGGCGCGCGGTCTCGCGGAACATCATGTGCTCGAAGAAGTGCGCCAGGCCGCGCTCCCGGTCGCCCTCCAGCGCGCTGCCGACCGTGTAGTGCGTCAGGTAGGCGGCGACGGGGCTGATGGGATTGTGCACCAGCAGCACGTCCAGCCCGTTGTCCATGCGGTAGTGCCGCACGGGATAGGCATTGAAGAACTCGAAGGAATCGACCCGCTGCACGGCAGGCTCCCTGGGCGGAGAGACAGCACGCCGCGGAGTGCCGCCGCAGGCGGTGCCGGAGGGCCGCCGCTGCTGGACTTCACGGCGCGGCGGCCACGGGAATTGTTATCTTAGCGGATCGGGAGCGGAAGGCCAGCGGCGCGCCACTTATGGCCGCGGCGCGCCGCTCAGGTGCGGCCGGGGACATTCATGGGTGCGCGGCGTGCGCGCCTTGCGGATGCTCGATCAGGGTCGCCAGCACCATGCCCGGGCTGGGCGCATGCGCCCATTCGCGCGCCGGGGGGATGCGCCGCGCCGGGCGCGGCTTGAGGGCCGGCAGCGGCCGCTGCGCGCGCAGGCGCTCCAAGAACTCGCGCGCCAGCCCGCGGTGGCAGCGCTCCGTGGCGCAGTGGCAGGTCAGCACCAGTTCCTGCCCCGCCTCGGACGCATCCAGCAGTGCGTGGAACCGTTCCGGCTCCGCCGCATTGCGCGTGCGCAACAGGCTCTTGTAGCGCAGCCGGAAGAACTGCCAGCTGTACTCGCCGCTCACCAGCGCTTCCAGCCAGCGTCGCGGGGGCGCCAGCACATGGGCCGGATTCACGTAGGGGCTGATGTTCTGCACAAGCGCAGCCGGGACGGCGCTGCGCTCGGCATCTCGTTGCGATAGTACGCGGATCATCTTGAGGACCTCGTCCTTGAGCGATCTTCCGTGATCGGAAGCATCCCTGCCGATAAATCCAGCCTACCGTGCTTCCGCCGGAAAGTCAAAAAATATTTGTTTGTCCAATTCAGAGGCCCTTTGTCCGCTCCGTACCGGCTGACCCAATCATTGTGGTTCTCATTCAGTTAGACAGGCCGGGAGCCCAATGCGTTTCATTCCGCAACGAGAGCAGGCGGTTCGGGACCTCTCACCCGGGCTGCGGCCTCCTTTGCAAGGGCCCGGAAATGCGATATGCTGAATAATGTGGCAGTAGCGATCCGAGCGGTGCCACAAAAACCTGCTCATCCAGGACCGCATATGGCGGCGGCGGACAACGAGATCATTCACATCCTCGTGCTGGACGACGAGGAGAGCATCCGCTGGGTGATCGGCAAGACCCTCACCGAGCCGGCCTGCCGCCTGCACTTCGCCGACAGCGCCGAGGCGGCCGCGGCGGTGCTGGAGCGCCAGCCGATCGACTTCGCGCTGGTGGACATCAACCTGCCGGGCGAGGACGGGCTGAGCTTCCTGGAGGCCCAGCGCGAGAAGCGGCCGGACCTGCTGCTGGCCGTGATCACGGGCGAGGGCACCATGCACAACGCCGTGACGGCCATGAAGCTGGGGGCGTTCGACTATCTCACCAAGCCCTTCGACATCGAGGAGATCGAGGCGCTGGTGCAGCGGGCCGCGCAGACGATCCGCCAGGGCCGCCGCCACCGCCCGGGCAGCGTGCCCGGGCGCGCGCCGGTGGAGGGCGAATCCATCGTCGGCCGCAGCCGCGCCGTGCGCGAGGTGCACAAGGCCATCGGGCGCGTGGCGCCCTCGGACCTCACCGTGCTGATCCTGGGCGAAAGCGGCACCGGCAAGGAGCTGATCGCGCGCGCCATCCACCAGCACTCGCGCCAGGCGCGCGAGCCGTTCGCGGGCGTGAACTGCGCGGCCATCCCGCGCGATCTGCTGGAGGCGGAGCTCTTCGGCTACGAGAAGGGCGCCTTCACCGGCGCCGTGGAGCGCAAGGCCGGCAAGCTGGAGGCCGTGGGCACCGGCACGCACTTCCTCGACGAGATCGGCGACATGCCCCTGGAGCTGCAGGCCAAGCTGTTGCGCGTGCTGCAGGAGCGCGCCTTCCGCCGCTTGGGCGGCGAGAAGTTGGTGAACGTAGATATCCGCGTGCTCTGCTCCACCAACCGGGACCTGGAAACCGAGGCCAGCCGCGGCAACTTCCGTCAGGATCTGCTCTTCCGCCTGAATGTGGTGACCCTCACCCTGCCGCCGTTGCGGGAGCGCCGGGGAGACG
>JBGOUY010000185.1:0-8867 GCA_041477795.1 bacterium
CGGCCGGTTGAGCACCAGCTCGCGCACGGCGCCATCGCCGTCGAGCCGGATCGTTTCCCATTCCATGGCGCGTCTCGCTCGCATGGGGTGATGGGTGGGCGGCCAGGGCGCGCGAGGCCCGCCGCGGGTGGGTTGCTGCGCTCCCTTGGGGCCGGGTGCCTAGGCTCCGCCGGCCGGCAGGGGCGTATCGTGGGCGACCTGGATGAAGCGCAGCACGTTCTCGAAGGGCGTCTCGGGCAGCAGGCCGTGGTTCAGGTTGAGGATGTGGCCCCTGCCGCCGGTTTCCGCGATGCAGGCGCGCACGGCCGCCTCCACCGCTGCGCCGTCGCCGTCGGCCAGCACGCGGTTGTCCACGTTGCCCTGCACCGCGATGCGGCCGGCGCCGCGCCGCAGCAGCTCGCCCAGGGCCACGTTGCGGCCCACGCTGAGCACCGCCGCGCCGCTCTCCAGCATCCGCTCGGGGAAGGGACTGCCCTTCACGAATAGGATGCCGGGCAGCGTGGCGGGCAGCGCGGCGAAGATGCGCCGATGGCTGGGCTGGGCGAAGCGCTCGTACAGGTCGCGCGGGATCAGGTCGCCGATGGATTCGAACAGCTGCACTGCGTGGACGCCGCAGGCCGCCTGCTCGTTCAGGTAGGCCACCGTCATGTCCGTCAGGCGCTCGATCAGCTCGCCGAAGAGCGCCGGCTGCCCGCGCGCCAGCTCCAGGCAGGCCGGCATGCCGCGGCCTGGGCTGTGTCCCTCGATCAGGAACGCCGCCAGGGTGAAGGGGGCCCCGGCAAAGCCGATCAGCGGCAGCGCCCCGTCCAGCTCGGCCAGCACGCCGCGGATCGTCTCGCCCACGAAGCCGAGCTGCCGGGGCGGGTCGCAGGGCTTCAGCGCCCGTACCTGGGCGGCGCTGCGGATGGGCTGGGCCAGGCTGGGCCCCGGCACGAAGTCGAACACGGCGCCCATCGGCGCCAGGGGCGTCAGGATGTCCTGGAACAGGATGACGGCGTCCACGCCGAAGCGCGCGGGGAGCAGGGAGATGGGGATGGCGTGCGCGGGCGAGCGGAACAGGTCGAAGAGCGGCAGCCCGGCGCGCTCGCGATAGGCGCGGTATTCCGGGTCCGCCCGCCCCGCCTGGCGCATCATCCACACAGGCACGCGCGGCACCGGCTGGCGGTTGATGGCCCGCAGCAGCAGGTCGTTCTTCAGCGGCGGCAGGGGGAAGTGCAAGGCGGCCTCAGGCACGGGGGAGCGGCGGCTTCAGGCCGACCCGGACGAATTCGAACCGGGACACGCATCGGGCGATCGAATGGGCAGAGACGTGACAGTGAGGCATTCCAGCATGGCGCGGCGAAGGATGGCAAGCGCGCGAGACGACCAGGGACCCATGAAGGATCAGAAGATCAGCGAGGCAGAGCTGCAAGCCGCCATGCGCAAGTTCGTGGCAGCCGGCGGCATGATCAGGAAGCTTCCCGACCAGAAGAGCCCCACCAGCCAGGTGGTGGGCATGCGCTGGAACAATTTCGCGCTGGTGGGTGAACCGAACCCAGGGTAGACGTATCCAACTTATGTTGGATCTTGCTCTGAAGCCCCAGGCCGGCCCTCCGCAGGCAGGGTTTTTCCTCCTTTTTTCCTGTCTACCGGCCTGGGGTTTCTTCTTCCTGGCGCCCCGGCACCCCGGCGGCGCCCCACCGCGCGGCCGCCCCTTCGTGGCGACCGTCGGACGCTCCCCGCACGCAGCGACGGTTACTTGATGGCGATGGCGTTGGGCGGTGAGCCCACGCCGCCGCGCAGGTTGAGCGGCTTGGAGGTGAAGAAGCTGGCGGAGCGCCCGTCCCGGGCGCAGTCCACCGCCAGGGCCTCCAGGTCGAACAGCTCGCCCAGCGTCAGGCCGAGCCGGGCGATCGCGCGGTGCAGGCTGGGCTGGCCCACGTGCAGGGGCCAGACCTCGGCGGTGGGCTGGTCGGCCGCCACCGCCGCCACACGCTGCTCCCAGAGCCAGCCCCACATGTCCTCCGCACCGGACAGGCCGGAGAAGGTGCGCTGGCTCAGGATCGCGTCGCGGCGCTCCCGGCTGGCCGCCAGGTAGTCGGCCAGCCAGCCCGTGCGCACGAGCACGATGTCGCCCGGCTGCACGGTGACGTGACCGGCCGCCAGGCAGGCGCTCAGCTCCTCGGCCCGCACGACGTGGCCGGAATTGGGCTCCCAGGCGCGTCCGATCGCGGCGAAGTGGCGCGGCAGGTCCGCCAGCACCGCTCGCCCGGCAATGCCGAAGGCAGCCATGTTTTCCATGCCGTTGCGCGTGCCGTCCTGGCCGGTGATCTGCGCGGGCTGCACGCCGTTGTAGAAGCCGTGCAGAGGGTCGCCGATGTGGGTCAGGCCGTCCCACTGGCTGGAGCCCTGCGGCCAGAACGAGTCCAGCTTGTCATCGCGGCCCTGCAAGCCAGCGATCGCAGTGGGGGGGATGTCGAGGATCGTGTGCGCGGGCTGCGTGCGCCGCCGGTGTCCCCCCGGACTGCACAGGCCGTAGGGCACGTGCAGGGGCAGATCCAGGTTGAAGCGCTCGCCGCGCTGGATGAGCGCGGCCGCCCCGCGCACGGTCTGCGCCGTGATGTGGTTCAGCGTGCCGATCTGATCGTCCTTGCCCCACACGCCCCAGGCCAGGGGCAGGCCGGTCCCGTCCGGGCGCGGCAGGTCGGCGTAGCGGGGATAGCGGGGCATGGCCGCACCGGGGTCGGAGGGTGGCGAGCGGGCGCCGGGCGAGCGCGGGCCGCTGCGCGCCACAGGCAGCAGCGGGGCGGGGGCGGGGCGGGCCGGCGCGGCGCGGCGCCGGGGCGTCGGCTGCCGGGAGTCTATGCCAGCCAGCGGGGGGAGCGCAACGACGCCGGCCGTGCGGTCGGCGCCGCTCTCCGCACGAAAGCAAAAGGGCGCCGCGGAGGCGCCCTTTGCGTCGCACAGGAAGACGTCAGTGGCTGCCGGGCTGGCCGGCACGCGCTTACTGCAGCGCGATGGTGCGCAGCAGGTCGATCTGGTCCAGGGCCTTGCCCGTGCCCAGCGCGACGCAGGAGAGAGGGTCTTCCGCCATGATGATGGGCAGGCCGGTGCGCTCGCGCAGCAGCACGTCCATCCCGCGCAGCAGCGAGCCGCCGCCGGCCAGCACGATGCCCTTGTCCACGATGTCCGCGGCCAGCTCGGGCGGGGTGCGCTCCAGGGCGTTCTTCACCGTCTGCACAATGGCGTCGTAGACCTCGGCCAGCGCCCCGCGGATCTCCTCGTCGTTGAGCGTGAGAGTCTTGGGGATGCCGGTCACCAGGTCGCGCCCCTTCACCTCGTGAGTGCGCGGGGGGCCATTGGGGAAGGCCGAGCCGATCTGCATCTTGATCTCCTCGCTCGTGCGCTCCCCGATCAGCATGTTGTACTGGCGCTTGATGTACTGGGCGATGGCCTCGTCCATGCGGTCGCCGCCGATGCGGGCCGAATCGCTGTAGACGATGCCCGCCAGGGAGATCACGGCAACCTCCGTGGTGCCCCCGCCGATGTCCACGATCATGTTGCCGTTGGGCTCGGTGATGGGCAGCCCGGCGCCGATGGCGGCGGCCATGGGCTCCACGATCAGGTACACCTCCTTGGCCCCGGCGGATTCGGCCGATTCGCGCACGGCCCGCTTTTCCACCTGGGTGATGCCGGAGGGCACGCCGATGATGATGCGCGGCTTGAAGCGGATGAAGGAGTTCTGCCGCTGCACCTGGCGGATGAAGTAGCGCAGCATTTCTTCGGCGATCTCGAAGTCGGCAATCACGCCGTCCCTCATGGGGCGGATCGCGAAGATGCTGCCCGGCGTGCGGCCCAGCATGACCTTGGCCTCCCGGCCCACGGCGAGTACCTTGTAGCCACCCTTGTTGTCGCGCTTGACGGCCACGACGGATGGCTCGCGGATCACGATGCCCTGGCCGCGCACGAACACCAGCGTGTTGGCGGTGCCCAGATCGATCGCCATGTCGCTCGTGAACAGGTCCTTGAACTTCCTGATCATGTTCATCCCTGGTCCGGCTTCCTCTCTGGAAAGATGAGGCGGTCCCGCATTCGTTGCCTGCTGTCCCTGGGCCGCAGCCCGGGCCTGACGGGTCACGCTCCGGCCCAGGCCCGCGGGCGCCTGGAGCGCGGGGCGTTCGATTGACGCTAGGCCGATTTCTTCAGGTAATGCTCCATGAGCGGCATGCGGTCATGGCCCCAAAACATCTTCTGTTCATCCACGAAGAAGGTCGGGGCCCCGAACACGCCCTTGGCAATGGCCTCGTCCGTCAGCGCCTTGAGCCCATTCTTGATGGAGACATCCTGCGTGCGCTCCAGCAAGGCGGCGCCATCGAGGCCGGCCTCGTTCAGCAGGCGAGTCACCACCTCCGGCTCGCCCAGATCGAGGTCCTCCGCGAATGCACCGCGGAACAGCGCGTGAACGGCCTTGGCGCGCTCCGCCCCTTGCGGGACGGCCAGCGTGGCGCGCAAGGACAGAATCGGCTTGAAGAGGAAGACCGTGCGTTCCTTGTAGGCAATGCCGTAGTAGTCGGACAGGTCCTTGAGGTCTTCGTTGAGATACTTGCGCCGGTTGACCTTCGTGTGCGCGGGCTCGATCGCGTTGCTCTGGAAGATGCCTCCCAGCACCACGGGCAGCCACTGCAGCGTAGCGCCCGTGCGCTGGCACAGCGCCTCGATGCGCAGCGAGGCGATGTATGAATACGGGCTGTTGTAGTCGAAATAGAACTTGATGACGTGCCCGCTCATGATTTGCAGTCCCCAGGGCCCAGACTCGAGCGCCAAGTCCTATTGATAGCGTGAATCCCGGCGCAATACAACTGAAATTGCGGGAGAAATGGCTCAGGTGGTGTAATCCGCGTTGATGCGCACGTAGCCCCCGCTGAGGTCGCAGCCCCACACGGTTTCCTCGTGCGCGCCCTGGCCCAGGCGGATGCGCAGGCTCACCGTATCGCCGCGCAGGTAGGCCGCGATGCGCTGCAGGGTCGCCTCCTCCAGGCGGCCGGCGGCGATGGTGAGCGGCCCCTCCGCCGTCGCGAATTCGATGCGCAGCGCTTCGAGGGGAACGGGGTGTTCGAACACCTTGCCCACCGCCATCACGAAGCGGCCCCAGTTGGGGTCTGCGCCATGGATGGCGGTCTTGACGAGCGGGGAGTTCACCACGGCCTTGGCAATGGCCAGGGCGGCCGCCGGGCTGGGCGCTTCGCAGACGGTGACCTCGACCAGCTTGGTGGCGCCTTCGCCATCGCGCGCGATGGCCTTGGCCAGCTCGATGGCCGCATCGGAGAAGGCGGCCTCGAAGGCAGCGGCGGGCACCGGCCCGGCCAGGCCGTTGGCCAGCACGACCACCGTATCGCTGGTGGAGGTGTCGGTATCCACCGAGACCCGGTTGAACGAGCGGTTGACCGCGCGCTGCAACACGCCGCGCAGGGTGGCGGCGTCCAGGGCCGCATCGGTGAAGAAGTAGGAGAGCAGGGTCGCCATGTTGGGCTCGATCATGCCCGAGCCTTTGGCGACGCCGCTCAAGGTGGCCTTGCCGATGCGCCGCGAGACCCACTTGGGGTGCGTGTCGGTGGTCATGATGGCCCGCGCGAAGCGTTCCAGGGCCGCCGGGCCCTCCTGCAGCTCAGCGCGGATGCTCCGGCAGGCGGCCTCGATGCGGGCGATGGGCAGCGGCCGCCCGATCACGCCCGTGGAGCTGGGCAGCACCAGCGCCGGGTCGATCCCCAGCGCGGCCCCCATGGCGCGGCACATGCGGCGCGCATCCTCGATGCCATCGGGGCCGGTCGCCACGTTGGCGTTCTTGGAGTTGACGACGATGGCCTGCAGGCGCCCGTCGGCGATGTGCTCGCGGCCCACCACCACCGGCGCGCCGGGGAAGTTGTTGCGCGTGAACACGCCCGCCGCGCTGCAGGGCACCCGCGCGCAGGCCACGGCGAAGTCCGGCGTGTCGTCCTTGATGCCGATGTTCTTGCCGAGCCAGGAAAATCCCGGCACGGCCAGCGGAGGCGCAGCGGTCATAGGCTCAGCGGCAGATGCCGCGCGTCGAACCGCGGATGAACGCGGCGAAGCGCTGCGCGTGCGGAGAGTGTGCCAGCTCCTGCTCGATGGCGGCCAGGGCCTCCTCGCTGCGCAGGCGGCTGCGGAAGTAGATCTTGTAGGCGCGCTCAATGGCCTTGATCTCCTCGGCCGGCACGCCGTTGCGCTCCAGGCCGATCTTGTTCACGCCGTACAGGCGCACGCGGTTGCCCGTGGCGATGACGAAGGGCGGCACGTCCTGGGCGATCATGGTGTGCCCCCCGGTCATGGTCATCTCGCCCACCGAGCAATACTGGTGCACCGCGGTGAAGCCGCCCAGGTAGGCCGCGCTGCCGATGTGCACATGCCCCCCCAGCGTGGCACAGTTGGCGAACACGGTGTCGTCGCCCACCTGGCAGTCGTGCGCGACGTGGCAGTAGGACATGATCCAGTTGCGGTGCCCGATGCGGGTCACCGCGCCGCCGCCCTTGGTGCCGCGGTTGAGCGTCACGAACTCGCGGATCACGTTGTCGTCCCCCACTTCCAGCGCGGAGGGCTCGCCGGGCTTGAACTTCTTGTCCTGGGGGTCCTGGCCGAGGGAGGCGTAGGGATAGACGCGGTTGCGGCGGCCCAGCACCGTGGGTCCGTGCACCGTGACGTGGTTGGCCAGCTCGGTGCCGTCACCGATCTCCACGTCCTGGCCGATGATGGAATAGGGACCGATGACCACGGCCTTGCCCAGCCGAGCCTTCGAATGCACAACGGCGGTGGGATGAATGATGGGTGCGTCGGATTTAGCTTGGTTCATCCCCGTTCCGCGGTTGGGTCTCCAGAACGATGAACGGAGCGGCTCGAAGGCACGGAGGGACCGGGACTACATGGACGCGCGCCGAGACGCGGGCCCTCCCTGACCCGACCGGTGCCACCATGCCCCGCATCGCAGCGGCGCTATTCTGCACGATTCGCCCGGCTTGCGCAACGGGCGCTGCGTGGCCTTTTTCGCGGTGCCGGGGGCGCCCCGCGCTGGCATCGCTTCGCCCGGGCCGGGCCGGCCTGTGCATTCGCTTCTTGACCGCAACGGCGATTCGTCGTAAGAAATTAGTTTACGTCGCAGTCGCGGGCGATGCTGGCAGCAGGGCCCCGCGACGAGATTGTGTGGAAATCCTGGCGGCGCGTTTGACGCCGGCACCGCCCGGCCGGCAACGCAGCGCGGAGAGAGAGCGAGCATGACGGAAACGACCCTGACGGCCACGGTGCGGCCGGGCACGGGCAAAGGTTTGGCGCGCAGGCTGCGCCGGACGGGGCAGCTGCCGGGGATCATCTACGGCGTGGGTGACCCGGTGTCGATCCAGTTCGACGCCCACGAGGCGGCCAAGCTCGTGCACGCGCTGCACGGCAGCGAGCGTCTGATCTCCCTGCAACTGGCCGATGGCAAGGGCGTCCAGGCGGCCCAGCGGCACGTCTTGCTCAAGGAAGTGCAGACCACTCCCGTCGGCGCCAAGCTGATCCATATTGACTTCCACGAGGTGGACGTCACCAAGACGGTGCACGTCTCCGTGGAGGTGCATGCGCTGGGCAAGCCGGTGGGCGAAAAGGAGGGCGGCATCCTCCAGCAGGTCACCTACGTGGTGTCCGTGCAGTGCCTGCCCACGATTATCCCGGATTTCCTCAGCCTGGACGTGAGCGCGCTCAAGATCGGCGACAGCCTGCACGTGAGCGACCTGGCGACGCTGGAAGGCGTGACGTTGCTGACTCCCCGCGAAGAGACGCTGTTCGTGGTTGTGGCGCCGCGGGTGGAGGAAGAGGTGGCGCCGGTCGTCGAGCCGGGTGCCGTGCCGGTGGAGGGCGAGGAAGCGGCCGCGGTTCCGGGCGCGCCTGCCGCCGAAGGTGCCGAGACCAAGGGCAAGGACGCCAAGGACAAGGCCGAGGGCTAGCCCGGCCCGGCCCGCATGCTGCTCATCGTGGGGCTGGGCAACCCCGGCAAGGAATACGAGGGTTCGCGGCACAACCTGGGGTTCCAGGTGGTGGACCGGCTGGCCGCGGCCCTGCGTGCGGGGGCCTGGAAGCGCCAGCACGATGCGCTGGTCACGCGCGGCAGCCACCAGGGGCGGGCCTACCTGCTCGCCAAGCCGCAGACGTTCATGAACCACAGCGGTCGGGCGGTGCAGGCGCTGCTGCATTACTACCGCATTCCGCTGGCGGATTGCCTGGTGATCGTGGACGACCTGGATCTGGAGCCCGGCCGCATCCGCATGCGCGGCGAAGGCTCCGCTGGCGGCCACCGCGGCTTGCGCTCGATCATCGATAGCGTGGGCAGCCAGGCCTTCAAGCGCGTTCGCATCGGCATTGGCCGCCCGCCCGACAAGGCCAACATCGTCTCCTACGTGCTGGGGGGCGAGCGCGATGCGGAAGGGCTGGACGAGGCGATGGAGCAGGCGGCGCGCCTGGCGCTGGACTATCTGGAGACGGGAAAGTTCGAGAACTGGAGTTCCCCCTGAACACCGCCCCCGCCGGGGCGAAGCGCCGCAGCGGGAGGCCGCACGAACCGCCGCCGCGCGCAGACCATAAGGACGCATGACCGCGATGCAGGGCTACGAATCCGTCTTGATCCTCGACCCGGACCTCACTGAGGACTCTCAGAAGGAGCTGATCGGCAAATACACCAGCCTGATCGGCAGCAACGGGGGCAATGTGGTGCACCACGCCATCTGGGGCCGCCGCAGGCTCGCCTACGAGATAAAGAAGAAGCAGTACGGCTATTACCACCTGCTCTACCTGGACAGGGCGCCGCAGGCCCTGCGGGCGATCGAGAACAGCTTCCGCATCGATGA
>JBGOUY010000238.1:0-6826 GCA_041477795.1 bacterium
CAGCCAGGACGGGCAGGCCCTGGAGCGGCTGGTGCGGGCCGCCCGGCTGCCGGGCCAGGACGGGGTGCTGGCCGGGGGAAGCTTGGTGGTGCACCACACGAGCGGGGGGCCCTCCATGACCGTTCAGGTCTTTCCGCTCCTCAACGCAACGCCCTGGTCGACGCCGGGTGCCCGGCATGCGGTGGTGGCTGTATTCCTTATCGTGCCCCCGGACCTTCAGCCGTGCTCGGACCTTGAGCTGCGGGTACGCTTCGGCTTGACCGCGGCGGAGGCGCGACTGACGCACGCCCTTGCGGAAGGCGGCAATCTCCGTGAGATAGCCGACCGTTTGCACGTGTCCTATTTCACCGCTCGGGCGCACTTGCGTTCCATCTTTGCGAAGACCGGCCTGCACCGCCAAACGGAGCTGGTGCGGCGGGTGGTGAGCCATGCGCCTCCCATCCGTTGGGCCTAGGCTCTCGCTTTGAATCCGGGGGCGTGGTCGTCGGGGTGCAGCACGGGCATGGTGCCGCCCTAGATCACGTCGCGCCGGTCTTCCAACAGCGCCGCGCGCCGTCGATCCGCCCCCGCTGTTCAGGCGACGACGCGCCCGCGCGCCACCACGGCCGCCACCTGCTGCAGGGCGGCGATGTCCCGCAGCGGATTGCCGCGCACCGCGAGCAGGTCCGCGGCCTTGCCCGGCGCGAGCACGCCCAGCTCCGGCCGGCCCAGCGCCTCGGCCGCCCCGGACGTGGCGGATTGCAGGACGAACGCCGGCGCCAGGCCCGTGCCGCGCACGGCGAGCGCCAGGTCGCCGGGGTAATCGCCGAACTCGTTGTAGGCCACGCCGGCGTCGCTGCCGGAGACGATCTTCACGCCCTGGTCCACCAGCTTGTTGACCAGCTCGAAGCGCCCCCGCTGCACGGTCAGGAAGGCGCGCTGGCCCGGCGTCAGGTCGGGATCCTCCAGCCGCTTGAACTTGCCCACCCCCTGGAAGATCGTCGGGCAGACGGCGATCCCCTCGCCGGCCATGATGCGCGCCTGCTCGTGCTCGTAGGCGATGCCCTGGGCCGTCTGGAACGTGCAGTGCTCCACGGTGGTGACGCGCGCGGCGATGGACGTGTACACGCCCGGTGTGCCGTGGGCGTGGGAGGCGGTGCGCACGCCCAGGCGGCGCGCCTCCTCGGTCGCGGCGCGCATCTCCGCCTCGCCATACTGCGCGGCGAGCGGGTTGGTGCCCGGCGTCGTGTTGCCGCCCGTGGCGAAGAGCTTGATGAAGTCCGCGCCCGCCTTCACCTGCGCCCGCACCGCGCGGCGCACGTCCAGCTCGCCGTCCGCCTCCACGCTGCAGAACCAGCAGTGGCCGCCCGTGGTGGTGATGCCCGCGCCGGCCGCGACGATGCGCGGGCCGATCAACGTGCCGTTCTCCACGGCCGACCGCATGGCAAAGGCGATCTCGTTGAGCGTGCCGCAGTCGCGCACGGTGGTCACGCCGGTGGCCAGGGCGCGCTTCAGGTTCTCCACGGAGCGGATGAGCTTGGTGGGCACCGACTCGCGCTGGTGATCCCCCATCACGTTCGTGGAGGCGCTGAAGCTCATGTGCGTGTGCATGTTGATCAGGCCCGGCAGCAGCGTCACGTCCGGGCCCAGCTCCAGGGTGCGGGCAAAGCGCTCGCCGCTGCCGCCGGCCAGCTCGGCCTGCGGGCCCAGCGCCGCGATCCGCCCATCGGCCACGGCGACGTAGGCCTGCTCCAGCAGCCGCTCGGAGCGGCCGTCGAAGAGCCGCCCAGCCTTGATCAATAAGTCCGCCTTGCTCGACAGGTCCGCCATGGATAGCTGCGCTCCCGCTCCGGTGCACCGCGCTACGGACGGCCCCGCGGCATCGCTGCCGTGCAGCCGCAGTAGTCCGCCGGTCGTGGATTGTAGCCGCTCGGCCCGCCCCCGTCATCGGGAAAGCGGCGCCCCCGCCGCGCCGCCCGCCACTTGGTGTTGTGCCTGCCGATGCCCCTCCGATGGACACGCCAATCAAATGACCTCAGAGGCCCCTTGGCGAATTCATCATGATATGGTGAATTGAATCGGCAAGGATGCTAGCAATTCATGAAGAGGGATTTTCCGTTGGCTCGAGCCATTCCCAAAACATCCGTCTGCGATCTGTTTCGCCGCATCACGCAGGCGAAAGCCAGAAATGCTTTCATCCGGCGGGTATCGCGCTCGGACAAAGAATTCCACTTCCAGAACTGGGTCAAACAGCGCCTCGAAGAGACCCGTCTCAACTTCGAACAGGGCCCGCGCAACTTATACCCGGACTTTCGTTTGGTAAATCTTTCCGAGGGCTATGAGGTCAAAGGGCTCGCCTATCCAGGTCGATGGCTCAATTTCGACAGCAACAGTCAGGTGCCCACCGGCCTCCACAATGGCCGTGCGATCTACTACGTGTTCGGTCGTTACCCGCCGAAGCCGGACGGGGACGAGTACCCAATTTCCGATCTCGTGCTCTGCCACGGTGATTTTCTAAACGCCGACCACGAATACGTGCATAAAAACAGACACGTCAAAGGTTTCGGGAGCTATGGCGACATCCTCATTCGCGACCGAAAAATGTACGTCGTCCCGACCCCATTTGCGCTCGCGACTAACCTTGCGCATTTTTGCACGCTGATTCTTCCTCATGGAGTCAAAGCCGAACCGGACTTCGAATTGATCGGCGAACTTGCAAGAACCGAAGCCCCGCAACTGGTCATTGGCTACCATTTTGATTTGAGATCGAACGAATTGATTCCGGAATTGGCGTCGAATCCTCACGCGGGCCAGGCACACCGGTTCCGCGCCTGGCGACTCTCTGGCGAACAAAGGACGCGCTCGGTCGAACTTGCGAAAGTCAACGCAGACGGCGAGATTTTTGAGGACTCCACCGATGAAGACTAGCGTTGCGTCGCGCCCGGTCAAAGCACGGCGACTGGAAAGCGCGCAGGCAAGCTTGTCGTTCCTGCCGCAGCCATTCGCTGCGGACCTGAACATTTTGCATCCAGGATCACGGCGGGCCATTGAGGACCAGGCTTTTCCATTCGAGGCGCTGAGTGACATTGCCGAAATGGAAAGCTGGCGGAAGGAGATTTACCGCCCGCTCTCGCACATTCACAAATGGTGGGCTCAGCGGCTGGGCACAGTATTCCGCGCGATTTGCATCGCAGCTTTCGCGCCGCCGGGTACTAACATCCTTGAGTCAATCCATGCGCGTATCCGCATTCCGGGCGTAACGATATTCGATCCCTTCATGGGAAGCGGCACAACCATAGTCGAGGCGCTTAAACTCGGAGCGCGCGCCATCGGACGGGACATCAATCCAGTCGCCTATTTCATGGTGCGAAACGCCCTCGCGCGCCATGACAGACCCGCGATACTGCGCTGCTTCCGCGAGATCAAACGCGACGTGTCTGCAACATTGAAGCGCTTCTATCAAACAACGCTCGAAAGCGGGGAGACAGCGGAGGTTCTCTACTACTTCTGGGTCAAGACTGTCGCGTGCCCGCAGTGCAAATCCCTCGTCGATCTGTTTCCCTCTTTCATATTCGCGCAGCACGCCTATCCGAAACGCAATCCCGAAGCTCAGGCGGTCTGTCCCGCATGCGGCGCAATCAACGCCACACACATAGAAGCGGTCAACGTCGCCTGCCACGGATGCCGCGGGGTTTTCAACCCGCAGTCCGGGCCGGCGAAGGGCGTCAAAGCCGAGTGCCCGGCCTGCGCAGAAACGTTTCCGATTGCAGGAACGGTACGCGACAGCGGTAACGTTCCCACCCACCGCATGTATGCCAAGCTCGCCCTGATGCCTGACGGGGGCAAAGCATATCTGCGCGTAACACCACAAGACATCGAGCTCTATTCGGATGCGGAACGGCAATTGGCTCGGCGCGACCACGCATACCCCGTCGTGGCAATCGCGCCTGGCTACAATACGAACCAGGCCATTGGATACAACTACCGGCACTGGCACGAGATGTTCAACGCCCGCCAGTTGCTTGCGCTATCCATACTCGGTGAGAGGATCGCCGCTATTCCTGATCCAGTTGTTCGGGACCTCTTTGTGTGTCTTTTCTCCGGAACTCTGGAATTCAACAACATGTTCGCCTCGTACAAGGGCGAAGGGACCGGAGCCGTGCGGCACATGTTCGCCCATCACATTCTGAAGCCGGAGCGAACGCCCCTGGAAGCCAACCTGTGGGGCACTCCCAAAAGTTCAGGCTCGTTCTCGACTCTCTTTGAAAGCCGTATCGCGCGGGCACTGGACTACGCCGAAGATCCCTTTGAACTGCAGCTTGTCAAACAAGCTGGCCGCAACGTAGGTCGAAAGCTCTTTGGCCTATCGGAACCGCTCGGTTACGACGTCGCCGAAGACATACGAGCTTTCAAGACCGGTACGCGTGTCTATCTTTCCTGCGGCGCTTCAAGCGAAACCGACATCCCTGCTGGCACCGTCGATGCGGTCATCACCGATCCCCCGTTCTTTGACAATGTTCACTACTCGCAGCTCGCAGACTTTTTCTACGTTTGGCAGCGTCACATCCTCCGCGCGAACAACCTGCCCGAGAACTATTCGACGCGATCCGAGGACGAAGTCCAGCACAGCGACGCGGTAACATTTACTGAGCGCCTGCAAGCCGTATGGCGCGAATGCAGCCGCGTTCTCAAGAACGATGGGTTACTTGTATTCACCTATCATCATTCGCGCGCAGAGGGTTGGGAGTGCATCCTCAAGGCCCTCATGGACACGGGATTCTTCATCGTGGCGGCTCATCCGATCAAATCCGAGATGTCAGTGGCAATGCCTAAATGGCAGGCTAAAGAACCGATTAACCTGGACACGATCCTCGTTTGCCGAAAACGCATCGACACACAACTCGCTTGCCCACACCCGACACCATTGCCACTTGTCGAGGAAATTGGCCGCCATCAGATCAGGCGCCTCCAGTCGAGCGGCCGGTCGTTAAGCCGAAACGACGTTCGCGTGATCGTCATGGCACAAACCGTGCGCCGTCTCACCCAATCAGCATCATCCGACGTTGCCCTCGCCGAATTCGCCCGCCTCAATGGAACCGTTGAAGCAATCATCGCCAGTTTGTACCATATGGCGCATTCCGACCGTTCCATCTCAGCATCGCCAAGCCGCACTGATAATTGACCGCGCAGCGGTCTGACGGTTTGCCGCCGAACGTCATCCCCCGCGCAGGCCCGCCGGGGGCGTGGCTGCAGAACGGCCACAGCCATGCATCGAAGACTACGAGGGCCAAACTCCCCCGGAATCTGCGTTTTTGCCGCGCCCTGCCGGACGCGGCCGCAAGCCGCAGGTGCCCGTGGCCGGCCCGCTTGTCAGCAGCGGCTTGTCAGCAGCGTCCGCAGCCACTACACTGCCATCGTCCCGGCGGGCAGCCACGCGCGCGCGCCCCGCCTCCTCCGCCCTCCTTGCCGCGCCGCCGCGCCCGCCCATGAGCCTGCCCCTCTCCGGCATCCACGTGCTGGACCTCTCCGCCGTCATCGCCGGGCCCTACTGCAGCTATCACCTGGCGCAGATGGGGGCGGAGGTGATCAAGGTGGAGCAGCCCGGCGCGGGCGACGCCACGCGGCGGCAGGGCGCCGACCCCGCGCTCAACGCGCAGGACATGGGCGCCTCGTTCCTGGGCATCAACTCCGGCAAGCAGGCCATCACGCTGAACCTGAAGCATCCCGCTGCCAAGGCGATTCTCAAGCGGCTCGTGGCCTGGGCGGACGTGCTGCTGGAGAACTTCCGGCCGGGCGTGCTGGAGCGGCTGGGGCTGGGCTACGAGGCCCTGCGCGCCGAGCGGCCCGGCCTCGTCTACTGCGCCATCTCCGGCTTCGGGCAGGACGGGCCGTACCGGGACAAGCCCGCCTACGACCAGATCGTGCAGGGGCTCTCCGGCGCCATGTCCACCACGGGCGACGCCACCAGCGGCCCGCTGCGCGCGGGCTATCCCGTCTGCGACACGGTGGCCGGCCTCAACGCCGCCTTCGCCATCGCGGCGGCGCTGCTGCAGCGCGAGCGCGACCCGGCCGGGGCCGGGCAGTTCATCGACGTGTCCATGCTCGACACCACGATTTCGGCGCTGGGCTGGGCCACCTCCAACCAGCTCATCGCGGGCAAGCGGCCCGTGCTGGTGGGCAACGACAACCTGCTCGCCAGCCCATCGGGCAGCTTCCGGGTGGCGGATGGTCTCATCAACGTGGCGGCGAACATGCAGCCTCAGTTCGAGGCCTTCTGCCGCACGGTCGGGCGGCCGGAGCTGATCGACGATCCGCGCTTCCCCGATCCCGACACGCGCATCCGCCACCGCGCGGCGCTCAAGGCGGAGCTGGAGCGCGCGCTGCTCGCGCGGCCGGGGGCCGAGTGGGTGGACGCGCTCAATGCGGCGGGCGTGCCGGCCGGGCCCGTGCTGGGGCTGGAGCAGGCGGTGCGGCTGCCGCCCGTGCAGCATCGCGGCTCCGTGCGGCGCATCGAGGACGTGCCGGGGCTCGACCGGCCGATCGAGGTCTTCCTGGCCGGCTATCGCCTCTCCAGCGGCGCCCCGCGGCTGGGCGCGCCCCCGCACCGGCTGGGGCAGGATACCGACGCGGTGCTGCGCGGCCTGGGCTGCGGCGCGGAGGAGATCGCCCGCCTGCGCGCCGAGGGCGCCATCTAGTGCCCGCACGGGCGCCACACCGCCACAGCGATCCTCATCAAATGTGGAACGCCCACAGCAGGCGGGGGGCCAAGTTTCCCCCCCCCCCCCGGAATGGGGGCGGGGGGGGGGCGGCCCCCCCCCCCCCCCCGAAAAGGGGGAAAAGGGCGGGG
>JBGOUY010000415.1:0-2831 GCA_041477795.1 bacterium
GCTGAGGAAGACCCACACAGCCGGCGAATGCCACTGCTCCCACGGCGCGCGCCAGATGAAGAGCAGCCAGAAGACCGCGCCGGCGGTGAGGATGGTGATCATCGCCCCCGTCTGCGGATCCACGTGGCGCAGCGCCCGGCGCGCCAGCACGGCCTGCGCGCCGAACAGCGAGGCGCCCAGCAGGGACAGCAGCACGGGCAGGGGCGAGGCGGCGGCCATCGGGTCTCCACGATGCAGGGACGCGCGATCGGCCGCGCGGCCTTAGGCGGCGCTGCCTCGGGCGGCGCTGCGGGCGCGCCGGGCGCTGCGCGGGCGGGGGCCGGGCGTGCCCACCCTACCGAGGCCCCTGCCCGTGCGCAAGCGGCGCGGCGTCGCCCCGGCGGCCCTTGCGTGCGGCCGGCCTCGCCCGCTAGGCTGAAGGAGCGATGGAGCGGTGATCACGCGCACCAGGAGCGCCCATGAAAGACACCATGCAGGCCTATGTGCTGGAAGGCACGCCGGACGCCGTGCGCGGATCGGTCACGACCTGCGCGACCGACCGGCTGCCGGATGGCGACGTGACGATCCAGGTCGCCTGCTCCGGCATCAACTACAAGGACGCCATGATCGCCCACGGCGTGGGCAAGATGGTGCGCACCCTGCCCCACATCCCGGGCGTGGACCTGGCCGGCGCGGTGGTGTCCGACCGCACGGGGCGCTTTGCCCCGGGCGCCAAGGTGCTCGTGACGGGCTACGACCTGGGCGTGGCCTGGCTCGGGGGCTATGCGGAATACGCCCGCGTGCCGGCTGGCTGGGTGGTGCCGCTGCCCGCCGGGCTGAGCGAGCAGGAGGCGATGACGCTCGGCACGGCCGGCTTCACCGCCATGCTCTCCGTGCTGGCGCTGGAGCGCAACGGGCTGCGCCCCGGCCAGGGCCCGGTGCTGGTGACGGGCGCCACGGGCGGCGTGGGAAGCTGCGCGGTGGACATCCTGGCGCGGGCCGGCTACGAGGTCGCGGCCAGCTCCGGCAAGGCGGACATGAAGGGCTTCCTGACCCGGCTCGGCGCCACGCAGCTCCTCACGCGCGAGCAGGTCGTGGATGCCTCGGCCAGGGTGATGCTCAAGGAACAGTGGGCGGGGGCGATCGACACCGCGGGCGGCCCCACCCTGGAATTCCTGCTGCGCACCGTGAAGACCCACGGCAGCGTCGCCCTCACGGGCCTGGTGCACAGCCACGCCTTCTCCAGCACGGTGTACCCGTTCATCCTGCGCGGCGTGAACCTGTTGGGCATCGACTCGGTCAATTGTCCAATGGATGTGCGCCTGGAAGCCTGGCGGCACCTGGCGGGCGACCGCAAGCCGCGCCATCTGGCCGAGATCGGCCACGTCATCGGCCTGGCAGAGCTGCCGGCCAAGCTCAAGGAGATCCTGGACGGCGGCGCGCGCGGCCGCTACGTGGTGCGCCTGGCCGGCTGAGCGGCATGGACGACCGGCGCGCCTGAACGGTGCAGACTAACGGCGCGGTTTAACGGCGCGGTTTAACGGCGCGCCTGCACCCGCTATCGCCGCGGAGCCCCCCGCGCGCTGACCGGCCCCGCCGGCAACGACGAGGCGGGCCACTCCCTTCCGGCGCCCGACGCCCCACCCCTGTCCTGCGAACCGACGCGATGCCCCTGCCCCGCTTGCTGACGGTGCGCCGCCTCACGGCCCGCCTGCTGTCCCCGCGCCTGCGCTTCGCGCTGGCCGTGTTCCTCCTCAACTTCGGATTGCTGCTGGCGTTCCGGCTCGCCTTCGCGCTGGCCTTCCGCAGCACCGGCGGGCAGCACGCCTGGGACAACGTGCTGGAGGGGCTCTACCTGGGCGCCAAGTTCGACCTGCGCCTGGCGCTGCTGGCGCTGCTGCCGCTGCTGCTGCTGGATTGGCTGCCGCTGCTGAACCCCGTGCGCTGGCGCGCGGCGCGCTATGTCTGGCTCGCCTACCTCGTGGCGGCCACCCTCGTCTGCACGGCCTTCTACGTCGTGGACGTGGGGCACTACGTCTACCTGGGCACGCGCCTCAACGCCTCGGCGCTGCGGCTGCTGGCCGCGCGGGACATCGCACTGGAGATGCTGTGGCAGTCCTACCCGGTGGTGTGGGTGCTGCTGGGCATGGTGGGGGTCGCCGCGGCGATGGGCTGGCTGCAGTGGCGCCTGGCCTTCCCGCAGCTCCAGCGGCCCGGCGGCCCGCACCCGCTCTGGCGGCGCGCCGCGCTGGGCACGCTGTGCGCCGGGCTGGTGCTCTTCGGGCTGTACGGCAAGGTGTCCTGGTACCCGCTGCGCTGGAGCGACGCCTTCTTCGTGGCCGATCCCTACGTCAATGCGCTGGGCCTCAACCCGGTGCTGTACTTCTTCGACACCTACGAGAACCAGTCGCTCGGGTACGACGAGAAGGCCGTGCGCGCGGCCTACCCGGAGGTGGCGGCGTACCTGGGCGTGGACCACCCGGACGAGGCCACGCTGAACTTCCTGCGCGAGCGCCACCCGCAGGGCCTCACCCAAGGACCCTACAACCTGGTGCTGATCCACCTGGAGTCCTTCGCGGCCCGCTACACCGGCACCTTCGGCAACGGGGCGAATCCGACGCCTTACTTTGACGAGATCGCGCGCCACGGCCTGCTCTTCACCCACTACTACGTGCCCAGCCCGGGCACGGCGCGCTCGGTCTTCGCGGCGCTGACGGGCCTGCCGGACGTGATGGGCTCGGGCAGCACCGCCACGCGCAACCCCCAGCTCGTCACGCAGCACGTGCTGCTGGACGACTTCCGCGGCTACAAGCGCTTCTACTTCCTGGGCGGCAGCGCGAGCTGGGGCAACA
>JBGOUY010000002.1:0-37782 GCA_041477795.1 bacterium
AGCCGGGTCGTCACGTACTGATCGGCGAAGGGGAATTTCACTCCCATTCCAGCGCTCCTTTCTTCCAGTCGTACACCAGGCCGACCAGGAGGATGGCGAAGAAGATCATCATCACCCAGAAGCCGTAGAAGCCCAGCTCGCGGAACTTCACGGCCCAGGGATAGAAGAACACGATCTCCACGTCGAAGATGAGGAAGGTCAGTGCGACCATGTAGAAGCGCACGCTGTAGCGGCGGAACTGCGAGCCCTGCGAGGGCATGCCGGATTCGAAGGGCATGCTCTTCACCGCGGAGGGCTTCTTAGGCCCGAGGAGGATGCTCAGGCCCGTGAACAGGGCGCCGATGCCCAGTGCCACGATGATCAGGAACAGCACCGGCAGGTATTGTTCACTCAGCATGCCCGCTCCACTCCGGTATGGGCTTCGGACGCGAATCGGAAGGCACTCGTAGCCCCACCGTAGCGGCACGGCAGGCGCATCCGGCTCGCTTGCTGCGGCCCGGCGCGTCCAGTTGCGAGGCTACCACACGTCGACGCGATGTCAACGCGGATGCGGCTTTGCGGCCGATCGGGCGCGGTGCCGGGCGTCCCGCGCGCCTCACCCGCGCAGGGCCTCGGCGACCACCTCCACCAGGTGTCGCGCCTGGCGCTCGGTGCCGTGCGCGATCTGCTGGCGGCACGAGATGCCGTCCGCCACGATCACCGTCTCGGGCTTGGCGCGCCGCACGGCCGGGAACAGCCGCTGCTCGCCGATGGTCATCGAGACGTCGTAGTGCTCCTTCTCGTAGCCGAAGGAGCCGGCCATCCCGCAGCAGCCCGAGGGGATCTCGCGCACGCTGGCGCCGGGGATGCCGCGCAGCACGCCCAGGGTGGGGCCCGTGCCCACCAGCGCCTTCTGGTGGCAGTGCCCGTGCAGCAGGTACTCGCGCGCCGGGCGGCCCTCCGCGGCGGGGTAGGGCAGCCGTCCCTCCTGCGTCAGCTTGAAGAGGAACTCGTCGATGGTCTGCGCCTGGGCCGCCACGCGCTCGGTGGCCGGGCCGGGCAGCAGCGCGGGGTAGTCCTCGCGCAGCGTGAGGATGCAGGAGGGCTCCACGCCCACGATGGGCAGCCCCTGCTCCGCGTAGGGCGCCAGGGAGGCCACGTTGAACCGCGCGTTCGTGCGGGCCTCGGACAGCAGGCCCTTGGAGATGAGGGGGCGGCCGCAGCACTTACGCGGCGGCACGATCACGCGGCAACCGGCCCGCTCCAGCACCTCCACGGCGTCCCGGCCCAGTTGCGGCACGTTGTATTCCATGAACGTGTCCTGGAACAGCACCACCGCCGGACGCTCGGCCGCCGCCACGCGGCCATTGCTCCCCGCGTGGCGAGCGAACCAGCGCGAGAAGCGCCGCCGCCGGAACGGCGGCAGCGTGCGCTGCGGGGCAAAGCCGATGCGCGCCAGCAGCCAGCGGTTGGGCCGGCTGGCCGCGATCCAGTTGGAGACCGGCGCCAGCGCGCTGCCCACGCGGCTGATCAGGTCGATCCGGCCGAACAGCCGGCTGCGCAGGGGCACTCCGTTGATCTTCTGGTAGTGATAGAGGAACTCGTACTTCATCTTGGCCATGTCCACCTGGGACGGGCACTCGGTCTTGCAGGCCTTGCACTCCAGGCACAGGTCCATCACCTCGAAGAGGTCCGGCCCGCCCAGCTCGCTGAAGGGCAGGTCGCCCTGCAGCAGCCCGCGCAGGGCGTTGGCGCGGCCGCGCGTGGAATGGCGGTCCATGCGCGTGGCCTGGTAGGAGGGGCACATGGTGCCCGCGTCCAGCTTGCGGCACTGGCCATTGCCGTTGCACATCTCCACCGCGAAGCTGAAGCCGCCCTCCTTGCTGAAGTCCAGCACGGTGTCCAGCGTGCGCACGATGGGCTTGCCCCAGCGCAGGTTCTCCAGGGGCGGCTGGGCATCGACGATCTTGCCCGGGTTCATCAGGTTGGTGGGGTCGAAGGCCGCCTTCACGTCCCGGAAGGCCTGCGCCAGCTTGGGCCCGAAGAGCCGCTCGATCAGCCAGGAGCGGGCCAGCCCGTCGCCGTGCTCGCCGGAGATCGCGCCGCCGTACTCCTCCACCAGCGCCGCCACGTCGCTGAAGATGGCCATCAGGCGTTCCTTCTCGCCGGCCTTTTTCAAGTCGAGGATGGGGCGGATGTGCAGGCAGCCCACCGAGGAGTGCCCGTAGTAGCCCGCGCGCGTGCCGTGCTTGCGCACGATCTTGTCGAAGGCCTTCAGGTAGTCCGCCAGCCGGTGGGGGTCGACGGCGGTGTCCTCCACGAACGGCAGCGGCTTGGCGTCGATGCGGTGACCCATCATCAGGCCCAGGCCGGCCTTGCGCAGGTTCCACACCAGGTTCTGCTGCTCGGGCTCCAGCGCGCGCACGTGCGCGTAGCCCATCCGGTGGCGCTTCAGGTCCGCCTCCAGCTTGTCCAGCTTGTCCACCAGCTCCGCGCGGGTCTCCCCGTAGAACTCCACCACCACGATGGCGCCGGGCGTGCCCTGCAGGAAGCCGGTCTTGCCCGCGAAGACCGGGGAGTTGACCGCCTCCTTGATGATCGTATCGTCCACCAGCTCCATGGCCGAGGGGTTGTGCGCGAGGATCAGCGCATCGGCCTCCACGGCCTTGATCATATCCTCGAAATGCGCGACCAGCAGCGCCTTCATCGTGGGCAGGGGCACGATCCGAACCTTCAACGCGCTCCACACGGCCAGGGTGCCCTCCGAGCCCACCAGCAGCTTGGCCAGGTTCAGCGAGCGGTCGCGCCGCAGCACCTCGTCCAGGTTGTAGCCCGACACGCGGCGCATGAGCTTGGGGAAGCGCGCCTCCACTTCCGCGCGGTTCTCCTCCGCGATGCGCAGCACCTCCCGGTAGATGTGGCCTTCCAGCGACTCCGCGCGCAGCTTGACGTCCAGCGCGGCGGAGCCCAGCGGAGCGAAGGTGGCGCGCGAGCCATCGGCCAGGATCGCCTCGGCCTCGATCACGTGATCGACCGTCTTGCCGTAGAGGATGGAGCGGGCCCCGCAGGAGTTGTTGCCCGTCATGCCGCCCAGCGTCGCGCGGTTGCTGGTGGAGGTGTCCGGCCCGAAGCCGAAGCCGTGGGGCGCCAGGAAGGCATTGAGCTGATCCTGCACGACGCCCGGCTGCACGCGCGCCCAGCCCTCCTCCGTGTTCAGCTCCAGCACCTTGTTCATGTGCGTGGACAGGTCCATCATCACCGCCCGTCCGACGCATTGGCCCGCCAGGGACGTCCCGCCGCCGCGCGGGAGCACGGGCATGGCGTGCTTGCCGGCCAGCTCCACCACCGCCTGCAGATCGTCCGCGTCCAGGGGATGAACGACGCCCAGCGGCTCGATCTGGTACATGCTGGCGTCCGTGCTGTAGAGCTGGCGGCTCATGCGGTCGAAGCGCACCTGGCCGCGCACGGTGCGGCGCAAGTCGGAATACAGGTCATTCAGCATCGGGTCGTTCTCGTCCGGAACGGGAGGATCGCCAAGGGGGCTCCGTGAGCGGCTTGCAGCGGGCGGCGCGGCCCCGCGGCCAGTGGGCGCAGGGCCGCGGGCGGAAGGCGGCTACATGCGTTCGATGCTATATCCGTTCGATGACCGTGGCGATGCCCATGCCCCCGCCGATGCACAGCGTGATCAGCGCGGTGGACCCGTCCCGGCGCTCCAGCTCGTCCAGCGCCGTGCCCACCAGCATGGCGCCCGTGGCCCCGATGGGGTGACCCAGGGCGATGGCGCCGCCGTTCACGTTCACGCGCTCCGGATCGATCTCCAGGTCGCGCATCGTCTTCAGCGGCACGCAGGCGAACGCCTCGTTGATTTCCCACAGGTCGACGTCCTGCACCGCCATGCCCGCCTTGTGCAGCGCCCTGCGGCTGGCCGGGACGGTGGCGGTGAGCATGATCACCGGCTCGGAGCCGACCGTGGCCACCGCCCGCACGCGGGCGCGCGGCCGGAGCCCGTGCGCCCGGGCATAGTCGCTCGAGGCGATCAGCACCGCCCCCGCGCCATCCACGATGCCGCTGGAGTTGCCGGCGTGGTGCACGTGCTGGATGCGCTTGGCCTGCGGGTACACGCGCAGCGCCATCTGGTCGAAGGTCTCGCCCGTGCCGTAGGGATCGTAGGCGCCCATCGCCTCGAAGGCGGGCTTGAGGGCGGCCAGGCTCGCCAGGGTCGTCTCCGGCCGCGCGAACTCGTCGCGCTCCAGGGCCACGCCGCCATTGCCATCGCCTACGGGCACCACGCCGCGGGTGAAGCGCCCCTCGGCCAGGGCCACGCCCGCCTTGCGCTGGCTCGCCACGGCGAAGCCGTCCACGTCCGCCCGCGAGAAGCCCTCCAGCGTGGCGATGAGGTCCGCCGAGATGCCTTGCGGCACCAGGGGGTGCAGCGCGCGCAGTTGCAGGTTGCCGCCGTCCAGGCCGGCGCCGTCCGAGCCGATGGGCTGATGGCTCATGGACTCCACGCCGCCGCCCACGGCCAGCTCCTGCTGGCCGGAGAGCACGCCCATCACCGCGAAGCCCATCCCCTGCAGCCCGGAGCCACAGAAGCGATTGAGGGAAACCGCGCCCACTTCCAGCGGCCACTGCGCCAGCAGCACGGCGTTGCGGGCTATGTTGGCGCCCTGTTCGCCCGCCTGGGAGACGCAGCCCACCACCACGTCGTCCACGTCGCGCGGGTCGATGGGGTTGCGCGCGGCCAGGGCGCGCAGGCAGGTCGCCATCAGCTCGGTGGGGTGCGTTTCCGCCAGGGAGCCTCCCGGCTTGTCCGGCGTGCCGCGCTTGCCCTTGCCGCGAGGCGTGCGCACGGCATCGATGATCCAGGCTTCTCTCATGGTCCGCTCGCGAATGGGGTGGGGCGCAGGCATGGGACGGGCTCGGGAGCCGCGCGCCGGCGGCGTGCCGGCCCGCGCGGCGCGGGCCGTTCACCGCACACGTTCCCACGATTCGCTGGGGAGTTCAATGGCCGCCGCCGCCCGCAGCGGGCTCCGGCACGCGGCCGCAGCGCCCTCCGCCACGTCCCGCGCTGCCCGTTGCATTTCCCGCCCGCCGCGCCGATACAATGGGCCGAACCAATGGGCCCGGGCGCGCTTCCCGCGCGGAGCGGGAACCGGCGGCGGCCCCGCGGCATCCCGGGTGCCCACCCCGCTGCCTTCAGACAAAGGAGGGAAGCATGGAGCGCTACGCGGGCTTCTGGCTGCGGTTCATCGCCTACATCATCGATACCGTCATCGTGGATGTGGTGGCCTTCGTCATCGGAGCCGTCTCCGGCCTCTGGCTGGGGGGTGGAGGCTACAATAGCGCGGCCGCCACCGTCGTCAGCTCCCTGCTGGCCGTGGTGTTCGTGCTGCTCTACTGGTCCGTGGCGGAAAGCTCGGCCTGGCAGGCCACGCCCGGCAAGCTCGCCGTGGGCGTCTGCGTGACGGACCTGGCGGGGCGCCGCATCTCTTTCGGCCGCGCCCTGGGGCGCACGCTGGGCAAGCTGCTCTCCATGCTGTTCTTCGGGATCGGATTCCTGATGGCGGGCTGGACCGCCCGCAAGCAGGCCCTGCACGACCTGCTGGCCGGCACGCTGGTGGTCAAGCGCGACCGCGCCGCCCCCGAGCAGCCCGCGACGGACGCGCCCAGCATGATGTCCGGCCGCGCCCCGGACAAGCCCACGCCGCGCTGAGGGTGCGCTGCGCCGGCCCGGCTACACGTTGAAGCGAAACTCGATCACGTCGCCGTCCTGCACGACGTAGTCCTTGCCTTCCAGGCGCAGCTTGCCGGCGTCGCGGGCCTGCTTCTCGCCGCCCAGGGCCACCAGCGCCTCGTAGGCGATGACTTCGGCGCGGATGAAGCCGCGCTCGATGTCCGAGTGGACGCGTCCGGCGGCGCGCTGGGCCGTGGTGCCGCGCTTGATGGGCCAGGCGCGGCTCTCGTCCGGCCCGGTGGTGAGAAAGCTGATCAGGTCCAGCAGCCCGTAGGCGGCCTGCACGAAGCGGTCGCGCGCGGTCCGCTCCAGCCCCAGCGCGGCCAGGAACTCCGGCTGCTCCTCCGGGCTCAGTTCGGCGATGTCCATCTCGATCTTGCCGCTCAGCGCCAGCAGGGGCAGGCCCTCGGTTTCGCCGGCCAGCGCGCTGGGGATCTCGCCGGTGAAGTCCGCCTCCTCCTGGTTGAGCAGGTAGAGCAGCGGCTTGAGCGAGAGCAGCCCGAAGCCGGCGAGCTGGCTCGCCTGCTCGGGCGCAAGGCCGAGGGTGGCCAGCGAGCGCTCGGACTCCAGGTGCGCGATGCAGCGCTCGAGCAGCTCCTTCTCGCCGGGCCGGCCGGGCTCCTTTTTGAGGCGGTCGCGGCGGTTCTCCAGCGGCCCCAGGTCGCTCAGGATCAGCTCCGCCTGCAGGGTGCGCAGGTCGCGCAGGGCATCGGGCGGCTCGGCCAGCGCCGGATTGGCGAAGGCCCGCAGCACCAGCACCAGCGCGTCGCAGCTCTGCATGACGGCGATGACCGGGCGGGGCAGCGCGCCCTTGGCCGAGGTCAGCTCCGGCCCCGCGGCCACGTCCACGAACGTGACCTCCGCGTACACGCGCTTCTTGGAGGCGTGCATCGTGGCGAGCGTGTCCACCCGCTCGTCGGGCACCTTGATGACGCCCATGTGCTCCTGCTTGCGCCCGCCGAGGCCGGTCTCCGCGCGCAGGCCGGTGAGGGCGTTGAAGATGGTGGTCTTGCCCGCCCCGGCCAGCCCGACGATGCCTACTTTCATGCGCTGGTGTGTCCTGGTTCACGGTTGCCCCCCTCGCGCCCGCCCGGCAGGAGCCGGCCGGCGCGCTTCCGGCCTCCAGTATGGCAGATGTGCGCCCGCGCCCACAACGCAGCCGGCGCCGCGGGTCGGCGTGCGTCGGCGCGAGCGGGAGCGGGGCACCGGCTTGCCTCAGCGGGCACCGGCGCGGTATCCGGTGAGAACGATCGCGCCGACCGATTGCTCCCACGCGCTGCGGCCCGCGCCCATGCCGCCCGCCCGCGCAACCCGCCCACCCACGAGACGCCACCTCATGCGCAAGCTCAAGCTGACCCTCGGCCCGCTGGTGCTGGAAGCCGAGCTGCTCGCCACGCCCACCGCCGATGCCCTCTTCGCCGCAGCGCCCTTCATGGCCCGCGCCAGCACCTGGGGCGAGGAGGTGTACTTCGCCACGCCCGTGGAGATCGCGCAGGAGCGCGGGGCGCGGGACGTGATGCAGCCGGGCGAGCTGGCCTACTGGCCGCCGGGCCACGCCATCGCGATCGGCTACGGGCGCACGCCCGCCTCGCGCGGGGACGAGATCCGGCTGGCCTCGGCGTGCAACGTGTGGGGCCGCGCCCTGGGCGACGTGAAGCAGCTCGCCCAGGTGCGCTCCGGCGCCCCAATCAAGGTGGAGCCGGCCTGAGCGCCTCGGCGCCCCCATGCAGGGGGAGCCGGCCTGATTCTCCGCCGCCCCCATCCCGGCCGTGCGCGGCCATCCGCAGCCCACCCGCACCAGGAACCGCCCCTCATGGCACACTCCCTCATCGAAGTGGACATCCAGCGTCGCGTGGCCACCGTGACGCTGAACCGGCCCGAGCGCCTCAATGCCCTGGGCCAGGACATGCGCGAGCGGCTCTACGCGGCGCTGGAGCGCGTGGCCAGCGACGATGCGGCGCGCGTGGTCATGCTCACCGGCGCCGGGCGCGCCTTCTGCTCCGGCGGCGACGTGAAGGAGATGAACGAGCGCCGCGCCGCGGGCAAGACCCCGCGCCGCGAGACCGAGGTGGTGCCCCTGCGGGACGGCATCCTGCTGCGCCTGCAGACCCTGCCCAAGCCCGTCATCGCCGCGGTGAACGGCATCGCCGCCGGAGCGGGCATGAACCTGGCGCTGGGCTGCGACCTGCGCATCGCCTCGGACAAGGCCGCCTTCGGCCAGGTGTTCGTCAAGCGCGGCCTGCACCCGGATTGGGGCGGCACCTTCTTCCTGCCGCGCCTGGTGGGCATGGCCAAGGCGCTGGAGCTGATCCTCACCGGCGAGCTGGTGCCGGCGCCCGAGGCGCTGCGGCTGGGCCTGGTGAACCGGGTCGTGCCGGACGCCGACTTCGCCGCCGAGGCGCGGGCCTGGGCCGAGCAGCTCGCCGAGGGCCCGCCCATCGCCATGCGCCTGGCCAAGCGGGGCGTGTACCGCAACCTGCACGCCGATCTGGCCTCGGCGTTGGAGTACGAGACCTACGCCCAGCAGATCGTCTGGGGCAGCGAGGACGCGGGCGAGGGCATCCGCGCCTTCGTGGAGAAGCGCCCGCCGCAGTTCCAGGGTCGCTAATGCCAGGGTCGCAAGGCCCCCCAGCGCCGTGCCTTTCCTGGCGGCGGGTCCCGCTCGCAAGGGGGCGCGCCGTGGCGACCCATGCCCCCGGCCGGGCCGCGCCGGAGGACATCGCCCGCTCCACTCCGGGCGCGGCTTGCGCCCTAAGCGCGAGCCGCCCGGCCAGGGCACGAGGGCCGGGCGTGCCGCAGCGTGGCGCCCCACCCCCCGCGATGGCCCGAAATACGGCCTTCGGCGCCCTATTGCGGGCGGGGCCGGGGTCAGCGCGTTCGATTGACTTTGCGGGGTAGAACGGGCACACTGCCCCTGACGTCCAAACCCTGTTCGGGGGAGCCAGTAGGCTCGGGAGGCGTTAGCGATCAAGGTCCATCTGATAGTCCTCGATCCTTCCTCCTGTCCCGGCGCCGAGATGAGCGCCGCGGGGGAGGCGTACTCAACCAATAGTGTCGTGCACGCCCGTGATCGGGCCTGATACCGCCGACGTGGCGCTCGGGTGGCAGCGGTGCCAGCCGATGGGCTGCAAGCTAACCACACAAGGCGCATGAGCAGTCAACTGCCTCCGCTCAAAATCCGTAACTTCACGCTGAAGTACCCCATCATCCAAGGTGGCATGGGGGTAGGTGTGTCCTGGGACCGGCTGGCCGGAGCCGTGGCCCACACGGGCTGCGCCGGCACCGTGTCCTCCGCGGGCACCGGGTACTGGAACACCCGCGAGGTGCGCCTCATCAACGGGCGGCCCCTCAAGCCGGTGAACTTCCACCACTCGGAGAACTACAAGGCCATCATCCGCAAGGCCATCGAGCGCTCGGAAGGCAACGGCGTGGTGGGCGTGAACATTCTGTGCGCCCTGACCGACTACGAGCGGCAGGTGAAGGACTCGGTGGAGGCCGGGGCCAGGTACATCATCAGCGGCGCGGGCCTGCCCCTGCGGCTGCCGGAGTTCGCCGGCAACGCGGACGTCGCGCTGATCCCGATCGTCTCCTCGCCCCGCGTGGTGGACCTGATCTGCAAGCGCTGGAAGCGCTCGGGCCGCCTGCCCGATGCGATCGTCCTGGAAGGGCCCAAGTCCGGCGGGCACCAGGGGTACACGTACGAGCAGTGCTTCCAGCCCGAATATCAGCTCGAGAACATGACCCCCGCGGTGCTCAAGTCCTGCAAGGCCTGGGGCAACATCCCGCTGATCGTGGCCGGGGGCATCTGGGACAAGAAGGACATCGACCTGTTCATGGACATGGGCTGCTCGGGTGTCCAGGTCGCCACGCGCTTCATCGGCACCCACGAGTGCGACGCCTCGGACGTGTTCAAGCGCGTGATCCTGAACGCGCAGCAGAAGGACATCCGGCTGCTCAAGAGCCCGGTCGGCTATCCGGCCCGCGGGGTCATCACCACGCCGCTCGTGCAGCGCGTGATGGCCGGCGTGCGGCCCAAGATTCCGTGCATATCCAACTGCGTCACGCCCTGTGACCACGGCAAGGAATCCAACAAGGTCGGCTACTGCATCGCGGACTCCCTGGGCGACTCGTGGAGCGGGTACCTGGAAACCGGCCTGTTCTTCACCGGCAGCAACGGCTACCGGGTCACCCGGCTGCAGTCCGTGCAGGAGCTGATCGAAAAGCTGATCGGCGTCCGCGCGGACAACGACACCTGGGAGGAGCACCCGGAAGACGACGAGTACTACGTGGGTGCTCACCGGACTTCGGTCGTCGCCACCGCCGGCTCCTGAATCTCCTCATGCCCAAGGCGCTCAGCCACTTCGACCGCGTCACCGGCCGCGCCCGCATGGTGGACGTGGGCGGCAAGGCGGTGACGGAGCGCATGGCCCGTGCGCGCGGCATCGTCAAGATCAGCGCGGAACTGGCCGCCGTGCTCAAGGCCGGCACACTGGAAAAGGGCGACGCCTTCACGGTCGCCAAGACCGCGGGCATCCTGGCCGCCAAGCAGACCGGCACGCTGATCCCGATGTGCCACCCGCTCCCGCTCAACGTGGTGGAGCTGGAGCTGGAGCTGGACGAGGCCACGCTGACCGTCCAGATCGAGGCCACGGCCAAGACCGAAGCCAGGACCGGCGTGGAGATGGAGGCGCTCACCGCCGTGTCCGTGGCCGCGCTGGCCTTCTACGACATGTGCAAGGCGGTCGACAAGGGCATGGTGATCGACCGGGTGCACCTGGTCGAAAAGACCGGCGGCAAGAGCGGCCCGTACCGCAACCCGCAGCCCCGTTAGCGCCCCGGCCGGCCGGCGGCGGCAAGCCGCACCGGATTGACGTTCCGCGGCGGCTACGGAACAAGAGCAGGAGCGCCTGCCGGCCCCGCTCGCAGCGGGTCGGCAGCGCGACGCCGGACATGCCGGCAGCGGTCGCCCGCTGCGCCCGTCACGCCGGTGGCGCTGCACCGGACCCCCATGGCTGCCGAAACGATCCCCGACACGAGCTTTCCGCACGGCACGAGCCGCTACACGGTCGCCATGGCCAAGTGCCTGGGCGCGGTGCGCCAGGCGGGCGATGGGACGCCCAACCGCACCATCGTGCAGGCGCTGGTCAACCTGGTGCAGGGGCGGATGCTGGAATACCTGGCGGACCGCATCTGCCGCGAGTACGACATCCAGGACGACCTGCAGCGCCAGCGCATCGTGACGGTGCTGCTGGGCATCTTCAGCGACGAGTTCTTCGCCCTGTTCCGCTCCAAAATCGAGTTCCAGCCCGACCTGGTGGTGCAGATCGCGCGGCGCATCGTGCGCAAGGAACTGCACCCGGAATCGCCGACCAAGTACCCTTCGCCCACGCGGCAACCCTCCGACCGGCTCTACCCGGCCCTCTTCCGCAAGTCCTTCGAGTACCGCGACCTGGGCACGCTGTTGGAGCTGGTCGAATCCGACGCGCAGATCCAGAAGATCCTCCTGCGCAACGTGCTGCAGAAGCGACTGGGCGAAGGGCCGCTGCTCCAGCGCGTGCTGCAGATCGTGGAGGAGGACGCGGACGGCATTGCCCCCAGCCTGTTCCTGGGCTACGTGAAGGGCAACGACATCTCCCTCCTCGAGGACAAGGTGCGCAGCGGCGCCTGGCGCGGGGAACTGGAGCAGCTGCGCACGCACATGGCGCACCTGCGCGGCGCCTGAGCTCCCCAGCCGCCAAGCCGCCCGGCCCACCTCGGCCACCCGGACGACGAACGCCATGGACAAGACGTTCACCTACGATGAAGCGAGCGCCCTGCTGGAGGATGTGCGCACCCTGACGACCGCCGCCCATGAGCGCCTACAGGCGTTGCGGGCCCAGGCGGAGGGCGCCACGCCCGGCTCGCAGCGGGCCAAGAAGCTGAGCGAGTGGATCAACAACGTGATCCACCAGTGGGCCGAGGACATCATGGCCCTGGGCGCCCTGCCCAAGGGCCTGTGGACGGTCGACTTCGACTCAGGCCAGGGCTACTACTTCTGCTGGACGCTCAACGAGGCGCGCCTGGCCTTCTACCACAACTACGAGCAGGGGTTCATGGGCCGCAAGCCCCTCAGCGAGCTGCCGGACGTCGGCCCGCCCGTGCTGCTCAACTGACCGCGCCCCACTCCCCGCTCCCGCCCATGCCCGCCAGCCGCGCGCAGCAATGCGCCGCGCTGCCGCTCGTGCTGGCCTGTGCTGCCGGATCGGCAGGTCTGGCGGAGGAGATGCGGGCGGGCGGTCAGGCCCGGCACGACGTGTTGCAGAAGTACGGCGTCTTCTGGAGCCCCAGCTGCTTCATCACCTTGTCCCAGCGATCGTCGCAGGTGTGCTGCAGGATCGAGAGCGGATCCAGGTCGGCCAGCCACCAGGCCTCCTGCTCGATCTCATTGTCGAGCTGGCCGGGGCCCCAGCCCGCATAGCCCACCCCGAGCAGGTAGTCGGTCGGGGCCACGCCCTCGGTGATGCTGGTGAGCACCTCCTGCGCCGCGCTGAGGGCCAGGTTGCTGCCCAGCGCCGTGGTGGAGCGCCCCTCGTAGTCGGTCGTGTGCACCACCCAGCACAGCTCGGGCTGCACGGGGCCACCGATCATGATGGGCTTGTTCTGCACGGGGTGCCCGTTCAGCCCCAGCTCGCACAGCAGATCGTCCACCGAGGTGGTGGAGGGCGAATTGATGACGAATCCCATTGCGCCGGAGGCGTTGTACTCGCAGAGCAGGATCACGCTCTTGTCGAAGTAGCCGTCCTTCAGGGACGGCATCGCCACCAGGATCTGCGGCTTCTGCTTGGCTTCGATGATCTGGATCGCGGGTTCAGCCATGTTGCATCATCCGCTGCGGCGCAACGCACCCCGCTTCTGGCGTCTGGCACGCCGGGGCGACTTGCAGCGGTGCTGTCCTCGTGGAAGGCATCGGCGACGGTCACGTCTTGCTGGCCCAACGTCGACTCCCCAGGGTCGCTGCGGGCGCGGTATCCATCCCTGCAAACCGCCGTCCAGCTTGCCTTGATGCTATCATCGGGCCGGGATGTCAGCAAGTCCCAGGCAGCGCGGCAGGCGGATCGAGCCATCGGCCTGCTGCCCGTTTTCCAGCAGCGCGATCAGGGTGCGCGACGCGGCGATGGCGGTGCCGTTGAGCATGTGCACGTGCTGGGTGCCCTTCTGCCCCTTCTCCTTGAAGCGGATGTTGAGCCGGCGCGCCTGGTAGTCGGTGCAGTTGGAGGTGGAGGTGACCTCGCCCCAGGCGCCGCGGCCGGGCATCCACGCCTCCAGGTCGTACTTGCGGTAGGCCGGCGCGCCCAGATCGCCCGTGCAGATGTCCATCACGCGATAGGGGATGCCCAGCTCGCGGTAGATGCGCTCCTCCACGGCCAGGATGCGCTCGTGCATGGCCTCCGATTCCTCCGGCCGCGTGAAGGCGAACATCTCCACCTTGGTGAACTGGTGCACGCGGTACAGGCCGCGCGACTCGCGCCCGGCCGAGCCGGCCTCGGTGCGGAAGCAGTGCGAGATGCCCGCATACAGCAGCGGCAGCCGCTCGGCCTCCAGCACCTCGTCGGCCAGCAGCCCGCCCAGCGTGATCTCCGCGGTGGCGATCAGGCAAAGCTCGGAGTTCTCGATGCTGTAGATCTGCGTCGACTCCCCGCGCGGGTTGAAGCCGATGCCGGCCAGGATCTCCCGCCGCGCCAGGTCGGGCGTGGTGAAGAGCGTGAAGCCCTCCTCCTGCACCAGCCGCGCCGCGTAGGTGAGCAGGGCCAGCTCCAGCAGCACGGCCTGGTTCTTCAGGTAGTAGAACTTCTGCCCGGCCACCTTGGCCCCGCCCTCGAAGTCCACCAGCTCCAGCGCTTCCATGAGCTGGACGTGATCCTTGGGCGCAAAGTCCAGCCGCGGCGGCTCGCCCGAGCGGCGCAGCTCCCGGTTCTCCGCGTCGTCGCGGCCGATGGGGGCGGCGGGGTGCGAGAAGTTGGGCACTTGCAGCTGCAGCTCGTGCCGGCGCTCCTCGGCGCGGCGGTGGCGCTCGTCCAGCTCCCCCTCGCGCACCTTGAGCGCCCGGCCCTCCTCCACCAGCGGCGCGCGCTCCTCGGCGGGCAGGCCGCCCTTCATGCGCTGGCTGATCTCGTTGCGCCGCTGGCGCACCGCCTCCAGCTCGGCGCGGGCCGCGCGCGCCTCCTGGTCCGCCGCCAGCAGCGCCGCCACGTCCAACGTCAGGTTGCGGTTGCGCACGTTGGCGATCACCTCCTCGGCGCGCTCGCGAATGACCCGCATGTCCAGCATCGTCGTCCGGCCTCGCTTGGGGCTGTGGTTGGGGGTGGGGCACCCTGCGGCAACCCGGTGCGGCGACCCGGGGCGGCCCTGGGCACCGGGGGGCTCCCGCCTGTGCTCCGGTGTAGCAACTCACCCCGGCGACGGCAACGGCGACCCGCGCCCGCGGCTGCGGGGCTGACCGCGACGCGACGCCTCACCCCCGCCCCGGCGGGGCCTCATCCCCTCGACTGCGCTCGGGACAGGCTCCGGCACGCCCCTGGCGGGGCGTGCCACCTGTCTCCATTGCATGGAGAGAGGAACGGCAACGGCGACCCCGCCCCGGCCCGCTTGCGCGGGCCCGCCCCTCTCCCGGTACCATCGGTTCGCCCCGCGAGCGGGGCTCACGGCGGAGAAGGACGCAAAGCCGTGCTCGGAGCCGTTCCCCTCCTTCTCCATGGAATGGAGAAGGAGGCCGGGAGGATGAGGCTCGCGGCGAGGGCCCCTACAGCGCTCCCGACTGGAGCGGGGAGAGGTCCCGCGCCGGCGTGGGGTCTACGACGGAAAGCCGTACAGCGCGGCGGGATTGTCGACGAGGATGCGCCGGCGCTGGGCGGCGTTCGGGGCCCAATCCGCAAGCAGGTCGGCCAGGTCGCCGTCGTTGGGCATGGGGCGGTCGTAGACCGACGGGTGCGGCCAGTCCGAGCCCCACACGCAGCGCTCCGGCGCCGCCTCGATGAGCGCGCGGGCGTAGGGCACCACGTCGGCAAAGGGCGCGCGCGGCTCGCGCGAGAGGCGGTAGGCACCGGAGAGCTTGACCCAGGCGTTGCCCCCGCGCAGCAGGCGCAGCAGGGCCTGGAAGCCCGCATGGGTCAGCCCCAGCTCCGCGCTGACGTGGCCCATGTGGTCGATCACGACAGGCACCGGCAGGCGGGCCAGCTCCGGCTCGAGTCGCGCCAGCGCGTCCGCCGTGGCGAAGACCTGGAGGTGCCAGCCCAGCGGGGCCATGCGCGCAGCCACGCGTGCCAGGCCCTCCAGCGCCACGCCGCCCTTGCTGACCAGATTGAAGCGCACGCCGCGCACCCCGGCGGCGTGCAGGCGTTCCAGCTCGGCGGCGGGGACGTCCGGCTCCAGCACGGCCACCATGCGGAAGTCCGCGCCGGCCTCGGCCAGGGCGTCCATGTGCGCGCGGTTGTCCGTGCCGTAGACCGACGGCTGCACCAGCACCGCGCGCGTGCAGCCGATCGTGGCCAGCATGCGGCGGTAGTCCGCCAGCAGGCAGTCCGGCGGCGTGTAGCCGCGCCGGGGCGACCACGGGTAGCGCGCCGCCGGGCCGAAGATGTGGGCGTGGCAGTCCGTCGCGCCGGGCGGGAAGGCCACGCGCGGCCGGCGCGGCTGGAAGTCCGGCGGTGGACAGGGCTGCATGGGCGAGCCAGGGGAGAGGGTGCGCGACGGCGCTGTGACGGCACGGTGCCGCGCCGGCTTAGCTGCGGTCCTGCGCCAGGTCCGCGTGGCCTCGCCCCAGGTGGCGCGGCAGAGCGGCAACGAGCACGAGGCCCACGGCCAGATCGAACGCACCCGAGGCGGCCAGCCCGAGGCCGAGAGCCTGGGTGAAGCTGAACGTAAATTCCGTCACGCCCAGCACGGCCAGCGTCCAGCCCGCCCAGTAGACAATGGCGCCTCGCGCTGACAGGTCGCGGGCGCCCAGCACCAGGGCTATGCCCAGGAACATCGACAGCAACCCCAGCGCCTCGGTCCAGAAAACGCTAGCGGGGGTGCGGACATAGAAGGCATTCAGCAGGCGCGGGAAAAAGAGCAGGATCCCGCCAGCGATGTAGATCCAGCCCACCCAGAACACGAAGCCTTTCATCGCTCCCTCCTGGCCAAGGCCCGGTGCAGCCCATCACGGCGCTGCCCGGCCCGGCCTGTTGCCGTTGCACGGCGGACACGAGTCGGATCGCCCCCCCCAGCCGACTGTTACCACGAGGATGGAACGCATAGCCACCGAACGCCGCCGCACGGGCGCGGTTGGCAAGGGCCACGTACACGCGGGCGGGCGTGGGTGCGGGCGGGGCTGCCGCCTCCGCCGTTGCGGCGTCCCGCGCCGTGTGCCAGGGTAAGCGACACGTCCGGCCCTCCGCCGCCCGGCCGCACGCCATGCGGCCGCCCGCGCGGCGCCGCTCCCGCAACCCCTTCCGCGCTGGATCCTGAATGGCAGCAACCCTGAAAAGGAACGTCCTCATCCTCAATGGCGACGGCATCGGCCCCGAAGTGACCCGCCAGGGCGCCAAGGTGCTGCGCGTGATGGCCGCCAAGGCCGGCATCGCGCTCAAGCTGGAGGAGGGCCTGATCGGCGCCGCCGCGCTGGAGGCCACCGGCAAGCCGCTGCCCGAGGAGACCTTCGCCAAGGCCAAGGCCAGCGACGCGATCCTCTTCGGCGCCGTGGGCGACCCGCGCTACGACAAGGCCGGCTCCACCGAGCGCCCCGGGCGCGGCCTGCTCACCCTGCGCAAGGAACTGCAGCTCTACGCGAACCTGCGGCCGGTCAAGGTCTTCGCCGCCACCATCGACGCCTCGCCGCTCAAGCGCGAGCGCATCGAGGGCGTGGACCTGATGATCGTGCGCGAGCTGACCGGCGACATCTACTTCGGCGAGCCGCGCGGGCGGCGCGAGGAGGCGGGCCAGAAGTTCGCCATCAACACGATGATCTACACCGACAAGGAGATCGAGCGCATCGTGCGCTTCTCCTTCGAGCTGGCCCGCAAGCGCCGCCGCAAGCTGACCTCCGTGGACAAGGGCAACGTGCTGGAGGTGAGCGCGTTCTGGCGCGAGATCGCCGGGCAGGTGGCCCAGGACTTCAAGGACGTCGCCTTCAACTCGCTCTACGTGGACAACGCGGCGAATCAGATCATCCGCGACCCGCGCCAGTTCGACACGATGGTGACGGGCAACCTGTTCGGCGACATCCTCAGCGACGCCGCCGCGAACCTGGCCGGCTCGCTGGGCATGCTGCCCTCGGCCAGCCTGGGCCCGCGCAACGCGCTCTACGAGCCCTGCCACGGCTCCGCGCCGGACATCGCCGGGCGCGACAGCGCCAACCCGGTGGCCTCCATCCTCTCGGTGGGCATGCTGTTCCGCCACACCTTCGGCCGGCCGGACGCCGACGCGGCCATCGAGCGCTCCGTGGAAGCGGTGCTGGAGGAGGTGCGCACGGCGGACATCATGGCTCCCGGCAAGCGCCAGGTGGGCTGCACCGAGATGGGCGACCGCATCGCCGCGCACCTGGAAGCGGCGGCGTAGCAGCCGTCTCGGCAGGGCCGCTTGCAGCGCTCTCAAGAAATAGCTTCCTGCCGCAGCTCCGAGACGCTCGCGTCGCTCGCTCCTCAGGACCACGGCAGGAAGCCCGAGTTCCTGAGGAGGGCTCCGCAGGAGCCCGTCTCGAAGGGCCGGGCTTCCCGCGCGTCTTATATTCTTGAGACCGCGTTATAGCGGCCGCCTGCGGGGGCCGCCTGCGGGGGTCGACGCGCCTTGCCAGCACCGGCCGGCTGGTCTATACACGGATCGAGTGCCCGCACCCCGCCGCCCGACCCGCCACGGCCTGCCTGGAGTCCGTCCCATCGCCGCGACCCGACCGGAGAATCGCCGCCAGGCCCTGCTGGAGGCCGCCGCGCGCCGCTTTCTGCAACGGGGCTATGCCGCCGCCTCCCTGCGCGAGATCGCCGCGGACGTGGGCATGCAGGTCGGCTCGATCTACTACCACTTCCCCTCCAAGGCCGAGCTGCGCGCGGCGGTGCACGAGGAGGGGCTGCGCCGCATCCGCGCGGCCGTGACGGCCGCGCTGGCCGTGCCCGGCACGCCCTGGGAGCGGCTCGAAGCGGCCTGCGTGGCGCACCTGCGCGTGCTGCTGGAAGGCGGGCACTTCTTCCAGGCGGTGATGCGGGAGATGCCGCGCTCCCACGAGCCGGGCTGGCAGCGCCTCATCGCCGCGCGGGACGCCTACGAGGCGATCTTCGCCGGCTTGCTGGACGAGCTGGCGCTGCCGCCGCAGGTGGAGCGGCACGAGCTGCGCCTGCTGCTGCTGGGCGCGCTGAACTGGACGCACACCTGGTACCGCCCCGGCGGGCAAGGGCCGGCGGGCATCGCCCGGCACTTCCTGCAGGTGCTGCGCCGGGGGCTGGAGTCGCCGGCGGGCTGGGCTGGCGGCGACGCCGTGCAGGGCCCAGTGCAGGGCACCGTGCAGGGCCCAGTGCAGAGCGCCGCGGAAGGCACTGTGCGCCGCGCCCGCGGCCTGGCCCGCCCGGCCGCGCGGAGGGCCCGCCATTGACAGCGCGGCTGACACCACGGCTGACCTCACCGCCGGCGCCGCGGCGCCCGCGGCGGGCCCCCTGGCGAGCGTTGACGCCCCCGTGCTGAACGACCGCTGATCCGCCCATGACGCCACCCAAGACGCCGCCCAGCGCCCGCCTCGGCCCCGAGCATCCGCAGTGGATCGCCCGCCTGCGCGCCGGCGACCGGGCCACCCTCGCCCGCGCCATCACCCTCATCGAGAACGAGGCGCCGGGCGCCCAGGCCGTGCTGCGCGCCATCTTCCCCCACACCGGGCGGGCGCAGGTGGTCGGCTTCACCGGCGCGCCGGGCGTGGGCAAGTCCACCCTCGTCAATGCCTACATCGGCGAGCTGCGCCGGCGCGGGCGTAGCGTGGGCGTGATCGCCGTCGACCCCTCCAGCCCCCTCAGCGGCGGCGCCATCCTCGGTGACCGCATCCGCATGTCCGAGCACGGCGGGGACGCCGGCGTCTTCGTGCGCTCGCTCGCCGCACGGGGTCACCTGGGCGGGCTGACCCGCATGACCGCGCGCGTCGTGGACGTGATGGACGCCGCCGGGCGGGACGTGGTGATCCTGGAGACCGTGGGCACGGGGCAGTCGGAGGTGGAGGTGGCCGAGATCGCCCACACCAAGGTCGTCATCGGCGCGCCCGGGCTGGGCGACGAGATCCAGGCCGTCAAGGCGGGCGTGCTGGAGATCGCGGACGTGCTCGTCGTTAACAAGGGCGATCATCCCCTGGTCGAGGAGACGATGCGCCTGCTGCGCGACGCGCTGCACATGTCCCGCCCCAAGCCGTGGGCCGTGCCCGTGCTGCGCACGGTGGCCACCACGGGCGAGGGCATCGCGGAACTGGCGGACGCGATCGACGCCCACGCGGCCCAGCTCGACCCGGCCGAGCGGCGGACGGCTCCGCGCCTGCGCATGCGGCGCCTGCTGGCCGCCACGGCCGCGCGGCAGGCCCGGCGCCGCATCGAGGCGCTGCACGGGCCGGCCTTCGATGCGCTCTGCGATGCGGTGCTGCGGGGCGAGCTGGACTTCGAGGAGGCCGCCCGGCAGGCGCTCACGGCAGCTCCGGACGGCCCGCCCGAGCCGCAGCCATGAGCGCCCGCAGGACTGTCCGCCCGCACCGCGCCAAGCGCCCGGCGAGCGCTCCAGCCGCCGGCACCCGCGCGCAGCGGCTGGCAGAGCTGGCCCCGCGCGATGCCTGGGCGCGGCAGATGGGCGCCCGGCTGGTCGCGGGCGGGCGCGGCGGAGCCGGGTCCGTCACGCTGCGCCTGCGCGTCACGGAGGCCCACACGAACTTCTACGGCTTCTGCCACGGCGGCGTGATCTTCACCCTGGCCGACTCCGCCTTCGGGCTGGCCTGCAACGCCGCGGGGGCGGTCACCGTGGCCCTGGACGCCCACATCGCCTTCACCCGGGCCGTGCGTGCGGGCGAGGAGCTGATCGCCACGGCCCGCGAGCTGGCCCGCACGCGCCGCACGGGCAGCTACCGCGTCGAGGTGCGCACGGGGGACGGCCAGCGCGTCGCGCACTTCCTCGGCACGGCCTACGTGCCTGGCGAGGCCGGCGCGACCGGCGCTGCCGCCCCGGCCGGCCCGGCAGCGCCCGCCGCGCCGCGCCCGCCGCGCCAGGGGCGCTCGCCGCGAGCCCCGCGCACGCCACGCATGCCTCGCACGCCGCGCAAGGTTCGCAGCCGGCCCGCAGCGGAGCGCTGAGATGGAGCTGACGCTGGCCACGGGCGACTATGCCCACACGCGGGCGCTGGCGGCCTGCCTTGCCGAACGCGCGCCGGGGCTCGCGCTGCGGCACGAGATCGACCGGCCCGTGCGCATCTTCGCACGCGCGCTGGGCGCCGACCGGCCCTACGCCGCCGCGGAGATGTCCCTCGCCACCAGCTACGTGCTGGCCGACGCGAGCGACCGGCGCTTCGTGGCGCTGCCGGTCTTTCCCTCGCGCATGTTCCGCCACTCGGCGTTCTACGTTGCGGGCGCCAGCGCGCGGCCCGAACAGCTCGCCGGCGCGCGCATCGGCGTGCAGCGCTACGGCATGACGGCCGCCGTGTGGGCGCGCGAGCTGCTGCAGGACGGCTACGGCATCGCGCCGGAGCGGATGACGTGGTGGATCGCCGAGCCCCAGTTCTTCCAGCCCCGCGGCATCGCGCTGAACGTGGCGGCCGGACCGGACGCGCTGGAGCGCATGCTGCTGGCCGGCGAGCTGGACTGCCTGTTCTCCGTGGACGAGCCCGCCGCGTTCCGCAGCGGGCGCGTGCGGCGCCTGTTCCCGGACTTCGCCGCGGCCGAGCGCGAACGCCATGCGCGCACCGGCATCTTCCCCATCATGCACACGGTGCTGCTGCAGCGCGCCCTCCTCGAGCGCGAGCCGACGCTGCCCGCCGCGCTCCTGGCGGGCTTCGAGGCGGCCAAGCGCATCGCGCAGGACTGGATCCGCGACACCGACCACTCCTCGCTGCCCATCCCCCTGCAGCACGGCTGGAGCCGCGAGATGGAAGCGCGCTTCGGCGCCGACCCGTGGCCCTATGGCCTCGCCGCCAACCGCCCCGTGCTCGAACGCTTCGGCGCCCTCATGCACGAGCAGGGACTCACCCGGCGCCAACTGGCGCCCGCGGACGTGTTCCTCGACCTGGACCCGTAAGCCCGCACCGTGGCCGCTGCGGGGGCGCTGCCCCCGCAGCGGCCCCGCAAGGGAGCGAGCCCCCTTGACCCCTATTGCATTCAGCAACTGTGCGGCTGCAACGCAGCCGCACACGTCCATAAGGGGTGCGCGAGGGGGCCTGCTCCCTCGCAAGATGTGGTCTTGCCGCAACTTGATCAGGCCACGCGTTCCAGCAGCACGGCCGTGCCCAGGCCGCTGCCGGCGGGCACAGTGGCCCCGCCCCGCCGTCCGCCGCGCTGTTGCAGGGCATGGGCCAGGTGCAGCGTGATGCGCAGGCCGGACATGCCCACCGGATGCCCCATCGCCACCCCGCCGCCGTCCACGTTCAGCCGCTCGCGGGGCCACTTGCCCATGCGCTCGCAGGCCAGCAGTTGCACGGCGAAGCCCTCGTTGCACTCGATCAGGTCCAGGTCGTCCACGCGCAGCCCGGCGGACTGGAGCGCGGCGTCCAGCGCCGTGACGCACGAGTAGCCCATCAGCGTCGGGTCGCAGCCCACCTGCGCCGTGCCGGGCAGCAGGATGCGCGCCAGGGGCGTCAGCCCCAGGCGGGCCAGCCCGCGCTCGTTGCAGACCAGCGCCGCGGCGGCGCCGTCGTTGATGGGCGAGGCGTTGCCGGCCGTGACGGAGCCGCCCGGCTTGACGGGCGCCAGGCGCGCCAGCGCTTCCAGCGAGGCGTCGGCGCGCGGGCTCTCGTCGCGCTCGAGCACCAGCGAGCCGCCCCGGCTGCGCGGCACCTCGATGGGCACGAGCTCCCCGGCCAGCCGCCCCGCCTCCTGCGCCGCAATGGCGCGCGCGTGGGAGACGACGGCGTAGGCGTCCATCTCCGCACGGGCAAAGCCGTCCACGCGGGCATGGTGCTCGGCCACGTCCACCATGTACCAGGGATCGCCCCACATCTTGCTGCCGGCCAGCGTGCACTCCTTGATGGTGTCGATGAACTCGCCGTGCGCCAGGCGCAGGCCCCAGCGCGCGCCGGGCACCATGTGCGGCGCGTTGCTCATGGACTCCAGGCCCAGCGCCAGCACGCAGTCCACCTCGCCCAGCGCCACCTGCTGCGCGGCCAGGATCAGCGCCATCATGCCCGAGCAGCACTGCATGTTGACGGTGAAGGCGGGAGCAGTGGAGGGCACGCCGATGCGCGTGGCGACGATGCGCGCCGGGTTGGACTCCGTCATGTCCTGCAGCACCATGCCGGCGATGACGCGCTGCACGTCCGCCGGCTGGAGGCCCAGGCGCTCCAGCAGCGCGGCCGCCACCGTGGTGCCGAATTCCGTGGCGCGCAGGGGCAGCAATGCCCCGCCGAAGCGCCCGATGGGGCTGCGCACTCCCGAGACCAGATAGGCTTGCATGGCGATGCTCCCGGCATTCCCCGCGTGGCCGACGTCCCCCAACCGAACGATCGTTCGGTTACGACTCTACCCAGCCGCGGGCGCCGGTGCAACCACCGCGGGCGGCTACGTGGCGGGCGCGCTGACGCGCTTGGCCAGCAGGATGTCCGGCCGGCCCGGGCCGTTGGCGTCCGGGATGACGCCCACGACCACGAAGCCCAGCCGCCGGTAGAACTCCAGCGGGTGCGGCGCGCGCGCTGTGATGCGCTGCAGCGCGCCGAGCGGATCGGCGAAGAGGTCCTCGCCGGCCAGGGAGGTCAGGCCCGCCTCGTCGTCCGCCCCCACCCACAGCGTGCGGCCGCCCTGCTCGTAGACGAGGGCTTCCAGGTCGAGCACCAGCGCCCGGCCCACGCCGCGCCCGCGCTGGGCGGGGTCGACCACGAGCGGCTGCAGCTCCCAGGTCTCGCCGTAGTACTGCGTGAGGCCGCCCACCCAGCCCAGCAGCTTGCCGGAGTCGTCCAGCGCGCCGCGCGCCAGGTTGGGCGGCTCCAACAGCACGCGCACTTCGCCCTCGGCCACCAGCACATTGGGCCAGGCGCGCGGGGCGAGGTCGCGGAAGCCGTCCACGAGGAGCTGCGCCGCCTCGCGCAGCACCGGGCGCGGCTGGCCGGCCAGGTCCACCAGCCGGAACGGGGAGGAGTGCCGTCGGGTTGCCATGTCCGACTCCATAGCACGGTCGCAACGGCGGCGCAGCCAGCGCAGGGACCTGGGCAGGCCCGGGCGTCGAGAGCGGGCGGCTTCGGCGATCGGGTGGTTTAGCGGCAACGCGCCGCGTCTTGACGGCTGTGGCGGCCATTGCTAGGTTTACCGAACAACCGTTCGGTGACGGCCGCTGGCCGCCCACCCACCCATCGCCTTCGCGCCGCGAGACCCGCTCCGGAGCCGCCGATGTTCGACGAGGACACGCTGCGCCGCTCCCGCGAAGCCGAGGCGGAATGGCGCACCCAGTACCGCCGCATCGTGGAGCGCTTCGGGGACAAGGCCCCGGCCCGCGCCACGGCGCCCGCCACCCACGGCGGGATTCCCCTCAAGAACGCGTACTTCCCCCACGACGTCGCGGGCCAGGACTTCTCCGCCATCGGCGCGCCGGGCCAGTACCCCTTCACGCGGGGCAACCTGGCGGCGCAGTACCAGCTCATGCACTGGGCCAACCAGCCGGTGATCGGCTACGGCCTGCCCGAGCACACGCGCGAGCGCATGGACCTGCTGGCGGCGCAGGGCATGATGGGCTACTTCGGCCAGCGCTTCTACAACCTGGTCTACGACCTGGTCTCCCACGAGGGGCTGGACCCCGATCACCCGGCGGCGCGGGGGCGCATCGGGCAGTGCGGCATGGCCGTGTATTCCGTGGAGGACATGGAGCGGCTTTTCCACGACATGGATCTCACCCAGATGAACGTGATCCACATCACGTACTACCAGGTGATCCCCGCGCTGGCGCAGTACATCGCCCTGGCCGGGCGGCGCGGCATCGCGCCGGGCGACCTGCGCGGCAACTCCATGAACTGGTACCACCAGAGCGCCTACGTGGGCATGAGCGCCTTCCCGCCCGAGCAGGGGCACAAGCTGGCCGTGGAGCTGCTGGCCTACTGCGGGGCGCACATGCCGCGCTGGAACACGACCAACTTCTTCGGCTACGGCGTGGAGGAGGCGGGCGGCACGGCGGTGCAGGAGATCGGCCTGATGCTGGCCTACGGCATCGAGCTGGTGCGCTCCTGCCAGCGCGCCGGGCTGGCGCCGGACCAGGTGCTGCCGCGCTTCGGCTTCCAGATCGCGCAGGCCAGCGACTTCTTCGAGCAGGTGTGCAAGGTGCGCGCGTTGCGCCGCATCTGGGCCACCACCATGGCCGAGCACTTCGCCGCCAAGGATCCGCGCTCGCTGCACGTGCGCATCCACACGCACACCTCCGGCGTGGATCTGATGGCGCAGCAGCCGCTCGTGAACCTGATCCGCACGACCCTGCACGCCTTCGGCGCGGCCCTGGCCGGCACGCAGGCGATGGAGGTCTCCGCCTACGACGAGGCGCTCGCCATCCCCACCGAGCAGGCGGCCACGCTGGCCCTGCGCGTGCAGCAGGTGGTGCAGGAGGAGACCAATCTCACCACCGTGTCCGATCCGCTCGCCGGGTCGTACTACGTGGAGGCGCTCACGCAGCAGCTCGCCGAGGCGGCGCTGGCGCTGGTGGAGCAGATCGAGGCGCGCGGGGGCTACATCGCCGCGCAGAAGAGCGGCTGGCTGCGCGGCCAGGTGGAGACCTCCGCGGAACGCTGGCGCGAAGCGGTCAACTCGGGCCAGCGCCGCGTGGTGGGCCTCAACTGCTACCAGACCGACGAGCCGCCCCAGGGCAACACCTTCAAGGTCGACCCGGAAGTGGAGCGCATCGCCGTCGAGCGCGTGCAGGCCCTGCGCGCCCGCCGCGATGCCACCCGCCATGCCCAAGCCATGGCGGCCTTCGATGCGGTGGTGACGGACTTCGCTACGCGCGACGTCGCGGCGCTGGGCGAAAGCCGGCTCATGCCCGCCGCCATCGCCGCGGCGCAGGCCGATGCCACCACCGGCGAGCTGATGGGCGTGCTCAAGCAGCGCCTCGGCTGGCGCGCCCCGCACGAGACGTGACACGCTGCCGAAGCAACCGCGTGTGGGGGAGCACGCTCCCCCACCCCTGCGGGACTGCAAACGGGAAGCCGGGCGGGGTTCCGCACGAGAAATGACGCCGGGTCTCCCCGGCGACTGTGTCAGGGGCTCCGCCCCTGACCACCCCGCCAAGGGCCAATGGCCCTTGGAACCCGTATTTGCGGCAGTGGCTGGCTTGCCAGCCACTGCCGCCCAAAGAGGGGGTGCGGGGGAACGTGTTCCCCCGAATGCTTCTCTCGTTACAGGTGACCGAGCGCCATGAGCGGACCGATCCGGGTGTTGCTGGCCAAGCCCACGCAGGACTGCCACGACCGCGGCGTGCGCTACGTGGCGCGCAAGTTCCGCGATGCGGGCTTCGAGGTGATCTTCACCAACTTCCTGCTGGCGGGCGAGGTGGTGCACACGGCGCTGGAGGAGGACGTGAACGTGATCGGCATCTCGTCCTCCTCGGGCGGGCACATGCCGGTGTTCGAGGACCTGCTGGCGGGCATGCGCGAGCAGGGGCTGGACGACGTGATGGTGCTGGGCGGGGGCGTGATTCCGCCGGAGGATGCGGAGCGCCTGCGGGCCTGGGGCGTGAGCGCCATCTTCGGCCCCGGCACCAGCGCGGAGGACGCCATCGCCCTGATTCGCGCGCGCGTGCAGGCCGCGCCGGGCGGGCGCCCATGAGCGCCGGCACGGGCACGGCGGCGACGGGAGCGGCACGCTTCCGCCGCATCGCCATCCTGGGCGGCGGCGGGCTGATGGGCCACGGCATCGCCCTGGCCTGCCTGCAGGCGAGCCCGGCGGAGGTGGTGCTCGTCTCGCGCCGGGCCGAATCGCTGGCGCAGGGCCGCACGCTTGTGGAGAGCGGGCCCTTCGGGTTCGCCAAGGCGGTGCAGCGCGGCAAGCTGAGCCAGGCGCAGGCACAGGAGATGCTGAGCCGGCTGCGCGGCACGACCGATTACGGCGAGGGCCTGGCCGGCTGCGATCTCGTCTTCGAGTCCGTGCCGGAGGTCGTCGCGCTCAAGCAGGAGACCCTGCGCCTGGCCGAGCGGCACGCGCCGGCGCACGCCGTCTTCGCCAGCAACACCTCCTCCATCCTCATCTCCGAGCTGGCGGCGCAGCTCGAGCGCCCGGGGCGGCTGGTGGGCGCGCACTGGTTCTATCCCTCCAACGTGATGCCGCTGGTGGAGGTCGCGCGCAGCGAGCTGAGCGAACCCGCGGCGCTGGACGCCGTGGTGGACTACCTGCGCGCGCTGGGCAAGAAGCCGGTGGTGGTCAAGGATTCGCCCGGCTTCTTCATGACGCGCTTCATCAACAACTTCCTGGCCGAGGCGATGCGCCTGGTGGAGCTGGGCATCGCCGGGCCGGCGGAAGTGGACGAGATGGTGCGCACGGGCCTGGGCTGGCCGATGGGCGTGTTCGAGCTGCTGGACGATACGGCGAGCTTCGACTCGTTCTACCACGCGCAGGAATACCTCTTCGCCACCTGCGGCGAGCGCTACGCGATTCCCCCCCTCGCGCGCAAGGTCTTCATGGCCGGCTATCGCGGCGCCCCGGCCCTCAAGCCGGGCAGCCGGGGCGGCTGGTACGACTTCCTGGGCGCCGCCCGCCCACCGCGATCCCTCCCGCCCGGCAAAGCCGGGACGCCCGACAAGAAAGGCGGGCGCTGAAGGCGCAGCCGTCCCGCCGTACGCCGTGCGGAGCCCCTGCTCCGCCCGCCGCCGGCCCGGCCGAGCGGCCCCGGCCGCAGCGCGCCCGATTCCGCTGCACGGGCGACGCTCCTTTTCCCCGCCACTCAACATCCGTTCGCACCCAAATTAAGGGGGTTGAGCCGAATTATCATTGCTGGGCTGAATGCCCGGTGATAGGAATGCAAGCGGGGTGGGCGGCCCCGTCCTTGAGTTATTCTTGGCGCCGGCGTCCGGCGCGTGGCCACCGCTCTGGCGGTCGCGCGGCCTGACGCAAGCGGTGCCTGTTACCGGATTCTTGTGGCGTCGGCGACCGACGGTGCGCTGCACCCGGTGCGCAGCCTTCCCCATGCCATTCCCCTCGTCGCTCGGTCGCACCCTTGCCGCGCTGGTCGCGTTCGTCGCGCTCCTCGCGCCGGCCACGCCTTCGTTGCGGGCGCAGCCGGCCGGCGCAGGAGCCGGTGCGGCGGGCGCCGGCAAGGGCGCTCCGGCCAAGGAGCTGATCGCGGTGCTGGACTTCGACATCGTGGGCGGCAGCAAGGCCGAGGCCAGCGCCGTCACGGACCGGCTGCGCGAGGAGATGCTCAAGACCGGCCAGGTGACCCTGGTCGACCGCAGCCAGATCGAAGCCGTCCTCAACGAGCAGGCGCTGCAGCAGGCCTGCACGTCCTCCGAGTGCGCCGTGCAGGTGGGGCGCATCCTGGGCGTGCGGCGCATGGTGGCCGGCAAGGTCACCAAGATCTCCGACACACTCTGGCAGATCTCCGCGCAGGTGGTGGACGTGGAGACGACCGAGACGCTGCGCGCCGAGACGGTGACGCACGAGGGGCGCTTTCTCGATCTGCTGCTTTCCGGCGTGAGCGAGCTGGCGGGCAAGCTGGCCGGCGCCGCCGTCATCCCCTCCGGCCCCGCCGCACGCGGCCGCGCCGCCGTGCTGACCGAGCCCAGCGGGGCGGAGCTGATCCTGGACGGCCAGCCCATCCCGGAGAAGTCCGACGCGCTGCTGGATCAGCTCCCGGCCGGCTCCCATAGCATCGTCGCCACCCGGGGCAACCTGACGGCCACGCAGAACTTCACGGTCAATCCCGGCTCCCTCACGCGCGTGGAGCTCAAGCTGGTGCCCAAGCAGGCCAGCCTGCACGTCAACAGCACGCCGCTCAACGCCACCGTGCGGCTGGACGGGCGGGACATCGGGCGCACACCGCTCGTGCTGGACGTGCGGCCCGGCGAGCACCGCCTGGAGGTTTCGCGCGAGGGCTACCTGACCGCCACGGGCAGCGTCGCCGTCACGCTGGATACGCCCACCACGGTGAGCGTGACGCTGGAGGAGAAGGACCTGGCCATGCACGACTACGACCGGCAGCGGACGTTGTGGAACTTCAACCGCTGGACCTCGCTCTACGGCGGCGGACTGATGGTGGTGCTGGGGTACCTGGAAGCGCGCAAGGTCGCCGAATCCAACGCGCGCCAGGACACGCTGCAGGCCCAGGCCCAGGCCGCCAACAACGTGCAGACCCGCCAGTCGCTGGTGAACCAGATCGCCCTGGAGCGCGACCTGGGCCAGGCCTACAGCAACGCCTCGAAGGTCGGCTACATCACCGGCGCGGCGATGCTGGGACTCTACGCGTGGCTGCAGACGCACGAGCCCGAGCGCCCTCCGGTGGCCCGCGATTCCACGATCCGCGTCTCCGTGCTGCCCTTCGGCGCGGCGGGGGCGCCGGCCCTGGCCCTGCAATGGAGCTGGTAGCCGTGCGCGCGCGCACCTGGACGGCGTGGCTGCTCGGGGCCGCGAGCCTGGCGCTCGCCGTGGCTTGCGCGCCGGACGTGAAGGACAACACCAAGGGCGTCCCGCCCTGCAGCGGCTGCACCGACCTCACCCTCGCGCAGGTGCAGCAGCTCATCGTGACGCCGCTCACGCCCACCTCGGTGCAACTGGACTGGACGCTGCCGACCGACCCGGCCTTCACTTCCGTCGTGATCCGCCGCAGCAGCACGGGCTACGTGACGAGCGCGAGCGACGGCACATTGGTCTGCGAGACCAGCGCCGACCCTCTCATCACGACGTGCCCGGACACGGGGCTGGACGTCGCAAGCGACACCTACTATTCCGCGCTGGCCTACTACGCCTCCCGCACCAATTACTCCTGGCCCAAGTTCGGCTTCCGGCGCATGCCCTGGACGGCGCTGATGCAGGGGCACTCCGGGCTGCACTCCCTCGCCGTCCGCGGGGGCCAGGTGACGTGGGGCTGGGGCTTTAACGGTTCCGGGCAGGCGGGGGACAACACGACCACCTCCTGGAGCGGCCCGGTGCGCGTGTGCGCTGCGGCGGCCTGCACGAGCTATCAGACCGGCATGACGGCGCTTTCCGTTGGGGGCGACCATTCGCTGGGCATTGCCGCCGACGGCAGCGCCTGGGCCTGGGGCAGCAACAGCGGCTATGGCATGCTCGGCGACGGCACGCTGCTCAACCGCAAGGCGCCCGTGCAGGTGTGCGCCCCCCACACGATCAGCGGCTGCAGCACCTTCCTCGGCGGCATCGTCTCCATCGCCGCTGGGTACCAACATTCCCTCGCCGCGGACAGCAACGGCCACGTCTGGGCCTGGGGCCAGAACAATTCTTTCCAGCTCGGGGACGGCACCGCCTCCGCGCACACCGTGCCGAAGCAGGTCTGCGGCCTTGGCACCACGTGCACCGGGAACGACTTCCTGAGCGGGATCGTCGCCGTGAGCGGGGGCGACGCCCATTCGCTGGCCCTGGACTCCACGGGCAACGTGTACGCCTGGGGCGACAAGACCTTCGGCCAGCTCGGCAATGGGGAGTTCACCCCGGGATTCAGCGAGGCGACGCCCGTTCAAGTTTGCGCGGCAGGCCAGGTCAAGCCGTGCAACTCCTTCATCACCAATATCAAGGCGATCGCCGCCGGCGGCAATTTCTCCGTGGCCCTGGACACCACGGGCACCGTGTGGACGTGGGGACGCAACGATGCCGGCCAACTCGGGGACGGCACCACCACGAATCAGTTTGCCCCCGTTGAGGTCTGCGCGCCGGGACAGAATGCGCCTTGCGGGGCTTTCCTGACCGGAATCACGGCCATCGCGGCGGGATTCTCTTACGTCCTGGCGTTGGACAATGCGGGGTTCGTCTGGGCCTGGGGCAACAATACCTACGGCCAACTTGGCAACGGCACCCTTTCCGACAGCAAGGTGCCCGTGCAGGTGTGCGCACCCGGCACGAGCCTCGGCTGCACCACCTACCTCTCCAATGTCGCCCAGATCGGCGGCGGCCGCTACCACAGCCTGGCGATCCGGGGTGACGGCACCCTGTGGGGCTGGGGCGACAATGAGAACGGCGAGGTGGGGGACAACAGCGGTATCACCCGGAACATCCCCGTGCAGGTGCCCTAGCCGAGGGCCTTGGCTGCGCTGGACTTGCTGCCGCTTCTATGGTATACAAATGTATCCCTTCCGGGTCCTTGGCCGACTGCCGGGGCCGGCCGCCGGCTGCCCCGGCAGTCGGCGGCCGGCCCCACAGACGCGGCGCGTGGAAATTTCCAAACGAACCCAGGATGCCGCAAGGCCCTGAGCGGGCGGGGAATCCGGCATGCCAGGGCCGCGCGGCCGCCGCCTCCCCGGTGTGGGTGGGACGCGTCCATGCGGCCGGCCGCCGGCACCTCCGCGCCCGCTCGACAGGCCCGCCGATCTGGGCGATCCTGGGCCGATTGCCCGGCGGCCGGGGGAACGGCCCGCCGTGGCCTCGTCGCAGCGGTCGCCCCAGCGATGCCCATGTCCAAGCCTTTCCTCGTCTCGCGCGAAGACCGCTACCCGCTCAGCGCGGCGCAGTTGTGGGAGCTGGTGGGCAACACGGAGCACGTCAATCGCCTGATCGGGCTGCCGGACGTGACCTTCGGGCCTGCGCAGGACACGGCGCAAGGCCTGTACCGCCCCGCCTCCGCGCGCATGCTGGGTCTCCGCCGGACCTGGCGGGAATACCCCTTCGACTGGGTGCGCGACCGCAGCCACGCGGTGCTGCGCGTCTACGAGAACGGCCCCCTGCAGCGGCTCTGGCTGGGCGTGGAGCTGGCCGACGAGGCGCCGGGCTGCCGGCTGCGCCAGTTCGCCGAGGTCACGCCGCGGCGCCTGTGGCCGCTGGCCGGCTGGGTCTCGCGCCGCATCGTGCGCCAGCGCATGGAGGCGCTGCACCGCTTCTGCCTGCAGCAGGCGCTGCTGTGCAAGCAGAGCCCGGAGCAGCCCTTCCCGCGGGCCAGGCCGACCGGCGTGCGGCACAGCCGGCTGGCGGAGCTGGCGCAGCGCCTGCTGCGCACCTCCCCGGCCGATCCGGCGGTGGTGCAGCGCTTGCAGACGCTGCTGGCCGAAGGCTCCGACGAGGAGGTGCTGCACATGCGCCCCTTCGCCCTGGCGCGCCGCTGGGCCCTGGGGCGCGACCGGGTGCTGCGCACCTTCCTGCACGCCACCACGGTGGGGCTGCTGGAGCTGGACTGGGAGCTGATGTGCCCCAACTGCCGCGTGCCCAAGGCCGGCTTCAAGACCTTTGGCACGGTGACCGACTCGTTCCACTGCGACCTGTGCGGCACGGACTACGCGGCCGATCTGGACCGCACCACCGAGCTGCGCTTCTCGGCGCACTCCAGCGTGCGGCACGCCGAGGACGCGGTCTATTGCATCGGCGGGCCGCACAACGCGCAGCACATCCTGCTGCAGCAGGGCCTGCGCCACGAGGATAGCCACGCCGTGCTGGCCACGCTGCCCGCGGAGCCGCTGCGCGTGCGCGTCCTGCGGCTCAACCGCATGCTCGAGCTGCTGCCCGACCCCGCCGGCCCCGACACGCTGGATCTGAACTTCGATGGGGAGCGCTGGCAAACTTCGGCCACGCACTTCCGCCCCGGGCCCGTGCGGCTCTCCTGGCAAAACCAGAGCGAGGCGGCCTGCACCGCCGTGATCGAGAAGGAGCAGTGGGACCCGGACGCGGCCACCGCCGCGCGCGTGATGGCGATCCCGGAGTTCCGCGCCCTGTTCAGCTCGGAGGTGCTGCAGCCCGGCCGGCAGATCGGCATCCGCAACCTGTGCGTGCTCTTCACCGACCTCAAGGGCTCCACCGCGCTCTACGAGAAGGTGGGCGATGCGCCCGCCTACGGGCGCGTGCACCGGCACTTCGACTTCCCGATCGACTGCTTCACGCGGCACGAAGGGGGTATCGTCAAGACCATCGGCGACGCAGTGATGGCCAGCTTCCCCTCCCCCGAGTGCGCCCTGCGCGCGGCGCTGGAGGTGCAGCAGCACGTCGCTGCGTTCAACGCGCGGCTCAACGTGAAAGAGCCCATCGTGATCAAGATCGGCCTGCACCACGGGCCGGCCATCGCGGTGAACGCCAACGGGCAGATGGACTACTTCGGGCGCACCGTGAACATCGCCGCGCGCATCCAGGGCCTCAGCGAGGGCGGCGACGTCGTGCTCTCCGCGGCGCTCTGGAGCGAGCCCCGCATCCAGGAGGTGCTGCAGGGGGCGCCCTTCGCCATGGAGCGCTTCAGCGCGGAGCTGAAAGGCATCGCCGGCACCGTGCCCATGTGCCGCCTCACGCTGAGCGAACGGCCTCCGGTCGCGCCGGAGGCCGAGGCCGCGCGCCGGGCGGAATCGCCGGCAGCGGGCGGGGCGGCAGCGCCGGCAGCGGGCGCGGCCGCGTCGCACGGCGCCGCGGGGCCCAGCGCGACGCCGCGCGTGTTCCGCTATTGAGCGAGACGCAAACCGGCGCGCGGCGCGAGACGCCTACAGCACGGCCTCGCTCACCTGAATCACCGGATCGATGTCCGAGAAGTTGGGCAGATCCGCCATCAGCGGCGCGCCGCGTTCGCGGAAGGCCTGCTTGTAGCCGTCCATCGTTTCGAAGGTCAGGGTGCCCACGCAGATGTAGTTGGGGGGCGACTTGGGCTTGCTCCCCACCAGGCCGCGGTCCACGCGGATGTCCACCAGCCCGTAGCCTGCGAAGGCGCGACGGGCCATGTCCATGTGCTGCTTGGCGTAATAGGCCACGTCGAAGCGGGCCCCCTCGCGGTGCGGGTACATCACGTAGACGCGAATCATTGGCGCCTCCCGGATCGGGTGCGGAAGCTGGCCGGCGGGCGGCCGGCGGGCGGCGGACGGTCGGATTAGGGGCATCCTGGCAGGGATGCGCCAGCGCGGCAAGCCGTGCGGCAAGCCGGCCGGGCGCACGGCACCGGCCGCGACGATTGACGGCGGGCTGCCCGCATCGCTACTGTGGCGGGTACCCCGGCGCAGCTCCGAATCCCCCCAGTCAGGAACCGCCATGACCGAATCGCTCACTCCCGCGGCCCGGCAGGACATCGCCGCACATCTGCACCCCTACACGAACCTGGCGCGCCACGAGGAAGTGGGCCCGCTGGTGCTCACGCACGGCAAGGGCATCTACGTCTACGACGAGCAGGGGCAGGAATACATCGAGGGCATGGCCGGCCTGTGGTGCACGTCCCTGGGCTTCGGGGAGGAGGAGCTGGGGCAGGCGGCCGCGGAGCAGATGCGCAAGCTGCCCGCCTACCACACGTTCGCCCACAAATCGAACCCGACCGTGATCGAGCTGGCCGAGCGCCTCAAGGCGCTGGCGCCCGTGCCCATGTCCAAGGTGTTCTTCACCAATTCGGGCTCGGAGGCGAACGACACCGTGGTCAAGATGCTGTGGTACTACAACAACGCGCGGGGACGGCCGCGGAAGAAGAAGATCATCTCGCGCATCAAGGGCTACCACGGCATCACGGTGGCCAGCGGCAGCCTGACCGGCCTGCCGCTCAACCATCGCGACTTCGACCTGCCCATCGCGGGCATCCTGCACACGGACTGCCCGCACCACTACCGCTTCGCCCAGCCGGGCGAGAGCGAGGAGGCCTTCGCCACGCGCATGGCCGGGAGTCTGGACGCGCTGATCCGCAAGGAAGGCGCGGACACGGTGGCGGCCTTCATCGCCGAGCCCGTGATGGGCGCCGGCGGCGTGATCATCCCGCCGCGCGGCTACTTCTCCAAGATCCAGGCCGTGCTGCGCAAGCACGACGTGCTGATGGTGGCCGACGAGGTGATCTGCGGCTTCGGGCGCACGGGCACCTTCTGGGGCAGCCAGACCTACGACATCCAGCCGGACATCATCACCAGCTCCAAGGCCATCACCTCGGGCTATCTGCCCCTGGCCGCAATCCTGATTTCCGACGAGGTGTACCAGGGACTGCGGGATGGCAGCCGCAAGATCGGCGTGTTCGCGCACGGCTTCACGCAGTCGGGCAATCCCACCTGCTGCGCGGTGGCGCTCAAGACGCTGGAGCTGATGGAGCGGCGCCAGCTCGTGCAGCACGTGCGCGAGGTGGGCCCGCGCCTGCAGGCGGGCCTGCGGGCGTTCGCGCAGCATCCCCTGGTGGGCGAGGTGCGCGGCGTGGGCCTGATGGGCGGCGTGGAGCTGGTGGCGGACAAGGCCAGCAAGCGCCCCTTCGATCCGGCCCAGCGCGTGAGCTATTATTGCACCGAGCGCGCCCAGGCGCACGGGCTGATCTTGCGGCCCATGCTGGACACCATCGGCTTCTGCCCGCCGCTCATCATCGAGGCCGGGCAGATCGACGAGCTGCTGGGGCGGTTCCGGCACGCCCTGGACGAGACCCTGGCCTGGGTGCAGAAGAGCTAGGCGGCGGGGAGCGGGCCGCCGGCCGCGGCGGAGCCGTTTCCGCGCGGCGGGCGTTCGTCAAGGAGGCGCACCGGCGGCGCGGCGCTTGCACCGTGTTGCGGCAGGTGGCCGCGTCCGCAAGGCTGCGCGGGTTCGCCGTTGAGGAGCAGCGCTCGCTCCGGTAGAGACGGGAGCGGGCCGCCCGCCACACCGGCCGTTCCCCGCCGCGCGAGCCACTGGCCGCGGCACCTGCTGCGCGTCCCTCCGGCCGGCATCCCCCGGCGACCTGCTGACCTGCCGCCCATGACCGTCTGGATCGTCTGCGCCGCCGCCTTCGGGGTCGCCTTCGTGCTGACCGGTCTGCTGGCCAATCCCCACTGGCCGCTGAACATCCTGGACTACCCGCAGACGCGCTCGCTCCACGAGACGCCCACGCCGCGCACGGGCGGGCTGGGGCTGCTGATCGGGCTGGCGCTCTCCGTGCTGACGGCGCTGTGGCTGGAGCTGCCGGTGCTCCGCGATCCGTACGTGGTCGGCGGGCTGGCGCTGGTGGCCGGCATCTCCGCCCTGGACGACATCCGCAGCCGGCCCGCCTGGTTGCGGCTCCTCGTCCACGCCGGCGCGGCGCTGCTGCTCATCGCGGGGGGCTACCAGATCGAGACGCTGGCCCTGCCGGGCGGCTGGGAGCTTCCGCTGGGCTCGGCCGGGCCGCTCATCACCGTCCTGTTCGTCGTGTGGATGGCGAACCTCTACAACTTCATGGACGGCATGGACGGCTTGGCGGGCGGCATGGGCGCGATCGGCTTCGGCGCCCTGGCGCTGCTGGGCGCCCTGGCCGGCCAGGCCGCCTTTGCCCTCAGCGCCGGGCTGGTCGCACTGACGTGCCTGGGCTTCCTGCTGCACAACTTCCACCCGGCCCGCATCTTCCTGGGCGATCTGGGAGCGATCTCGCTGGGCTACCTGGCCGCGGCATTCACGCTGGTGGGGCGGCGCGAAGGCCTCTTCGCCGAGTGGCTGCCCGTGCTGGTGTTCTCCGCGTTCGTGATGGATGCCACCGTGACGCTGCTCAAGCGGCTGGCGCACGCGGAGAAGATCTGGCGCCCCCACCGCACGCACTACTTCCAGCGCCTGGTGCTGATGGGCTGGAGCCAGCGCCGCACCGCGCTGGCGTACTACAGCGTGATGCTGCTCTGCAGCGCCACGGCCGTGGCCCTGGTGCGGCTCGGCCGGCCCGCCGCCGATGCTGCGGCAGTGGTGGCGTGGTGCCTCGTCTATGCGCTGCTCGCCTTCCAGATCGAGCGGCTGGAGCGCCTGGAGCCGCTGCCGCTCTGGCGCGGCCTGCTGGCCCGGCTGAACGGGCGCGCGCTGGTGCTGGCGCACGACGTGGCCTGGGTGCCGCTCGCCGTCTACATCGCCTATGCCCAGCGCTACAACTACCTGCCGCCGCTGGACGACCCCGGCATGCTGTGGATGATGGCGGTGACCGTGCCGGTCTTCGGCGTCGTCTTCTGGACGCTCGGCCTGCACCGCGACATCTGGCCCAAGCTGTCCTTCGCCGACCTGTTCAAGCTGGTGCGGGCGCTCATGCTGGGGCTGGGGGTCAGCGGGCTGCTGCTGTTCATGCTGACCCGCTTCGAGGGCGTGCCGCGCTCGGTGTTCGTGATGTTTCCGGTGGTGCTGGGGCTGGGGCTGATCTGGCCGCGCTCGCTGTACCGCTGGCGCGCGGACCAGCGCAGCGGCCCCTCCTTTGCCGACCGCACGCGCGTGATGATCGTGGGGGCGACGGGCCCGGGCGACCAGCTCACCAGCGAGCTGCTGCGCGGCAGTCCCTACCTGCCCGTGGCCCTGCTGGATTCCGACCCGCGCCTCAAGGGGCGCTCGCTGCACGGGGTGCGCGTGGTGGGCGACCTGGGCCAGGCCGGGCACGTGCTGCGCACGCGGGGCGTGCAGATGGCCGTGCTGGCCGCGCCCCAGGCCACGCGCCAGGAGATCGGCCAGCTCGTGGCGGCCTGCGCGGCGGCGCACGTGCCCGTGCGCATCCTGCACTTCCCCGAGGCGGGCGCGCAGGGGGCCGCGCCGCAGCCCGCGCTGCGCCCGGTGACGCTGGCGGATCTGCTGCGCCCCGCGGCGGCCGGCCAGGACCCGCGGCCGGTCGTGCAGGCCCTGCGCGAGCAGCGCGTGCTCGTCACCGGCGCCGGCGGCGCCGCCGGCGGAGAGCTGGCGCACCAGATCGCCGCGGCCGGCCCGGCCAGCCTGATCGTGCTCGATCACGACGAGCACGGCCTGCAGGCCCTCAAGACCGCCCTGGAGACGGCCTACCCGCAGCTCCCCGTGCACGCGGTGCTGGGGGACGTCAACCTGGGCCACAGCGTGGACGAGGTGTTCCGGCGCCTGCGGCCGCAGATCGTGTTCCATGCCGCCGCCTACTCCCACGCGCCGCTGCTGGAGAGCAATCCGTTGCAGGCGCTGCAGGCCAACGTCTTCGGCACGCGCGAGGTGGCGCTGGCGGCCGATCGGCACGGCGCCGCCAGCATGGTGCTGCTCTCCACCGACAAGGCGGCGCACCCGGTCAACGTGATGGGCGCCAGCAAGCGCCTGGCCGAGCGCGTCTGCCAGAGCCTGGACGCCCGCTCCAAGACGCGCTTCATCGCCTTCCGGCTGGGCAGCGCGCTGGGCGCGCTGGGCTCCATCGTGCCGCAGATCGAGGCGCAGATCGCCCGCGGCGGCCCCGTCACGGTGTCGCACCCGGAGGCGAGCCGCGCCTTCCTGCCCCTGCCCGAGCTGGTGCGGCTGGTGCTGCACGCCTTCGCCCTGGGCGAGGGCGGCGAGGTGTTCCTGGCGGAGATGGGGCCGCCGGTCACGCTCAAGGAGCTGGCGGAGGACATGATCCGCCTGGCCGGCCGGCTGCCCGGCACGGACATCCCCATCGTCTACACCGGCCTCGCCCCCGGGGAGCTGCTGCGCGAGGAACCCTCGACCGCCCGCGGCGAGCTCACGCCCACGGCCCATCCGGCCATCCTGCGCGCGGCGCAGCAGCGGCTGGACTGGAGCTGGCTGGATGCGGAGCTGGAGGTGCTGCGGCAGGCCATCACGCGCGGCGACAGCGCGGCGGCGCTCGCGCAGCTACAGCGGCTCGTGCCCGAGTTCACGCCCACCCGCAGCGAGCCGGGCCAGGACGACGACGCGCGCCCGCCGCGCCTGCACGTGGTCAAGTAGGACGCCGCTTCAAGCGGCACCCGCGCCGCCCGTGCGTCAGGAGAGCACGGCAATGCGCTTGCGGCGGATCAGATCGAAGTCGATCGCCGCGCCCAGACCCGGCCCCTGGGGCGCGTGCACCAGCCCCGCGTCGTCCACGGCGATGTCCGCTTCCAGGCCGTACTTCTGCGCCTCGTCCGGCAGCAGCACCTCGAAGAACTCGCAGTTGCG
>JBGOUY010000257.1:0-6299 GCA_041477795.1 bacterium
AGCCGGAGATGCTGCCGTACACGATGCGCGGGTTGATCGTGCGCAGCGACTCGTAGTCCACGGCCAGGCGGTACTTCACGTCCGGCCGGTAGTTCTCCACCACCACGTCGGCCTTGGCCACGAGGCGCTTGAAGAGGGCCTGCCCTTCGGGCTCCTTGAGGTTCAGCGTCATGGAGCGCTTGTTGCGGTGCAGGTTCTGGAAGTCCGGCCCGTTGCGCGGGCCGCCCAGGTTGCCTTCGGCGTCCAGCGCTGCGGGCAGCTCGACCTTGATCACGTCCGCGCCCCAGTCCGCCAGTTGCCGCACGCAGGTGGGCCCGGCGCGCACGCGGGTCAGGTCCAGCACGCGGAAGCGGGAGAGCGGCAGCGCTCCGTTGGCTTGCGTCATGGCGGTAAATCCTCGCAAGAGTCGGCGGGTGTCTACCAGGTACTCGATGCGGAAATGGCAAACGGGTTGCGCCCGGGCGCGAATCGTTGATGTAAGCCTATGACGACCCCCTCAGCATCAGCAAAGTATTTGCGAAAGGTCCCCGACTGCGTCGCCTTCTCCCATTCGGTTTCGAGAAAAACCATCCGTTGGTTCTGTATTTTCTTTGGAATTCGAGGCGCTTTGAGCTTCACCAACTTGCCGTGCGCAAGTGTATTCCTTATGCGGAACAGACAGGTGAATGAGTGATACTGACTTGACTGGAGATTCAAAGGGAATCCCAGTACGCTCGCAATCCGCTTCAGCTTATCCTTCGGCTCATGGCGCTCGTACGCGTCCGACCATTCTGGAAGAACCTGTGATCCCACATAGTTGAGATAGGCCTCAAGGAAAAAAGCAGAGAACACGAGAGCAGAAAGCGCACAGTCGTACTTCCCATATTTGCGCCGCCTTTCGCTTGCGACCATCAATTTCGCAACTCTGTGCAAATCCACGTACGTGTAGATTTCAGTCTCGATTGCAGCACCCATAACTATCTCTCTTCTCAAGTGCTCTGCGCCCTCGCCACCTCACCCCGCCCCGCTAACGCGAGGCTGCCCCTCTCCACCCTGCGGAGAGGGGCGCAACCTCCGGACCTTGGCGCACTTCTAACTCTCTGCGCCCTTTGCGCCTTTGCGCCTTTGCGCGAGACAGGTTGTTGCCGCCCTTGGCGCCTTGTCGCCACCTCACCCCGCCCCGCTAACGCGGGGCTGCCCCTCTCCACTCTGCGGAGAGGGGCGCAACCTCCGGACCTTGGCTCACTTCTAACTCTCTGCGCCCTTTGCGGCTTTGCGCCTTTGCGCGAGACAGGTTGGTCGCGCCATTTGCGCCTTTGCGCGAGACAAGCAGTTTGAGGCGCTGCGTCTTTGCGCGAAACAATGCTTGTCGCGCCGCAGCGCCGTCACAGCTTGGGCCGCACCTCCTGCGCGAAGCGCTCGATGGTGTCCATCGCCACGGTGAGGCGCTCCGGCACGAAGTCGAACAGGAAGTGCTGGGCGCCGGCGTCGCGGTAGCGGCGCACGCCGTCCACGATGTCCTGCGGGCGGCCCTCGGTGGGGAACTGCCCCGCGCCGGGCGGGCCGTCCTGGAACACCAGTGGCAGCTTGACGGCCAGCTTCACGCTGCCCGGTGCACGGCCGGCCTGCTCCTCGAAGCCGCGCAGATCGACGCGGGCCTGCCCGAGGAACTCCAGCGTCGGCCGCACCGGGTGCCAGGCCTCCGCGAAGCGCGCCGCGCGGCGCAGGGCGGCCTTGCCGTGCCCAGCCACCCAGATCGGCGGATGCGGCTTCTGCAGGGGCTTGGGGGAAAACCACGCGTCCCGCACCGGATAGAACGGCCCGTCGTGGCTGACCGGGTCCTCGCTCCACAGGCGTTGCATCAGGGCCAGCGCATCGTCCGTGCGGGCGCCGCGCGTGTGGAAGTCGTGCCCCAGCAGCTCGAACTCCTCCTCGAACCAGCCCACGCCGATGCCGAACACGAAGCGCCCGCCGGAGAGGCGGTCCACCTCGGCCACCTGCTTGGCGATCTCGAAGGGGTTGTGCATCGGCAGCACGACGATGCTCGTGCCCAGCTTGATGCGCCGCGTCTGCCCGGCCAGGAAGCTGCACACGGAGAACGGCTCCCAGTAGCCCTCGTTCCAGTGCTCGGCGTACTTGCGTCCGGGGATATTCAAGTAGCCGGACTTGACCTGCGGCGGCAGCACGATGTGCGAGCTGCAGAACAGCGCGTCGATGCCCAGCGCCTCAGCGCGCTGGGCGATCTTGAGGAACGCCTCGGGCCCGGCGTCGCGGCCGCGCATGAGCAGGGAGAATCCGTAGGTCATCGGCTCGCCGTGCAGGATGCGAAGGAGGACTGCGGACCCGACCGGTCAGCACCAGCCGCGGTCCCGGATTCGACCACAGACGCCCTGCGTTGACAATTGCCGCGGATCGGCACGCTGCAGCGTGCACGCGGCGCGGCCGGCAGGCGGGCACCCGGCAGCCCGGGTGCGCCGTTCAGCCCGGGTGCGCCGTTCAGCCCGGGGGCGCCTTCAGCCCGGGTGCGCCGCTCAGCCCTCGTCGGGATAGCGGTAGACCGTGCGCAGGTCCTGCTCCTTGCCGTCGTCCGTCTTGAGGGAGGAGCGCCCGCGGAACTCGCGCAGCCGGTGCGGCGGCGCCAGGTCCAGCACGAAGAACAGCGGGTCCACGAGCCGGCGCACCAGCCAGGTGTCCGGCTCCATGCGCACCGTGAGCTGGCCCGGCGGCGCGGCGGCGCCGTCCACGCGCCGCAGGTGGAAGGCATAGCTGTCCTGCCGGCTGGGCACCAGCAGGCGGAAGGCCACTTCCTCCCCCGCCGCGAGGTGCACCCACTCGTGCAGCAGGAACGGCATCACCGTCGCGGTGGAGACCTGGTGCGCCTGCGCATCCACGGCGCCGCTGGAAGGCGCGTCCTTGCCGGTGGCGCGGTAGCTCATGCGGATCGTGCCGTCCCCGCGCGTGAGCGTCTCCTCCTCGCCCGAGCGCAGGTCTTCCAGGTGGAACACCACCGGCGCCAGCGTGGCCTCCACGTACACGTCCTCAGTGCGCTGGATCGTCGTGCCGTCCGGGCGCTTGAACGTCGTCGTCACCGAGACCTGCCCGTCCGCCCGGCGCACGGTGCGCAGGCCCTCGTAGAGCAGCGTGTCCCCACTGAGCGGATAGATGCGCATGTACACCTGCACATCGGGGGCGGAGGCGGCCGGGGCCGCAGCCTGGCCCTGCGCCGCGGCCGGCAGCACCAGCGCGGCCGGCAGCACCAGCGCGGCCAGCAGGCCCAGGCCGAGCGGCACGCAGCGCCTCAGGCCGCGCCAGCGCCCAGCGCGCCGTGTGCCGGCGCCGTGCGGCACGGATGCTGGAGCGCCGGCCCTAGAAGTAGCGCGGGCGCAACGCATCCCGGAGGAACACGGTATTGGGTGGACAGGGGATGCCGATGCCGCGGAAGCTCTGGCCCGGCTCCGGCGTGTAGGCGTAAAGGGTGCCCTCGGAAATCTGCTGGATCGCCTGCACCGTCCCGCCCGCCTCGATGCCGCAGGCATCCAGGAAGGGGATGTGGTAGCCGAAGCTTTCCAGCCCCTCCGGATTGGCCGCCTCCACCCAGTGGATGGTTTCTTCCACGGTATAGGCCGGGCCGGGGCGGGGGGCGCTGATGGCATCCTCCACCTCCGCCGCCAGTTGCTGCTCGTAGCGCTCGCGCTCGGCGAAGCGTCCGTTGAACTGGGCCAGCTCCGCTTTGGGCAGCAGGAACACGGCGCCATCCGGGCAGAGTGTGCCCCGGGCGGGGCTCCCCACCGGCGCGCGGTACTCCACCAGCGTGTCGCGGCTGAGCGCCGTGTACAAGCTGTAATGGCTGGTCACCTCGCGCACGCTGCCGCGGTAGCGCAGCAGGCACTGATCGAAGAACCCGATGCGAGTGTCCTCGGTCGGCACGCCATGCGGATTGAGCACGACCGTCCACTCGAAGCCCGGCACGTTGTACTCCGCGCCGTAGCTGCGCGTGGCGGAATCGTCCTCCCCGCCGTACAGCAGCTTCCAGCCGCCCAGCGGCAGGTAGACCAGCAAGGCGACGACCAGCAACGGCAGCAGCCCCCTCAGCCTTTTCATGTGGAATCTCCCCATCTGCTGGCGGCCCCGCGCGCGGGTCGCGTCCCTTCGTTGCACTGCGCCGATTGAACACCCCCGCCTGGAACCTCGGCAGGCCTGCCTAGTCCGCCCCCGCCGTGCCGCCGCCCGCCTGCTGGGCGCGGAAGTCGCGGAAGCGGAAGCGCTGCTCGGCGATCAGGTCCTGGTAGGAGCCGAAGCGCCCCTGCGGGTCGGTCACCTGCTCCAGCGGCTCCTGCGGGTCCTCGGCCGGATCGGCGAAGGTGCGCAGGATGCGATAGTCCGTGCTGCGCTCGGCGGGCGAGCGGCCCATCTCGCGCGCCAGCCGGCGGAAGGTGGCCGGGGTGACGAGCTGGCCGTGCCGGGCGCCGGCGGCCGTGGAGATGCTCTCGTTGATGAGCGTGCCGCCCAGGTCGTTCGCGCCGGCCAGCAGGCCCACCTGCGCCAGCTTCTGCCCTTCCTTCACCCAGGAGACCTGGATGTTGTGGATCCAGCCGTGCAGCATGATGCGCGACACGGCGTACATCTTCATCGTCTCGATGCCGCTCGGCCCCAGGCGCAGGCCCGCGGGCCGGCGCTTGGCGAACATGGGCGCTTCCTCGTAGATGAAGCCCAGCGGCACGAACTCGGTGAAGCCGCCCGTCTCCTGCTGGATGCTGCGCAGCAGCGCCAGGTGCGCGGCCTTGTGCCGGGCCGTCTCCAGGTGCCCGTACATCATCGTGGAGGTGGTGGGGATGCCGAGGCGGTGCGCGGTGCGGATCAGCTCGCTCCACTGGGCCGTGGTGATGCGGCCCGGCGAGATCACGTCGCGCACGGAATCGTCCAGGATTTCCGCCGAGGTGCCGGGCAGGCTGCCCAGGCCGGCCTCCTGCAGCGCGTGCAGGTAGGTCTCCAGGCTCACGCCGGCCAGGCTGCTGCCGTAGAGCACCTCTTCGGGCGAGCAGCCGTGGATGTGCAGGCCGGGCAGCGCCTGCTTCACCGCGCGCACCAGATCCACGTAGAACCAGCCGTCCAGGCCCGGCGCCAGGCCCGCCTGCATGCACACTTCCGTGGCCCCCAGCTCCCAGGCCTCCTGCGCGCGGCGCAGCACCTCCTCGACTGGCAGGAAGTAGCCCTCCCCGGCCAGGTGGCCCCGGCTGAACGCGCAAAAGCCGCAGCGCTTCACGCAGACGTTGGTGAAGTTGATGTTGCGGTTGACGACGTAGGTGACACGGTCGCCCACGGCCTGGCGCCGCAGCGCATCGGCCGTGGCCAGCAGCGGCTGCAGCTCGGACCCACTGGCTTCGAACAGGCGCGCGCCCTCCTCCACGCCGATCTCGCCGCCTTCCAGCGCCCGCGCCAGGATCGCCGCCACTTCCCGCCCCGCGCTACCCAGGGCCGGGCCGGCATCCGGGGCGTCGTGCGCGACAGCGTCGCGCGCGCCGGGCGCACGGGCAGCGTCAAGGGGCTGGGACATGGGGCACCGCCGCAGGTGAGCGGTCAAGGGACGGGTGACAGGCAGGCTCGCTTCACGGTAATCTACTCCCTGCCTGGGCCGATGGCAACGAGGCGCCCGCAAGGCCAGGGTGGGCGCGGGTTTGCCGACACCTCACCCCGCGGCCGAACGCGGCGACCTCACCCCGCCCGCCTCACGGCGGGCACCCCTGGCATGGCGCATCCAGGGGCCTTGGGCGGCGACCTCACCCCGCCCGCCTCATGGCGGGCACCCCTCTCCACGGTGCTGCGGGTTCGCCCCGCGAGCGTGGCTCACGGCGGAGAGGGGGAATAGCCGGCCGTTGGTGGTGTTTCGCCCGGGAGCGCGAGACATGGAGAAGCGATACCGAGCGACGCGCGACCAATGGCGGGTCCTTAAGCCCGCGGTGCGGCAACTGCGAAGACAAACGACAGCGGCGGAGGATGTGCTTTGGCAGGCGCTGCGGGACGGCCGGCTTGCGGGCACCAAGTTTCGGCGGCAGCACGCCATTGGGCGCACCATCGTGGATTTCTTCGCACCGTCACCTCGGCTCGTTGTGGAGGTGGACGGCCCCATTCACCAGGGGCAGGCGGGATACGATGCGTCGCGGGATGAGTACCTGAACGCCCAAGGCGTGCGCATTCTGCGGGTCACGAACGATGATGTGACGGGACGCCTGCCTTGGGTGCTCGCGGAGATCGCAAGCCTGTGCACCACGAGACAGGCCAAGCAAGAATGAACCCCTCTCCGCAGGGTGGAGAGGGGTCGG
>JBGOUY010000296.1:0-5233 GCA_041477795.1 bacterium
GTCAGCGCGGTGGCATCGGCAATTGCGAAGGGCACGTCGAGAATTTGCGCCAGCGAACGGGCCAGCAGCGTCTTGCCCGAACCGGTGGGGCCGACCATCAGGATGTTGCTCTTCTGCAGCTCCACGTCGCTGTTGGAGCTCGCCATGCGGATGCGCTTGTAGTGGTTGTACACCGCCACCGAGAGCACCTTCTTGGCGTGGTCCTGGCCGATCACATAGCTGTCCAGCACCTCCCGGATCTCGAAAGGCTTGAGCAGCTTGCTTTCCTGCTGGTTAAGCTGCTCCTTGCTCCACTCCTCCTCCATGATGTCGTTGCACAGCTCGACGCACTCATTGCAGATGTAGACCGTGGGGCCCGCAATGATCTTCTTGACGTCGTTCTGTGACTTGCCGCAGAAGGAGCAGCGCAGGATGTTCCCTTTCGACTGGCTCATGAAGACTCTCCACCTGTCAGATCAACCGGGGCGGGTCGGCCGCCGACGTCAGGATCTGGCACTGTATCGCTAAACCGCCTCAGGAAGGCAACCGGTCCGGCTGGCAGGCTGATTCGGTCCGCAAGCCGTGCTTCCGTTGGAGGGCCCCGCACCGCGCGGGGTTCGGGATTCGATGAACGGAGCCAAAACCATGTTACCCGATTCTGACCGCAGCGCAAACATCGCGCTGCGCGGACATCCTATTGCGTGCAGGGTGCCGGGACGCGTGTCAAGCCCCCTGTGCCGCGCCGCGCGCCAAGTCCCGCCGCATCCGGTTCTAGCATGGGCCGCGCCCGGGGCGAAAGGCGATTCGCGCCGGCGCCGCGCGGCAGCGGCCTTCCGGCGCAGGTCCCCGGGGCGGGCGTGCCGCGCGGGGCGTGCCGCCGCTGAGCGGGCGGCGGACCGTGCCGGTGCCGGAGCCATGGCGCGTCAGAAGTAGTAGTGCAACGAGAACGACGGGAACGTCGTCGCGGACAGGTTGGTCGTGCTGCTGCTGCCCACCCGTTGCGTGCCCACGCTGACCTCGGAGGAGATGCCCACGTTGGGCAGCGTCACGAAGAACAGCTCCAGGCCCAGGAAGCCGCGGGCGCTGTAGCCCGTGCCCGAGATGTTGCGGCCCACCGTGCGGTCGGTCACGTTCAGGTAGCCCAGGCTGCCCCCCGCATACACGTCCACGTTCGCGTGCCGCGTGAACACCTTGGCGTAGCGCAGATCCAGCGAGAACACCTCGAACAGCTTGCCGGTCGCGTCGTTGGAGCTGTAGAAGCCCAGCTGCAAGTCCACCGACTCGTTGCGCGACAGCCACATCTTGAGCGACAGCGCGTCCACGCCGTATTCCGAGGCCTGGGCCCCCACGCTGCTGGGGGTGGAGCGGTGGTAGTAGCCCACGCCCACCAGGCGCGAGAGATCCCGCTCGCTCTGGTCGAATTCGATCAGGGTGATGTCCGAGCGCTTGATCTGGATGACGCCGAAGCCTTTGTCGGACTCCAAGGAGATCGTGTCCGCGTCCGAGCGCACGATCTTGCCCTTGATGGATTCGCCCGTGTTGAGGTGCACGGTCTCGGCATGGGCGGGGGTGGCGCCCCACAGCACCGGCAGCAGCAAGGCCACCCACAGCCATCTCAGTTGCATGCTCAGTCCTCGCGGCATTCCGGGCCGATTGGTCAGCGGGCCCGGATCGCATCCAGGCAGCGCGTCGGCCGCCCCGCGGCGGGTCCGGCCGGGGCTGCCGCCGCCCTCCCGCGGGCGCGGCAGGCGGCCCGGGGGCGCGCCGGTTCGTGTTCACCAGCGGCCGCCGCCCAGGGGGACGGCGCCTTGCGCCTTCACCATGCAATATCGTCGCCACGGGCGGCCAGCCGGCGGCGGAGCCCGCCGGCCGGGCGGTCCGCCGCGCCCGCCCGCCCTCCCGCGCTTGGCGAATGGCCCGGAAAGGTGGCATCCTTTGTGGGTCTGTCCGCAGGGGGCCGGCGTGCGGGCCCGCTCGAGCGCGACACCCAACGCAGCCGTGGGGTAAGGGCGCATGATCGTGCAGGTGACGCGGGATCGGCTCCGCAAGGCGGGCCTGCTGGTGGGCCTGGCCGTGGCGATCACCATCATGATCGCCCCCAATTTCTCGCTGGTGCCGGCCCGGTACGCCGAGGGCGACATCATCCCCGAAAACATCATTATCGCCGACAACGTCAACCTCGTGGACGAGCGCTCCAGCGCGGTGCGCCGCCAGGAGGCCCTGGCCAACTTCCCGGGCATCTACGACTTCGACCCCAAGCTCAAGGACAAGACCATCGCGGCGCTGGGAGCGGCCTTCAAGCAGATGCGCGACAGTCTGGCCGCCCGGCGCAAGTCCCTGGCCGAGGCGGCGGACAAGGTGCGCCGCAACTCCCTGGCGCAGATCGAGGCGGTGGCCTCGCGCGAGGAGGTGCAGACCCGCCAGGCTATTCTCAACCGCGAATCGCGCCTGCTCATCAACGAGATCGGCGGCCTGGCCGACCTGGACAAGCCCGACCCCAAGCAGTCCCTGCGCCTGGATAAGCTCCGCTTCGACGTGATGGCCATCGACGCGCAGAAGGCCAACGCCCGCCAGGAAGGCGAGCAGATCGACGCCAAGCAGGAGACCCTGCGCCAGGAGGGGCAAAAGCAGCAGGAGGACGAGCGCCGCGTCCGCGGGAACGAGGATGCCTTCGTGCAGCAGCTGCGCGCGGACTTCGAGCGGTCGCTGGGCACCACCTTGGACGAAGCGCCCTTCCGCCTGCTCTACCAGGCCCAGTTCAACGCGGACCTGGAGCAGAACGTGCGCCTGCTCCTGCGCGCCGTGTACGATCAGAAGATCGTCGCCTCGCGGGAAAGCTTCGCCGTCGGGCGCGATGCGATCCAGATCCAGACCCTCGATTCCAACAAGCTCGAACGCTTCGAGGCCCTCGACACGGTGGTCGAGGTGCAGCAGGTGCGCGACCGCATCGACAAGCTGAGCCAGGAGCTCAAGTTCTCCGGCGAGGCGCTGCCCTACCGCGAGGGCATGGTCACGCTGGCCCAGCGCCTGATCCGCCCCAACCTCACGGAGAACAAGGGCGAGACCGAGCGCCAGAAGCAGGAGCTGATCAAGAACCTCTCGCCCGTCTACTTCAACATGAAGAAGGGCGACGTGGTGGCCCGCGCGGGCGACGTGGGGACGGGCCAGCAGGTGGAGATCATCAGGGCCCTCAACGCCTACAACCTGAAGAACCCCAAGTACCCGCAGATCATCGGCACGTTCCTGATCGTGCTGCTGTCCCTCGCCGTCAGCTACCGGCTGGTGCTGCAACGGGGGCGCGAAGGGATGCCCGGCTTCTCGCGGCTGCTGCTGATGGCGCTGTTGATCATCGTCCCGCTGCTCTGCGCCAAGGCGATCCTGCTGGTGGTGCCGGCCCTGACGACGATCTACGACTTCATCCCGCACAGCACGTTCAACTACCTCATCCCCGGCGCGCTGACCTCCATGCTGGCGGGCATCCTGCTGCCCTTCGAGATCGCGGTGTTCCTGGGCTTCGTGGTCTCGCTGTGCGTGGCGATCCTGCTGGGCAACTCGCTGGGCTACTTCCTCTTCGCGCTGATGGGCAGCTTCGTGGCCTCCATGCCCCTGGAGCACTACGAGAGCCGCTTCTCCCTGTGGAAGCAGGGCCTGCGCATCTCGGCCATGAACGTGGTGGTGCTGGCCGTGCTGACGCTGCTGGAGCAGAACCCGCTCAACTGGCAGTTCGCGCTGGACATGGGCGCGGCGGCCATCAACGGCCTGGGCGTGGCCTTCCTCACGGCCACCCTGCTGCCGCTGGTGGAAAAGGTGTTCGACATCACCACCAACCTGCGCCTGCTGGAGCTGGCCAACATGAACCACCCGGCGCTCAAGGAGCTTTCCGTGCGCGCGCCGGGCACCTATCACCACAGCATCGTGGTGGGCAACCTGAGCGATTCCGCGGCGGCGGGCATCACGGCCAATCCGCTCCTGGTGCGCGTGGCCTCGTACTACCACGACCTGGGCAAGATGCTCTGCCCGCTCTACTTCGTGGAAAACCAGGGCAAGAAGAACTACCACGACGACCTGCCGGCCCGCACCTCCGCGCGCATCATCGTCAATCACATCAAGGACGGCCTGGAGATCGCGCGGCGCCACAAGCTGGGCCGCGCCATCATGGACATCATCGCCCAGCACCACGGCGATTCCCTCGTGCGCTACTTCTTCCACAAGGCGCAGGAGGAGCAGAGCGACCTGGGCGAGCCGCTCGATGAGGCCGATTTCCGCTATCCCGGGCCCAAGCCGCAGACCAAGGAGGCCGGACTGGTGATGGTGGCCGACGTAACCGAGGCCGCCACGCGCAGCCTCACGGAGCCCTCCCCGGAGTCCATCCGCCAGATGGTGCAGAAGCTCACCACGCGCGTGTACATGGAAGGCCAGCTCGACGAGTCGGGCATGACGTTCAACGACCTGAACTTCATCGAGAAGACCTTCACCAAGATGCTGATCAGCATCCACCACCACCGCATCGCCTACCCCGAAGTCAAAGTGGGCGCCCGGCAAGAGGAGCACGTTGAGCCCGCCGCCAGCGACGTCCCCGATCCTCGTTTCCTGGGAAGCCGGCGCGCCTCCTCCTGAGCTGGACGAGGCCGACCTGGTGGCCGCGCTGACGCGCTTCCTGCGCGAGCTGGGCCGCGGCGGGGCCGGCCTGTCCGTGCTGCTGGCCGACGACGCGCGCCTGCAGGCGCTCAACCGTGCGCACCGCGGGCTGGAGCGCCCCACCGACGTGCTCTCCTGGAGCTATGACAGCGCTGGCCCGGCCGCGCCGGGGGTCGCGCCGGGCTCCGTGCCGCTGCTGGGCGAGCTGGCGCTCTCCCTCCAGCGCGCGGCGGCGCAGGCGGTGGAGAACGGCTGGCCGCTGCGCACCGAGGTGCTGCGCCTGCTGGCCCACGGCTGCGCCCACGTGGCGGGCTACGACCACGAGAGCGACGCGGAGGAGCGGGAGATGAAAGCGGTGGAGGTGCGGCTGCTGGCGGCGGTGGGCCTGCGCGGGATCTATCCGCCCGACGCCCCGCCCTAGCCCGGATATTTCACCACAGCGCCGGAATCGGCAAGGATCGCCAGCCGCAGGGGTGGCGGGGGATCAATCGTGCGGCAGCGGCCGGTTTTTCCGCATGGCGGACAGAGCTCCCCCTTACCCCGTTGTTTTTCCGGTGCCGGGGACAGCACCTTGAGCGGTCAGCTGGGTGCCAGTCGGGAGGCGACGAGCCGGAAC
>JBGOUY010000247.1:0-6553 GCA_041477795.1 bacterium
GACGACCTGGGCCTGCCGCGCAACGCGCTCGTCTGGGCGTTCGAAAATCCGGCGGACGACAACCTGCGCGGCGTGCTGCTGTTCGGCGGCGAGCGCATGGCCGGGCAACTGGAGCGGCGGCTGCAGACGGCGACGGCAATCCTGCAGGGCTCGGGCCGCTCCTCCCCCCACGGCGGCATCGCGCTGGAAAGCCACGAGGACCTGATGGCGGCGCTGGCCAAGCTGAATCCCAAGCGCCTCTACGAGTACGATATGGAGCTGATGGCGCGCATCGTCAACGGTCTGGAGGAGACCAAGGAGGATCTGCCCAAGCACCTCAAGCCGATCTTCCGCTCCGTCAGCGAATACATCCTCACGCGGCGCCTCAAGCGCCGCACCTGACCCGCGCCGCACCCCGCTGGCACCGGCCGGCCGTGCATCGGCCGCCGGTGCGCCGGCCCGGCTGCCGCTTCACCCTGGCGAAGCCATGACCCTGCGCACGATCGGCATCCACAGCCCGGGCGAGATGGGGGGCGTCGTCGCCCAGGTGCTGGCCGCGCACGGCCTGCGCCCCATCGCCGCCCTGGCGGGCCGCAGCGAGCGCACCCGCGCCCTGGCCGCCCAGGCCGGGGTGGAGGATGTGGGCTCCCTGCCCGCGCTGGTGCGCGAGGCGGATGCGGTGCTGGCGATCCTGGTGCCGGACTGCGCGCTGGCGGCGGCGCGGGAGGTGGCCGCGGCCATGCGCGCCACGGGCGCCACGCCGCTCTACGTGGACTGCAACGCCATCGCCGCGGAGACGGCGCAGGCCGTGGGCGACGTCATCGCGGAGGCCGGTGCCCCCTACGTGGACGCGGCCATCATCGGCCCGCCGCCACGCAAGCCGGGCGTGACGCGCTTCTACGCCAGCGGCCCCCACGCCTCCGCCTTCGCCGAGCTGGGCGCGCACGGGCTGGACGTGCGCGTGCTGCCGGGGCCGCTGGGCCAGGCCTCGGCCTTCAAGACCTGCTACGCCAGCCTCACCAAGGGCCTGCACGCGCTGGGCGGCGTGCTGTTCACCTATGCCCACGCCATGGCGCTGCAGGCGCCGCTGGCCGAAGAGCTGGCGCTGAGCCAGCCCGCCCTGCTGGCCTGGCTGCAGCGCGGCCTGCCCACCGTGCCGCCCAAGGCGCACCGCTTCATCGGGGAGATGGAAGAGCACGCACGGGCCTTCGCCGCCGCGGGCCTGCCGGCCGCCATGATGGACGGCGCCGCGGACTTCTACCGCTTCGTCGCGCAGACGCCCCTCGGCGCGGAGCGCCCGGAATCCCGCGGCGAGCGCGGCCTGGACGACGTCGCCGCCGCGCTGGCCGAGGCGCTCAAAGGGCGGAAGGAGTAGCGGATCGGCGTATAGCCTCGCCTGGGGCCTCCCCCCAACCCCCTCCAAAGGAGGGGGGCAGCACCGCATCGGCAGAAACGCTCGCAACCCCCTCCTTGGGAGGGGGTCGGTCACGCGGCAGCGTGACCGGGGGGCGGCCCCCAGCGCGGCCTGGACGACGTCGCCGCCGCGCTCGCGCGCGCCCTGCCCCCCCGCCGGCAGTAGCCCCGCCGCGCGGCCGCGCTCAGGCGGCCTGACCCGGCAACGCGGCACAATGTCGTTGTTCAGCAGGCCGCCCAGGCCGGTCCGGGCGGGCGCGGTCGCCTCTCCCGCCACGACGCCGCTGGGTGCTGCGGCCAGCGCGGACGGCAGCGGAGGGTGCAGCGCCGTCATCCGCGCCATCAACCGCGCGTGTCCGCCCGGCCCGGGCCGCGGCGGGGACAAAGCGGGCGCGACTGCGCTAGGGTGGGCGCCAATGCGCAAGCGGCGGGGAACCGGGGGCCCGGGAGCCCCGGCCCCATCCGCGGCAGCCTGAGGAGAAAGACCGATGCAGATCAGTCTGGCAGGACGGGCGGCGCTCATCACGGGCGCCAGCAAGGGCCTGGGGCTGGCCATGGCCCGCACCTTCGCCCAGTCGGGTGCGGACGTGGCCATCGTGGCCCGCCGGCCCGAGGTGCTGGCCCAGGCCAAGGCCGAGATCCAGGCCGCCGCGCCCGGCCGCACCGTCGTGCCGATCGTGGCGGACGTGAGCCGCGTGGAGCAGGTGCTGCTCGCCTGGCAGCAGGCCAGCCAGGCGCTGGGCAAGGTGGACATCCTGGTGAACAACGCCGGCACGTCGGCCAGGGGCGCCTTCGAAGAGATCTCGGACGAGACGTGGCTGGCCGATTTCGAGCTCAAGCTCTTCGCGGCGATCCGCCTGGCGCGCCTGGCCCTGCCGGGCATGAAGGAGCGGCGCTGGGGCCGCATCCTCAACGTGCTCAACTCCGGCGCCAAGGCGCCCCCGGCCGGCGGCGCCCCCACGGCCGTCACTCGTGCGGCGGGGATGGCCTTCACCAAAGTGCTGGCCGGCGAGTGCGCGCCGCACAACGTGCTGGTGAACGCGCTCTGCACGGGCGTCCTGGTCAGCGAGCAATGGGAGACCCGCCACGCGCGGACGGCGAGCGACAAATCCTTCGCGCAGTTCATCGCCGAGGCGGGCAAGCAGGTGCCACTGGGGCGCCTGGGCGATCCGCAGGAGTTCGCCAACCTGGCCTGCTTCCTGGCCTCGGACGCCGCGTCCTACATCACCGGCTGCGCCATCAACGTCGATGGCGGCAAGTCCCCGGTCGTCTAGCGGTCCCGCGCGGGCAACGCCCTCTGCGGCACCGCATGCCCGCGCGGCAGGGGAGCGGGCGCTGCCCACGCGGCCGCTGCAGCGAGCGCGGGATGCGGCCGATGTGATAGGCAGGAAGGCCAGCAGACACGAGCCCCCACTCACCCGAGAGCGGCCATGATCAAGATGACCTACTGCCTGCGGCGCCTGCCGAGCCTGAGCCGCGAGGCGTTCCAGCAGCACTGGCTGAAGAATCACGGGCCGCTCGTGCGGCGGCATGCCCAGGCCCTGAAGATCCGGCGCTACGTGCAGATGCACACCGCCGGCGACCCCCTCAACGACGCCATGCGCAAGAGCCGCGGGGCGCCGGAGCCCTACGACGGCATCGCCGAGGTATGGTTCGACAGCCGCGAGTCCATGGTGGCCGGCAGCACCTCGCCGGAGGGCAAGGCGGCCATGGCGGCGCTGCGCGAGGACGAGGTGCGCTTCATCGACCGGGCGCAGTCGCCGGTCTGGTTCGGCGAGGAGCACGTGGTGGTCGAGTGAGCCACCGCGCCGCCGCGTGTGCAGGATGAAGTCCATGGACGCAACGCCGCGCTGGAGCGTGGTTGCCTGGCTGTGGGTGTTCGGCATCGCCTTCGGGCTCATCGAGGCCGCCGTGGTGGTGTACCTGCGCGCGCTGCTGGGCGAGGAGGGCGACTCCTTGTTTCCCCTGCTGAGCGCGCTGCAGCCCGCACAGGCGCGGGCCATGGGCGTAGAGCTGCTGCGCGAGGCGGCCACGCTGGCGCTGCTGCTGGCGCCGGCGATGCTGTTCCACCCGCATCCCTTCCTGCGCTTCCAGGCCTACATGCTGGTGTTCGGCGTGTGGGACCTCAGCTACTACGCATTCCTGAAAGCGTTCCTGGACTGGCCGGCCAGCGTGTTCACCTACGACCTGCTGTTCCTGCTGCCCACGGTGTGGGTGGCGCCGGTGCTGGCGCCCGTGCTGATTGCGCTGGCGCTGGTGGCCTGCAGCACCGCGACGCTTTGGCTGGGGCAGCGCCGCGCGCTGCGCACGCCGACCCGCCTGCAGCTTGGGGTGGCGGTGCTGGGCGGGGCGATCCTGCTGGTGGCGTTCATGTCGGAGGCGGAGCACTTCCTGTCCGGGGGGCTGCCGCCGCGCTTTTCCTGGCCGCTGTTCGCCCTGGGCTACGGGTTGGCATTGGCCGCGGGGGGCCACTTCCTGTACCATTTTTCCCGCGACCCCCTGCGCCGGCCCCGCTGAAGCGGCCATTGCCGCGACCCCCCCATCCGGAGCGATCCGCCCATGCCCCCCCAATTGCTGGTCAACCGCCGCGCCCTCCTGCGCGCCGGCGCGGGGTTGTCCCTGGCCGCGGCGCTGGGCAGCACCGTGCTGCCCCCCGAGGCCCAGGCGATCGACTGGGGCAGCCTGTTCGGCCAGCGCATGCCCAATGTCTCCGGCAAGGTGCGCGAGCTGGCGGGCGATGCCCAGGCCAACGACAGGTCGCTGCACGTCGGAGATGCGGTGCCCTCCGGCGCCACCGTGCGCGTGAGCGCGGGCGGCCGCGCCGTGATCTCCCTGGAGGACGGCTCGATCTTCACCGTGTTCGGCGGCTCCAGCCTGCAGCTCCTGCTCAACAAGATGAGCGAGGGCGTGCTGAACCTGCTCGCCGGAGCGCTGCTGCTGGTCGTCAACACGGGCGGGCGCTACCTCATCGCGGGCAGCACTGCCAACTTCGGCATCAAGGGCACCGTGGTCTACCGGCAGTCCTTCGGCCCGCAAGAGCGGATGGGGCAGACCCTGGACGGGCTGGTGCAGATTCCGGCCGGCTACGGCGACTACTTCTGCACCTGCCACGGCGAGACGGACTTCCTGCTGAGCGGGCGCAGCACGCCCTTCGCCGAGACCCAGGCCCAGTACCACGACGCCTACTACCTGAACCCGGCCAATCCCCTGCAGCGGATCAAGGCGCCCATGATGAACCACACGGACGAGGAGATCCGGCACCTGGTATCCCTGCAGGAAGGGCCGCCGCACGACATTTCCTGGCTGCGGCACTAGCCCGCGGCGGAGCGCACGGCAATCCCATGGAAAAGGGCACCCTCATCATCGGCGGCGGGCTGATCGGCCTGTCCATCGGCTGGAAGCTGCGCCAGCGCGGCGAGCCGGTCACGCTGCTGGAGCGCGGCGAGACGGGCCGCGAAGCCTCCTGGGCCGGCGCGGGCATGCTGGCGCCGGTGGGCGAGCTGCACTTCCAGGAGGACGCCAACCTGCGCCTGGGGATGGAGAGCCTGCGGCTCTACCCGGACTTCGTGCGCGAGCTGGAGGCCTACACCGGGCGCAGCGTGGGCTATCGCACGGACGGCGGGATGAAGATCTCGCTGCACGCGGACGACACGGCCGAGCTGCGCCACCTGTTCGACTACCAGCAGAAGCTGGAGCTGTCCGTGCGCTGGCTGAGCGGCCGCGAGGCGCAGGCGCTGGAGCCGGCGCTCTCGCACAACGTGGTGGCGGCGGTCTACTCGCCCGAGGACCATGCGGTGGACAACCGCCTGCTGGTGGATGCGCTGAAGGCGGCCTTCCTGAAAGCCGGCGGCACCCTGCACGAACGCACGCCGGTGGAGGAAGTGCGCCTGCTGGACGATGGCCCGCCGGCCGTGCGGGCCGCTGGCCGCGAGTGGCGTCACGAGCGCTTGCTGTTGGCCGCCGGAAGCTGGAGCGGTCTCATCCCGGGGCTGGACGGCGCCCTGCGCCCCTGGGTGCGGCCGGTCAAGGGGCAGATCCTGGCCATCCGCGCGCCGGAAGGCCTGCTGCGCCACAACCTGCGCACGCCGGACGTCTACGTGGTGCCGCGCCTGGATGGGCGGCTGGTGGTGGGGGCCACGGTGGAGGAGATGGGCTACAACAGGGACCTCACCGTGGGTGGCGTGCTGGAACTGCTGCGCGGCGTGTGGCGGGCCATCCCGGGCGTGTTCGAAATGCCCATCCACGAGATCTGGTGCGGCTTCCGTCCCGGCAGCCGGGACAACGCCCCGATCCTGGGCGAGACGGAGATCCCGGGCTTCTGGATCGCCACCGGCCACTTCCGCAACGGCATCCTCAACACCCCCGTCACCGCGCACTACCTCTCGCAGGCCATGCTGGGCGGCGAGCTGCCCGAGTTCCTGGCGCCATTTTCGCCGCAGCGCTTTGCGAAGTAAGTGCCGCGTGCCTGCGCCCGCTAGTAGTGCAGCAGCGGCGCCTTGCCCAGCGGATACACGTTGAAGCCGATGCGGTGCAGCGCGGCGGCGTCCAGCCAGTTGCGGCCGTCGAAGAGCGAGGCGGGCTTTTCCATCGAAGCGAAGATGCGCCGGTAATCCAGCGCGCGGAATTCGTGCCAGTGCGTCACCAGCACGACGGCGTGCGACCCGGCCGCTGCGGCATAGGGGTCGGGCTCGAAGTGCAGGTCGCCCGCCAGCCCGCGCAGGTCGTATGCGGCGTTGTCCAGCGCCTTGGGATCGGTGATGACGACCTGGGCGCGCTCCTCCAGCAGCTTCTTGCAGACGTAGAACGCGGGGGAATCGCGCGTGTCGTTGGTGCCCGGCTTGAAGGCGAAGCCGAAGAGCGCCAGGCGCTTGCCGGCCACGGTGTTGAACTGGCGCGCCACGATGTTATGGGTGAAGCGGTTGATCTGGTAGTCGTTCATGTCCACCACGCTCTTCCAGTACGCCGCCACCTCCGTCAGGCCCTGCTGCTGGCAGATGTAGGCCAGGTTCAGGATGTCCTTGCGGAAGCAGGAGCCGCCGAAGCCCACACCCGCCTCCAGGAAGCGCGGCCCGATGCGGCTGTCCGTGCCGATGGCGCGGCTGATCTCCGTCACGTCCGCGCGCGTCACCTCGCACAGCGCCGAGATGGAATTGATGGAGGA